>NZ_JAWRXB010000673.1:0-267 GCF_046535245.1 Paraburkholderia sp. SIMBA_030
GGATCTCCGTGTTGGCGATGATGTTGGCGCTGGCGGCCGGGTTGCCCAGGGCGTGCTCGTAGCTCTTGTCGACGTAGTCGATCAGGCCTTCGTCCAGCGGCCATGCGTTAACTTGGCCTTCCCAGTCATCGATGATGGTGTTGCCGAAGCGGAAGGCCTCGCTCTGCAGGTACGGCACACGCGAGGCGAACCAGGCTTCCTTGGCGGCCTTCAGGGTTTCGTCGTTGGGCTGAGCAAGGAACGCGTCGACAGCGGTCTGCAGGGCCT
>NZ_JAWRXB010000674.1:0-267 GCF_046535245.1 Paraburkholderia sp. SIMBA_030
GTTCAGCACCGTTTCCCATCCGGCCTTGCCGACCCAGTCTTCCAGATGTGCCCGGTCGATGCCCGAGGCCTTATAATCGTGGAAGTCGTAGCCCGCCCCATTCTCCTCGAGCCAGGTGCGGGCCTTCTTCATCGTGTCGCAGTTCTTGATGCCGTAAATCGTCGTTGCCATCGTCAGTCTTCCAGCGTTCCGGCCTTGCGCAGCGCCGTGCTTGGCTCGCCGCAGGCAATCTTCATCAGGTCTGCGCGCCGCCGCACCAGCCGGTCG
>NZ_JAWRXB010000675.1:0-267 GCF_046535245.1 Paraburkholderia sp. SIMBA_030
CTGCGCTGGCCGCCGCGTTTCTCGGCGCGCTCGACGAAGCGAACCGCCTGATCGTGCAGGATCCGCGCGCGGCGGCCGTGCTGTATGCGGCGTCATCGGGTGTCGGCGTGTCGCACGACGACATGATACGGATGCTCGCCGCGCCGGACACGCGGTTCTCGGTGTGGCCGAACCAGCTGATGGACTACGTCGAATTCCTGTACCTCGCCGGCACGATCAAGGCAAAACCGCGCGCGTGGCACGAGATGTTTGCGCCGATGCTCGACG
>NZ_JAWRXB010000676.1:0-267 GCF_046535245.1 Paraburkholderia sp. SIMBA_030
TCCCGCGTCGGGCCGGTAGAGGCCGAGCAGCAGCTTGATCAGCGTGGTCTTGCCGCAGCCGTTTTCGCCGACGATAAAGAGCGTTTCGCCGCGCGCGATCGTGAGATCGACGGGACCGAGTTCGAAGCCGCCGGGGGCGTGGTTCGCCGCGTCGTTGCCGGCGACGTCCTTGTCGGCGGCGGGCGGCGCGGCGAAGCGGTAATGCACGTGATCGAGCGAGATCGTCGTGAAGTTTTCCCAGTCGATGGTGCTCGTCGTCGCCTTCGC
>NZ_JAWRXB010000677.1:0-267 GCF_046535245.1 Paraburkholderia sp. SIMBA_030
CCTTCGGCGCTTTAATTCCCTCGTTCCCGAAGTTGCTATTAACCCCTTGGCAGAAAGGCTGATCACCGAACGGGCGGACCTCAGGTCTATGATCCAGCAAGTCCGACGGCGGATTGGGAACCGGACAGAGCTAGTCGCCGGGGCGGTGCTACTCGAAGAGCCTGAATGGAAGACGGCGCTGCTCGATGAACTCGGCACTCAAACAGACGGGTTCGAAAACGCAACCCTGGTCCGCGAAGTAGCCATCTTTAGGGATCGTTGGGGTAT
>NZ_JAWRXB010000678.1:0-267 GCF_046535245.1 Paraburkholderia sp. SIMBA_030
GGTGGCCGGGCTACAGGTACCAGGCCCGCTGATGGGCGGTCCGGCACGGATGATGTCGCCAAACGCTGACTGGGCACCCGTACTGCCCATTCGCCAGAACGCAGCTACTCTGTGGTATCACGCCAATACTCCCAACCGCACGGCTCAGCAGGTCTATAACGGCCTTGCCGGAATGTGGCTGGTGGAAGATGAAGTCAGCAAGTCGCTGCCTATCCCCAACCATTATGGTGTGGATGATTTTCCGGTCATTATCCAGGATAAACGGCT
>NZ_JAWRXB010000679.1:0-267 GCF_046535245.1 Paraburkholderia sp. SIMBA_030
GCGGTTCTTCGCATAGGGCAGATCTTCCGGCGCGTAGTGCAGGAAGTGGATCGCGAGAGTCCGGTCGCCACCAGCTGCAGCCACGACAGCATCGCTGCCTTGCCGCCGATCCCGGCCGGAATGAAGCGGCCATGCTTTTCCGCGAGATACAGCAGGATGGCATGCGAATCGAAGACCGTGACCCCGTCGTCGACGAGAGCGGGAACCTTGGCATTGGGATTGATCTTCAGAAATGCCGGCGCGTGCTGCTCGCCCTTGAAGATATCG
>NZ_JAWRXB010000680.1:0-267 GCF_046535245.1 Paraburkholderia sp. SIMBA_030
CAATGGTTTTTTGATTTCAAGAAGCAGACAGGAAAAAATATTTACTACTACTTATACGGAATTTCCTTGCCTGCTGGGACAATGAGAAATCAACCGGATCTTCTAGCTGATCGCTGGAAAAATACGGGAGACCTATCTGATTTACCAAAGGTGATGCCAAGCGGTACAGGTACCATAGCCAGCAATACTGTTAGCAGCAGTTTTGCATATAGCAACCAATCTTTTATACGCTTGCGCAATGTATCACTAAGTTACACTTTCAATGTT
>NZ_JAWRXB010000681.1:0-267 GCF_046535245.1 Paraburkholderia sp. SIMBA_030
CTATAGGGATGGTTGTACTGCGCGTAGACCACGCTCCAGCGCAGCGGGCCGCGCTCGTAGCCGAGCCCGAAGCTGTATGCGCTGTTGTTCGCGAAGCCGGTCGCGTTGCTGAAGCCGTACAGCGCGGTGAACTTCAGGCCGTAGTAGACGGGGCTCACGTACTTCACCGAGTTCTGCACGCGGATGTCGTTGTAGCCGTTGTCGTTGTCGCCGATGTTCACGCCGTTGCTCGCGATGATCACGGGCCCGATGTAGTCGTGGATCGCG
>NZ_JAWRXB010000682.1:0-267 GCF_046535245.1 Paraburkholderia sp. SIMBA_030
GGTCTTCCAGGCAGGTCTTGTTGAAGCGCAGGATCTCGCGGATCATCAGCAAGAAGGACGGGCGCAGCAGGTTGCGCTTCTGCGCAAACAGCGAGGAGAGACCGCAGCCGCTCCACTCAAGACGGCCCTCGTCCAGCGACAGCGAGAAGCTCATGTCGCTGGCATGCGTTGCGACGTCGAGCTCGGCAAACAGCGCGGTGAGATTGGGGTAATTGCATTCGTTGTAGACGATGAAGCCGGTATCGACGGAAATGTGCTTCCCACCAT
>NZ_JAWRXB010000683.1:0-267 GCF_046535245.1 Paraburkholderia sp. SIMBA_030
TGTCAGTCATTCCCCTATGAAGTAGCGACTTCATTGGAGAACAGTCGGGAGCCGGGATGGATGGGCCGCTTGCCCTAATTTTAGGATCGCCGCGCAGATCTGTCCGGAAAAAATTGCGAGTTTGTGTGGCGCAGGGCGCAATTCTTTCGCCTGCGGGCGGCGCGCCGCAATGCCGACGCGGCGTGAACGCCGCCGCGTACGGCAAGGTCATTCGCGCGGGAGCTTACGCCGCGCTGGCGGACTCGCACGGCGGACACGGATGTTCGC
>NZ_JAWRXB010000684.1:0-267 GCF_046535245.1 Paraburkholderia sp. SIMBA_030
CTTGCAGGGTGAAGTAGAGACTGATGTCTGCGTGATCGGCGCCGGTTACACCGGTCTGTCCTCTGCCCTGTTTCTGCTGGAGAACGGTTTCAAGGTAACGGTTCTGGAAGCGGCCAAGGTTGGTTTTGGCGCGTCGGGTCGTAACGGCGGTCAGATCGTCAACAGCTATAGCCGCGATATCGATGTGATCGAGCGCAGCGTTGGCCCCAAGCAAGCACAGTTGCTGGGGCAGATGGCGTTCGAGGGTGGGCGGATCATTCGTGAGCG
>NZ_JAWRXB010000093.1:0-452 GCF_046535245.1 Paraburkholderia sp. SIMBA_030
GGTGGCTACGACCTCGTCACCGCATCGGGCGATGCGAGCCTGCGGCTCGTCTACGGCAAGAAGGTGCAGCCGATCAACACGGCGCTGATTCCCGCCTGGAACACGATCGAGCCGCGGCTGCAGAACGCGCCGTGGCACACGGTCAACGGCGTCCATTACGGCGTGCCGTATCAGTGGGGCGCGAATTTCCTCGCGTACAACACGAAGATTTTCCCGAAGGCGCCCACTTCGTGGTCGGTCGTCTTCGAGCAGCAGACGCTGCCGGACGGCAAGAGCAACAAGGGCCGCGTGCAGGCCTATAACGGCGCGATCTATGTGGCCGACGCCGCTGTCTATCTGATGCACAAGAATCCCGCGCTCGGCATCAAGGACCCGTACGAGCTGAACGAAGCGCAATACGCCGAAGTGCTCAAGGTGCTGCGCGCGCAAAAGCCGCTGGTGCATCGTTACTG
>NZ_JAWRXB010000685.1:0-267 GCF_046535245.1 Paraburkholderia sp. SIMBA_030
GGGCAGAGCGTCGACAGCTTCCTCGAAGGTCCGGCGTTCGACGCGCAAGGGCGGCTTTATGTCGTCGATATTCCGTTCGGCCGCATCTTTCGCATTGAAGGTGGCGAGGGCGGCGGTGAACGCGACTGGACGCTCGTCGCGCAATACGAAGGCGAGCCGAACGGCCTCAAGTTCCATCCGGACGGCCGCATTCTGATCGCCGATTACCGCAACGGCGTCATGCAGCTCGATCCGCAAAGCGGACGCGTCGAGCCGCTGCTGACCTCG
>NZ_JAWRXB010000686.1:0-267 GCF_046535245.1 Paraburkholderia sp. SIMBA_030
GCGCCACGCGCCAACACGGTCGAATCAGCGGACGATCCGCTCAGCCGATCAGCGGTCGCTGCCCGAGTTCGAGTTGGCGGCCAGCATTTCCGCCTGCGCGGCCTTCGCTTCCTGACGCGAGAGGCCTTCGATGTTCACCTTGGCGGTGCCCGCGTGCTGCAGGCCGAGCATCTTCGCCGCCGCATACGACAGGTCGATCACGCGGCCGCGAGATACGGGCCACGGTCGTTGATCTTCACCACGACCCACTTCGAGGTCGAGGGCACG
>NZ_JAWRXB010000687.1:0-267 GCF_046535245.1 Paraburkholderia sp. SIMBA_030
GTATCAGCAGCACGGACTCGGCGCGCGCGACGACGCGATCGCCATGCAATACCTGATTCCCAACTGGACGTTCGACCACAAGCGTCCGTGCCTCGTGCGCTGAACGCAGGCTCGCCCGATATCGCCATCATCACAGGATCCCCGACCATGACCACGCCGCAAGAACTCAAGCAGATCGTTTCCGAAGGGCTGCTGTCGTTCCCCGTCACCGACTTCGACGCGCAAGGCAATTTCCGCGCCGATACCTACGCCGAGCGCCTCGAATGG
>NZ_JAWRXB010000688.1:0-267 GCF_046535245.1 Paraburkholderia sp. SIMBA_030
CTGTAACTCCATCAGCATATACTCCAAAAATGCCAGCATTCAATTCGGAACCTGATAAAATGAGGGTATTAACATAATAATCAGACTCCTTTTTTCTATAAATTATACCATCAATTAAATTTGCTTCGTTCGAGATATGTATTAGAGTACCATCTAACCAAGTAGTAACTTTTTTGTAATTGACATTTTCTTTTGTAAGATTATCAACTAATTGCACCAAATCATCATTTTGATAAGGACTGTTCTGTGCGAAAAAATCTTCTGTGT
>NZ_JAWRXB010000689.1:0-267 GCF_046535245.1 Paraburkholderia sp. SIMBA_030
GCTCAACCACGCGTATTTTGACTTCGGCCAACGCCGTCATTCTAAATAACGAGCATTTATTCGAGAAAAAACTGTGGTCAGATAAAGGTCAAGGCGAAAAAATCCGCATCATTAACTGCCGTAATGACGATGATGAATCGGAGCGCGTGGCCAAAGAAATCGTCACGCATAAGCTGCGTTTTGGCAATGAGTGGGAACAGTATGCCGTACTGTACCGCAGTAACTTTCAGGCGCGTATGCTAGAGGCACAATTGCGTCAGCTACAAG
>NZ_JAWRXB010000690.1:0-267 GCF_046535245.1 Paraburkholderia sp. SIMBA_030
GATCAGGAGTCAGTTCGGAGAGCTGCCCCGCAGGCGTATCGAAGAAATTGCATTCTCATCGGAGTCTGCGACCCCAAAGGGTCGATGCGAGGTGTGTGATGATGTTCAGAGAGCAATCTGGCAAGACCAGCGGTTTTCCTGTCGAAGGCGGTATCAGCCGCGAAGCACTGGGGCGGCGGCATATCCGGTCGAAAAAACCACTCATCCGCACGCTTGAGCCGCGCATGGTTTTCGACGCGGCTGCAGTCGTTGCCGTCGAACATGCCG
>NZ_JAWRXB010000094.1:0-451 GCF_046535245.1 Paraburkholderia sp. SIMBA_030
GCCCACTGGCGAAACACGCGGTCAGCAGATAGCCGCCCGTCGGCGCTTCCCAATCCAGCATCTCCCCCGCGCAAAACACGCCAGGCAATTGCTTGAGCATCAAGCGTTCATCCATCGACTCGAACGTCACACCACCGGCGCTGCTGATGGCTTCGTCCAGTGGGCGGGTTTTCACCAGCGTCAGCGGCAGTGCCTTGATCGCTTTGGCCAGCAACGCCGGGTCGCTGAAGCAATCGGCCGGTGTCAGCTCGCGCAGCAACGCGGCTTTCACGCCATCAATGCCCAGCTGACTGTGCAGGTGTTTGGACATCGAGCGTGAACCGCGAGGTTTGCTCAGCGCGGCCTGCACTTTATCCACAGGCTTGCCCGGCAGCAGGTCCAGATGAATGGTCGCGGAACCGTTGAGGTTGATCGCCTCACGGATCGGAGCCGACAAGGCGTAAATCAGACT
>NZ_JAWRXB010000691.1:0-267 GCF_046535245.1 Paraburkholderia sp. SIMBA_030
TTGAAGGGCGGCTGGTGAGTTTTCGCACGCAGGATCCAAAGCATCAATTCAGGTGTCATTCCGGGCAATGCTGATGGCCGAATCTGCCCCAGCAGTCGAAGGTGCAGCGAAACAACCGCTGCGCTGCAAACAACTGGCGGGTGGCTCGCCGATGCAAGTCTTCATCAAATACCAGGTAGAGCCCCGGTCAACTGACGGGGGAAAGCCGGCAGGAGCGCATCATTGTTGACATGGAAATGCTTCGCTGAGAGCATTTGTCAATAATCC
>NZ_JAWRXB010000692.1:0-267 GCF_046535245.1 Paraburkholderia sp. SIMBA_030
GGCGCGGTGCCATCGTCATACGTCACGGCCGAAGCGTTTGAAAAGATCAGCACTGAAATCTGTGAAGACGTAAAAAATAAACAGTTCGAAGCAATCTACCTGGACCTGCAGGGCGCAGCGATGGCAGAAGGCATCGACGACGCGGAGGGCGAACTGTTGGCCCGTGTGCGTGCGCTCGTTGGCGACGCCATGCCGATCGTCGCCAGCCTCGATCTGCACGCGAATGTCACGCATCAAATGCTTGTTTGTGCCGACGCGCTCCTTTCG
>NZ_JAWRXB010000693.1:0-267 GCF_046535245.1 Paraburkholderia sp. SIMBA_030
GACCCGAGCGCTGCAGGTCGGCGGCGATCACCTGAGAAACCTGCGCGCCCATGTCGCCCTGCAAGAAGTCGGTGACGGCGATCGGCAGCGGCTGAACGTTACCCTTGTTGATGTTGATTTCGACGAGCGCGTTCGCGGGCGTCGTAAAGGCGCCGACGGTGACGAGACCCGCCACCATCATCAAGGCGCGGAGAAGGGAAGACTTTCTCATATGACAGAGGCCTTTCAGCATTTAAATCCCTAGATCGCTGGGATCGAAGTTCACGA
>NZ_JAWRXB010000694.1:0-266 GCF_046535245.1 Paraburkholderia sp. SIMBA_030
CAATCCGAAGCTGATCAAGCTCGCCAACGAGGGCAAGGTCGTGCTGCTGCCGCATATGAGCTCGGCGACGATCGAGGGCCGTATCGACATGGGCGACAAGGTGATCATCAATATCCGCGCCTTCATCGACGGCCACCGGCCGCCGAACCGCGTTTTGCCCGGCCGCTAAGCCAGGGCCTTGCGCATCTCGACATAGGTCACCCGGTCGTATCCCGGGTGGGATTTTTCGGCGGTCCTGGCAAAGCCCCAGGCGCCGAAGATCGCAT
>NZ_JAWRXB010000695.1:0-266 GCF_046535245.1 Paraburkholderia sp. SIMBA_030
CCACCTTGGCCACCCAGGGCGTCAGGAAGGCTTCGTTGGCTTCAAGCTGCGGATGGCCAATGAAACGTACCTGCGGATGCTGGCTGAAGGCGGCCGGGCGTGGCGGCACCTTGGGTTTCTTGGCCTGGGCATGCAGCACGGCGGGCTCGCGCGAGGTGCAACTGAACAACGCCCGCGGGTCGAGGCAGATGCGCTCGACACCACGCTCGAGCAACAGCCGGTTGAGCTGCCGCTCCTCTTCACCGCGCGCAAAAAAAGCCTCGTTG
>NZ_JAWRXB010000696.1:0-266 GCF_046535245.1 Paraburkholderia sp. SIMBA_030
TTCCCAATGCTGACGTTCAGCTAGCATCCCAAGAAGCGACGACTGTCGCATCTCTAACTAGCCTATATGTCGCATCTCTAAAATGCCGCTACACACGAAGATCGCATAAGATGGATTATGGAACTAAAATGGATGCCGTGATTACCGAAAACCCTTGAAATACAAGGCTCTGTCTATCCTCGGGCCGTTTCCAGATCGTCAATCTCGACGTCGAATGTCATCTGGTCGTAAGCCGGTTCGACATGATCCGGCGTCTCGCCCATCAC
>NZ_JAWRXB010000095.1:0-450 GCF_046535245.1 Paraburkholderia sp. SIMBA_030
ATCGCCGACAAGCTGATGGCCTCGCTCGGCTCGATGCTGCTGTACTGGTATCACTACTCGCACAACGGCAAGCGCATCGAAGTCGAAACCGACGACGATTCGATCGGCGGCCATTTCCTGCACCTGCTGCACGGCGTGGAGCCGTCGAAGGCGTGGGTCGACGCGATGCATGTGTCGCTGAACCTGTACGCCGAGCATGAATTCAACGCATCGACCTTCACCGGCCGCGTGATCGCCGGCACGGGCTCGGATATCTATTCGGCCATCACCGGTGCAATCGGTGCGCTGCGCGGTCCGAAGCACGGCGGCGCGAACGAAGCCGCGTTCGAGATCCAGTCGCGCTACCAGACGCCCGACGAAGCCGAAGCGGACATCCGCCGTCGCGTCGAGAACAAGGAGGTGGTGATCGGTTTCGGTCACCCGGTGTACACGATCTCCGATCCGCGCAAC
>NZ_JAWRXB010000697.1:0-266 GCF_046535245.1 Paraburkholderia sp. SIMBA_030
GTGTTTTGAAGATAGAAGCTGGAAGAAAGAAGTTATGGAAGTCTACATATAACTTATCCTACTGTCATTTAGAATGCAACGAAGTGAAATGAAGAATCTTATCTATCAACAAGATTCCTCCTTCGTCGGAATGACAAGAGAGGTAAAATGGCATGTACTACCCTTTCCTTTCCAAAATAAGGTGCGCGGCATCCAGCATTTTAATCAGATGGATGTAGGGATTTACGATATTCCTTTCCGGGAGGTGGTCGTAGATTCCCAGTGAG
>NZ_JAWRXB010000698.1:0-266 GCF_046535245.1 Paraburkholderia sp. SIMBA_030
GCTTCGCGTCAGACAGACGACGGGCCGCTCGACGGCTCGGTAAACCAGTTGGCGCCGGTCTCCGACATGTAGATATGGTCTTCCAGGCGAACCCCGAACTTGCCGGGAAAGACGATCATAGGCTCGTTGGAAAAGCACATGCCAGCCGCCAGAGGCGTCTTGTTGCCGCGGACGATGAACGGTCCTTCGTGGATTTCGAGCCCCAGTCCGTGGCCCGCGCGGTGCGGCAGACCGGGCAGCTGATAATCCGGGCCTAGTCCATGGTT
>NZ_JAWRXB010000699.1:0-266 GCF_046535245.1 Paraburkholderia sp. SIMBA_030
TATCCTGCAGAAAACTGGGACTGTAAACCTGCTCCTAACGATAAATACCAGCTTTTGGAAACTTTCCTTCCATAATTGGTGGAAATATTAATGACATCCTGCGTCTTTCTCACTCCCAATCCTTTGGTGTCATTCTGACCATAGTCCAATGCAATAATATTCTCCAAAAGATCGTTACCTTTTTCATAGGTAATATTATAATTAACCCCGGCAATCCATCCTACGTTATTCGCTCCACCACCGACCCAATTCGAGAAAGCAGCCTG
>NZ_JAWRXB010000700.1:0-266 GCF_046535245.1 Paraburkholderia sp. SIMBA_030
CATGATGCCGCGAAATATTTGCGGCAATACGCGTTAATTCTCGTTTTCCAAAAAACAATCCGCTAAAGCGTGCCTAAAGAAAGATGCTCGCAGAAATACTGTTTGTATGAAGCCGCAATAATCGCGTCATTGCGTGTTGTGAATTTCACTAATGCGTTTTTTTGGTTTTTTTACATTTGCTGTGTGCGCCTTTAGTCTCTCGCTCATTCAATGCTTTACCACACGCAGGAGAAGAGAAGAATGAAGCGCACTGCCCTCTCGATGAT
>NZ_JAWRXB010000701.1:0-266 GCF_046535245.1 Paraburkholderia sp. SIMBA_030
TTCAACGTGCGCGGCGGCGACCTCGGGCAGGGCGGGCGGCTGTTCGGGCGGCAGGCGTTCGTCGGGCTGAAGAGCGGCTTCGGCACGCTCGCGTTCGGCCGCCAGTACACGATGACCTATCTCGCGCTGCAGGGCGCGGACATCATCGGCCCCGACATCTACGGGCTCGGCTCGCTCGACGCGTACGTGCCGAACGGCCGCGCCGACAACGCGGTGACCTACGTCGGCACGTATCGCGGCGTGACGCTCGGCGCCGCGTATTCGTT
>NZ_JAWRXB010000702.1:0-266 GCF_046535245.1 Paraburkholderia sp. SIMBA_030
GTGACCCCGATGCCGGCGCCGACCATCTGGACCAGCGTGGAGAGCGAGCTGCCTTCCATGATTTCCCGCGGCCGCGCCTGGCCGATGCGGCAGAAGGACAGTGCCTGTTCGCGGAAGCAATGGCCTTCCTCGAGCAGCAGCAGCCGCATTTCGCGCAGCATGTCGCGGTCGGGAACCGGGCGGCCTTCATCTTCCAGACGGCGGACGAGCACGAATTCCTCGTCGAACAGTTTCAGTTCGGCCAGCGACGGTTCCGAGACCGGGAG
>NZ_JAWRXB010000703.1:0-266 GCF_046535245.1 Paraburkholderia sp. SIMBA_030
CGATTCGAACGAGAGGAAGGTTTCGTTCTCGACCTGGCGCGTCACGTACGTGAGTTCCGCTGCGCCGATCGCCATTGCGAGACTCGTGTTCTTGAACAGCAGCACCGTGTGGTTGATCATCGGTGGCATCGCCTTGCGCAGTGCCTGCGGCAACACGACATGGCGCATCGCGGTGAGGAAGTTCAGGCCCAGTGCGCGCGATGCCTCGAACTGTCCATGCGGAATCGAACGCAGCCCGCTGCGGATATCCTCTGACAGATACGCTG
>NZ_JAWRXB010000096.1:0-449 GCF_046535245.1 Paraburkholderia sp. SIMBA_030
CATGCACAATCCACGCGGCGGCATAGCCTTGAAACCCTGGGTCACATGCCTCACGAGTACATCCACACCTTGCGCCAGCCTTGGCTCCCACGCTGCCCGGTTACCCCGCTGGGGGGCCTGGGGCAACTGCCCGGCGTGACAGGCCGCACACGTGCGGTTGTACAACACCTCGGGATCCTGTGTAGCCTGTGCGCTGAAAAACGGCAGGAACATACCGACAGCAAGCAGCCATTTCGCCATGCGGAACGACCTTCAGGGTTGGGGGCCGCGCTGCGTTCTGATGCGCGAGCTATTGTTCGACACCCCATGCTCGCTCTCCTTCGCTGGGAGAATGAGCACACAAAAACTGGGGCATTATATACTTCCGCCATCCAAACGGAAACGACACCGCTTGCCAGGCTCGAGCCTTCAGAGTCAGGCAACACCCACATCGGATATCCCATGCAAGT
>NZ_JAWRXB010000704.1:0-266 GCF_046535245.1 Paraburkholderia sp. SIMBA_030
CTATCAGCCCGTTCTGCTTACGGGTACCAACTTATACTCCGCATTGGAAATGTAAGTTGCCCGTCTACTTAAAAGGACAAGCTATGTCAATGATTTCCTCACAAACACACCTGGCCACGCCAGATGATTTTTCTGATAATTGCGGTTTTGGCCTAATTGCCCATATTGAGGGTGAAGCGAGCCATGATTTGGTAAAAACTGCCATTCATAGTTTAAGTTGTATGACACATCGCGGCGGTGTTGCTGCTGACGGTAGAACTGGTGAT
>NZ_JAWRXB010000705.1:0-266 GCF_046535245.1 Paraburkholderia sp. SIMBA_030
CCGGTGGTCCCTTGCGGTCGCCGTTATTGCGGCGCTTGCCACCCCAAGGATCCTGATTATTCGAGTTGCCACCCGGCTCATTCCAAGCCATAGCGCTCTCCATCTGATAAAGCAAAGACGCACCCACGGCGCGCCGACCAATGCTACAGAATGCCTGTCACCACGACACAACCGCTTTCTCAGGCTTTTATTGCAAAGTGTGTTGCTCGATGAAGTCATTCGGCTGCAAACCTTCGCGACTCACCAATCGATTCAACTCGATCCGT
>NZ_JAWRXB010000706.1:0-266 GCF_046535245.1 Paraburkholderia sp. SIMBA_030
GGCATCAAAGACCTTTTGATAGCCTGCTGCCATTTAGCAAGATGTCGCTCACGAGTATCAGCCGACATACTTGGTTCAAACACGCGATCTACTTGCCATGAGGCTTTCATTGTCGATTCGTCATATAGCCCAGTCTTTAAACCTGCGAGTAGTGCTGCGCCCTTCGCCGTAATTTCTGTATCTCTAGGACGTAATACCGGAACACCCAACAAATCTGCTTGGAACTGCATGAGTAAATCATTATTTGCAGCGCCGCCATCTACTCT
>NZ_JAWRXB010000707.1:0-266 GCF_046535245.1 Paraburkholderia sp. SIMBA_030
GTGAGGGTAAACAACTGGCGGTATGGATGCGGCGGGACCAGAGAAAAATCACTCAGGGTCAATGCCAGCGCTTCGTTAATACAGATGTAGGTGTTCCACAGGGTAGCCAGCAGCATCCTGCGATGCAGATCCGGAACATAATGGTGCAGGGCGCTGACTTCCGCGTTTCCAGACTTTACGAAACACGGAAACCGAAGACCATTCATGTTGTTGCTCAGGTCGCAGACGTTTTGCAGCAGCAGTCGCTTCACGTTCGCTCGCGTATC
>NZ_JAWRXB010000708.1:0-266 GCF_046535245.1 Paraburkholderia sp. SIMBA_030
CATGACCGGCAGGCCTACGGCGCGCCGGTCGCGTCGTCAGACGAAGACGCGCTTCGGGCGGAATTCGCCCTCGCCGATCTCGCCGATGGCGATCAGCTTGCCGCGCGCCGTCGCATAGGCTTCGCTCTCGGTGATCGGGGCGTCACGGCCGCGCACGAGGATCGGGTTGCCCATCTTCAGACGGTGCGCCTGATCGTCGTTGACGGCCAGATGCGGCAGGGAAGACAGCGCTTCGCTGGTGTCGATGAGCAGCGCGTCGAGAGCTG
>NZ_JAWRXB010000709.1:0-266 GCF_046535245.1 Paraburkholderia sp. SIMBA_030
CTTGCGGGCCAGCGCCTTGGCAATCTCCACCATCTGGCGGCGCGACAGCGGCAGGTCCTTGACCAGCGACGAGGGATGAATGTCGGATGCGCCGGCCCGCGCCAGCGCTTCTTCGGCGATCACCCTTTGCCGGCGCCGGTCAATCAGGCCGAAGCGCAAAGGAGGGTTACTGATGACGATATTGTCGGCAACCGACAGGTCCGGGATCAGCGAGAGTTCCTGAAAGACGCAGACAATACCGGCGGCCGTTGCTGCAGCCGGACTGG
>NZ_JAWRXB010000710.1:0-266 GCF_046535245.1 Paraburkholderia sp. SIMBA_030
CTGAAGAAGAGCCTGGCGAAAGAAAGCGGCCAGCCGAAGCGGCACTAACAGGCCAATTCCGGACCCAAACCGTCGCATTCGGAACGGTGCCTGTTTGCATATGCTCTAATCTGTGAGCACAGCCCGCAGCGGGAGGAGCCCTGCGGGATGGCGGCATTTTCAACGGAGGAGACGAGAATGAGCAAGAATAGAGGCGTAGTCTATCTGCGGCCCGGCAAGGTCGAAGTCCGCGACATCGACGATCCGAAGCTGGAGGCCCCCGATGG
>NZ_JAWRXB010000711.1:0-266 GCF_046535245.1 Paraburkholderia sp. SIMBA_030
GTCCCCCTCCGCGCACAAACGAAAAACCCCTGGAATTCAAGGATTCCAGGGGTTTTTCCTGTTTCCGCCCAAAGATGCGGCACAAGACGGTAGTGACTGCGTCGCTGGCTCCAGCACCGAGGTCCGCTGTTATTGTCGAGCAGGGCGGGAAAATCCCATCGAGCGACAATGCGGCCCCAACGGGGCACCCGGTGGGGCCAATGATCAGCTCCCCGCGCGTACTTCGCCGTCGAAAATAATAAGGATGTCCAGGTGAACTCATTGGT
>NZ_JAWRXB010000712.1:0-266 GCF_046535245.1 Paraburkholderia sp. SIMBA_030
GATCTACCATAGCGATTACCAATAATACTGCTTTGGTGATCGTATATATATTAAGTGCGGCGACCAACAAAGCAAAACCGCTCATTACGCAACCTGTATCAAATCCATTAAGGAAAACCACTACCAAACTGAAAACAATAGATGCCCCTGTGAACCATACCAAGTTCCGGAGATTTTTGAAATGCTGATCTTTGATTTCTTTATAGATTTCCAGCAAAGTTTCATCACGCTCAACGGCACGATCCATCCTGTCGTGGCTAAAAAAG
>NZ_JAWRXB010000713.1:0-266 GCF_046535245.1 Paraburkholderia sp. SIMBA_030
CGAAGCGCCGTCGTGCGTTTCGCCGATTTTGTGGTTCACACCCGTGTAGAACAGGATGCGCTCGGTAGTGGTGGTCTTGCCGGCATCGATGTGGGCCATGATGCCGATGTTGCGGACCTTGTTGAGGTCGGTAAGCACGTCCTGTGCCACGGGGTCTCCCTTTCGGATGGACTACACGTTCGCCGCCGGCTCAGTGAGCCGGCGGCGTCCGGAAAGTTTTTACCAGCGGTAGTGTGCGAAGGCCTTGTTGGACTCGGCCATCTTGT
>NZ_JAWRXB010000714.1:0-266 GCF_046535245.1 Paraburkholderia sp. SIMBA_030
CTCAAAGAACCGGAGGTTGTCCTCACGGATGCCCAGATCCGTGTACCAGGACATGCGTTCCTTCATCCAGTACTGGTGCCACTCTTCGTCCGTGCCGGGTTCTACGAAGAACTCCATTTCCATCTGCTCGAACTCGCGTGTGCGGAAGATGAAGTTGCCCGGGGTGATCTCGTTACGGAAGGACTTGCCGATCTGGCCGATGCCGAACGGCGGCTTTTTCCGCGAGGTGGTGAGGACGTTGTTAAAGTTCACGAAAATGCCCTGTG
>NZ_JAWRXB010000715.1:0-266 GCF_046535245.1 Paraburkholderia sp. SIMBA_030
CCGCGTAGGTGTTCAGCGCCAGCGCCCACAGCACCGAGTGCACCAGCACGAAGATCAGGCTGTTGTCGCCCAGGCCGAACCACAGCAGCGCCAGCGGCAGCAAGGCGATTGCTGGCAGGGGGTTGAACATGGAGGTCAAGGTGCCCAGCAGGTCACGACCGAGCTGGGTCGACACCGCCAGGCTGGTCAATCCAAAGGCCAGCACGATGCCCAGCACGTAGCCCTTGAGCAAGATCACCAGCGACACGCCGACCTTGGCCGGCAGT
>NZ_JAWRXB010000716.1:0-266 GCF_046535245.1 Paraburkholderia sp. SIMBA_030
GATCAAACGGCCCTTTTGGCTCGATACGCTCGGCGATTCCAATCTCGTCGAAATCCGCATCAAGCTGGACGGCAAGATCCTGCGGGTTCTGACCAAGCGCAATCAGACATACGCCTCGAACACTCACATCTTCATCGTCTGGATGGTCGGCGCCTCCCTGGTGCTGATCGGCGTCTCCATCCTCTTCCTGCGCGGCCAGATTCGGCCGATCCAGGCGTTGGCCGCCGCCGCGGAAAGCTTCGGCAAGGGCCAGAAGGCCGAGAACT
>NZ_JAWRXB010000717.1:0-266 GCF_046535245.1 Paraburkholderia sp. SIMBA_030
GCCGCACCCAGTACCAGTTCAGCCTGTCCTCGCCTGACGCCGACCTGCTGGCGCAGTGGAGCGGCAAGCTGGTGCAGGCGCTGCAACAGCGCCCGGAGCTTGCCGACGTGGCCAGCGACCTGCAGGACAAGGGCCTGCAGGTGTACCTGGTGATCGACCGCGACATGGCCAGCCGCCTCGGCATCACGGTTGCGCAGATCACCAACGCCTTGTACGACGCCTTCGGCCAGCGGCAGATCTCGACCATCTACACCCAGGCCAGCCAG
>NZ_JAWRXB010000097.1:0-445 GCF_046535245.1 Paraburkholderia sp. SIMBA_030
TGGATCTCGGATCTGCTGCTCGACAATTTCGGCGTCTATGTTCAACCGATCAACTATCCGACGGTGCCGAAGAAGACCGAGCGCCTGCGCATCACGCCGACGCCGCAGCATTCCGATGCCGATATCGAGCATCTGGTCGGCGCGCTGCATTCGCTGTGGTCGCGTTGTGCGCTGGCAAGGCACGTCGCCTAAGAAAAACAGAAATAACGTAATAAAAATGGCCGCTTAAGCGGCCATTTCCTTTTGAACAATGATTTCGCCGGCGCGCCGTCTTGCCTCGTCATCAGCTGCGAAGACGTCTTCCATCGTCGTGGCGGCCTCGTGGCCGGTCATCATATCCATCACGCGCTCGGCAATATCGGCCATCTCAAGGAAGCCGATCCGGCCATCGCAGAAGGCGTGGAAGGCAATCTCTTCCGCAGCATTCATGACGGCGCCTTGCAGG
>NZ_JAWRXB010000718.1:0-266 GCF_046535245.1 Paraburkholderia sp. SIMBA_030
GGAAGCCCACGCGAGCAAAATCGTGCAGTTGTTCTTCATGCCGAAGCTCACGGCCTGGCGCAGCGTGTCCGACGATTGCGAGCCGAAGTTGAGGATCAGCAGCACGTCGGGCTTCGCGGCAACCGCGTTCGTCAGATAGCCGCTGAACTCTTTTTCATTCAGCGAGTGATAACTGTTGCCGACGTGCTCGATGCCCTTCTCCTTGAACACCGCTTTCGCCGCGGACAGAAGACCGTCGCCGAACACGTATTGCGGCGTGATGGTGT
>NZ_JAWRXB010000719.1:0-266 GCF_046535245.1 Paraburkholderia sp. SIMBA_030
GTTTTCCACATCCGACGACAGCGACTGCGCCAACGCATGCACGCTGATGTCGAAGATCGGCTCGTAGCCGCTCGTCAGTTCGAGGTCGTTAAAGCGCGCGAGCGCGAAGTCTCCGTGGCTGCCGGAGCCCATCGCCAGATGTTTGCCGAGAAAGGCATGGTCACTGGCGCGCGCAACGAGAGTGGGGATGGTCGGCGGAATCATTTAGGCGAATGGATCACTTGGTGGCGTGTCGGCGCCGGGACAACGCGCGTACACCGCATCTT
>NZ_JAWRXB010000720.1:0-266 GCF_046535245.1 Paraburkholderia sp. SIMBA_030
TATTGCTGTGCGCGCCGGCACTCGGCAACCAGCTCGTCAACGAGTTTGCGTTCACCCCCGAACAGCTGGGAAATTTCTTTTCACTGGAGTTTTGCGGGTTCGCGGTCGCCGGCATCCTCGGCACCTACGTGATGCCGAGGGTGAACTGGGTGAAGCTCTTCAACTTCGCGCTGTTCGTCTTCGTCGCTGGCTATCTCGCGTCGATTTTCGTCCTGCCCGATGTCAAGGGGCTCATGGCCGTGCAGGGCGTCACGACGATCTTCGGC
>NZ_JAWRXB010000721.1:0-266 GCF_046535245.1 Paraburkholderia sp. SIMBA_030
CTATCAGTAAGCCTTGCCAGTCTTGTAGAAGTTCTCGAAGCAGAAGTTGGTCGCGTCGATGTAGCCTTCAGCGCCACCGCAGTCGAAACGCTTGCCTTTGAACTTGTAGGCCATCACGCAGCCGTTCTGGGCTTGCTTCATCAGGGCGTCGGTGATCTGGATTTCACCACCCTTGCCTGGCTCGGTTTGTTCGATCAGGTCGAAGATATCCGGGGTCAGGATGTAGCGACCGATGATCGCCAGGTTGGACGGTGCATCTTCCGGCT
>NZ_JAWRXB010000722.1:0-266 GCF_046535245.1 Paraburkholderia sp. SIMBA_030
CTTGGTAGAATTCAAATCAAAAAAACTGATGGAACATTGATTCTAAATAGTTTAAATGCTTCAGATAGCAATGCCAGTATTAAAGGCTTAGAGTTTGATAAAAGCTTAATAAAATATCAAATGTATTATTCAGGAAATGCAGAATGCAATGATAAGGGATATGTTTATTTGTTCTTTCCAGACCCGAATAATTTGAATCAAATGAAGCTAACATTCATGCAAGAACCAGATATCATTGTCAGCTGTCCAAGTGGATATAAAACACT
>NZ_JAWRXB010000723.1:0-266 GCF_046535245.1 Paraburkholderia sp. SIMBA_030
GTGCATAGTTCGCCCGCACCGACACCAGCGTCGGATCCGCATCCGTGCCGCCCTTGATGTTCTGGTGATAGACGGCCGCGATCAGCGAGAACGTCGGCGTGAACTGGTACGACCCGCCGACCCAATACATGTCGCTCAGCTGGTTCGCGGCGCTCGTGTGATACGTACGCCGATAGTTGCGATAGCCGGCCATCGTCTTCAGGTCGCCGAAGTCGTAGCTCAGGCCCGCGTGGATGCCCTGGATGTAGTTGACGGTATCGGCCGGC
>NZ_JAWRXB010000724.1:0-266 GCF_046535245.1 Paraburkholderia sp. SIMBA_030
GTACCATCGCGCCTCGAGCGCTGACCATCAAGGGTGTGTCGCTGTTCAGCTGGCAATTCGAGCCCGCGGCGGTACGCGAGGCAGACCTCGCTAAGGCACTGGAGCTCGCACGCAACTTCCCGAACCTGTTCCCCGTTGCGGAACGCTATCCGGCGTTGGACTATCAGGGAGCGCTCGAACATGCCAACCGGCGAGGTAAGACCGGCATGGTGCTGCTCGCGTTCTAGAGCCACACCTTCTGCTTATGAGGCGTCCGTCGCCGTGAT
>NZ_JAWRXB010000725.1:0-266 GCF_046535245.1 Paraburkholderia sp. SIMBA_030
TGCGGCTGCGTGCCGAAATAGATCGCGACGCCGCTCGTGTCCGGCGTCGTTGCCGCCGCCGGCAGCGGCAGCGAACGCACCACGGTACCGCACCCCGTCAGCAACGACGCGGCCACCAACATGCCGGCCAGATGTCCTTTGTGCTTCATTGTTATCGTCCTCTCAGCTCAGTAAGTTCACTTCAATCGCCCTTCCAGGCGTCCAACAACACACTTGCGCAACTGCCGCCGAATCCGAACGACACCGACAGCGCGCGTTCGATCGCG
>NZ_JAWRXB010000726.1:0-265 GCF_046535245.1 Paraburkholderia sp. SIMBA_030
GTCCGGGTCCTGGCGCAGCATCGCCCGCACGCCGTTGGCGAAGCACAGGCCCAGGGCCGGCTGCACTTGCAACTGGTTGAACGCCGGTTCCAGCCGTTCGATCGGGTCTTCGATGGTGCACAGGTTGATTTGCGGGGTGGCCAGCAGTTTGAGGCTGGCGTAGAGCGTGCTGGTCTTGCCGGAACCGGTGGGGCCCGTTACCAGGATGATGCCTTGGCGGTGGCGCAGCAGCGCCCGCCATTGCTCCAGCTGCTGCCCTTCGAGG
>NZ_JAWRXB010000727.1:0-265 GCF_046535245.1 Paraburkholderia sp. SIMBA_030
CTGCAGGATATGGTCCGCGGTGCCAAAAGCATTGACGAAGGCTGGAAGTCAAAGGACGTCCGAGAAACACTGGACCTCTGCCTGGCCTGCAAAGCCTGCTCCAACGACTGCCCCGCCGGTGTGGACATGGCCACGTACAAGTCGGAGTTCTTCTCTCACTACTACGAGGGCAAGCTCCGCCCCATGTCACACTTCTCCCTCGGATGGTTGCCGCGCTGGCTGAAACTGACCACGCTGATCAGCCCGCTCGTGAACATGGTGCTTG
>NZ_JAWRXB010000728.1:0-265 GCF_046535245.1 Paraburkholderia sp. SIMBA_030
CGATGCTTCGCGGCCAGCGCCTGCACGCTGCTGATGCCCGGGATCACCTCGAACTCGAACGCGAGCCGCCCTTCGCCGAGGATCGCATCGAGAATGCGGATCGTGCTGTCGTAGAGCGCGGGATCGCCCCAGACGAGGAACGCGCCGCATTGGCCGTCGGCGAGTTCATGCTCGATCAGCCCTTGGAATACGCGCTGCTTGTCGCGATTGAGTTCGTCGACAGCCGCCTTGTATTCGACGCCGTCGCGCCGCCGCTCGGGACTCG
>NZ_JAWRXB010000729.1:0-265 GCF_046535245.1 Paraburkholderia sp. SIMBA_030
GCGAATTATCGTCCAGGCGCCGTATGGCGTCGGCTCTCCGTCAATCCCACGGCACGTTCTGGGGAGCGATAAAGGTGGGGGCTATGAATGGCGGGCATCGCAGCTGTCGGGAGGGAAGAACGGGATTTTTGCACTGAATCTTGATGCGAGCGGTGCGATCACACGTTTGACTACCGTCTATGACGGACGGGTAGTGCAGTCCGCAGTCCTTCAATCTCTCGCGATGCTTGGTGTGGAACCCTAAGGGTTGTTTGGCGCGTCGACG
>NZ_JAWRXB010000730.1:0-265 GCF_046535245.1 Paraburkholderia sp. SIMBA_030
GCTCAATGCTGGACGCCGCGTTGCCCTGCATCGCCAGTGACGACTGATCCGCGCTCGCGCGAATGCTCGTGACGCTGCGATTGATTTCCTCGGCCACCGAACTCTGCTCCTCGGCTGCCGCGGCAATCTGCTGGTTCATCTGCTGAATCAACGACACCGCTGCCGCAATACTCCCCAGCGCACTCTCGGTCTGCAACGCATCGCTGACGGCGAGTTTCACCAGTTCGCCGCTGTTCTGAATCTGCTGCACCGACGATTGAGCGGC
>NZ_JAWRXB010000731.1:0-265 GCF_046535245.1 Paraburkholderia sp. SIMBA_030
GGGATCCGGGCCGTCCAGATCCATGGACTACCGGGGGATGCCAGGAAATGGGAACATCTCCGCGAGCGGCTGCGTGAAGAGATCATGCGGGAGGGATTCGACCGAAGCATCCACTCCTTCACCCAGACCTACGGCGGACGGCAAACAGACGCAGCGCTGCTGGTCATGCCTCAAGTCGGCTTTCTTCCCTACAACGACAAGCACATGCTTGGTACAGTTGCCCGGCTGGAACAGGAACTCCTTACCGACGACGGCCTTCTGCTCC
>NZ_JAWRXB010000732.1:0-265 GCF_046535245.1 Paraburkholderia sp. SIMBA_030
CGGGCGCCGGGAATCTGGCCCTTCACGTAGGGGACGACCCCGCACAGGTGGCGGCACGCCGGACCCGTTTGAACAGGGCGGCCGGCCTTGGCACGGGCCAGTCCCAATACACAGGGCAGTCCCAATACACAGGGCAGTCCCGATACACAGGGAACTTCCAATACACGGGGCAGTTCCAATATATGAATCAAGTCCACGGCAATACCGTGGCTTCAATCGACGCCTTGGGGCCCGGCCCCACTGCCGATGCCATGGTGTCCGGGGG
>NZ_JAWRXB010000733.1:0-265 GCF_046535245.1 Paraburkholderia sp. SIMBA_030
GGGTGTTGGTCTGGTGCGACAGCTCGGCCGCCGCCAGGATGTTGCCTTCGGAAACCAGCTTCAACCAGTTGGGGATGAAGTTGTGCACCGGGCACTTCCACTCGCAATACGGGTTACCGCAGCCCAGGCAGCGGTGCGCCTGCTCCACGGACTGCTGCGGCTTGAAGGGCTCGTAGATTTCGACGAACTCTTTCTTGCGCTGGCGCAGCAGCTTTTTCTTCGGGTCTTTACGCCCCACTTCGATGAACTGGAAGTCGTTGTTCAG
>NZ_JAWRXB010000734.1:0-265 GCF_046535245.1 Paraburkholderia sp. SIMBA_030
CTCATGGGCGCACATGACCGCCGCGGGCAACCGTGGGGTCAAACTGAAACGATCGGCCAGCAGCGGGCCGGGTTTGGTCAGTGATGCGTGAGCGAAGTATCCGGTGGGCGCGCGTGGCGACAGTGCCACAAGGCCCAGAACGCGAGGATGATGTGCACCAGCGGATTTTCACCGGCACGGGTCCGGGCCTTCGGGAGCGAAGGGCGGGACTGCGGGGGCACGGTGAACGGGGCAGGGATCATGCCTTTGATACTCACATGCGGCG
>NZ_JAWRXB010000011.1:0-291383 GCF_046535245.1 Paraburkholderia sp. SIMBA_030
GTAGTCATGCCCGGGGTAGATCTTCGTGTCATCCGGCAGTTTGGCGAGCTGGCCCACAAACGTGGCATACAGCTCGCGCCGGTTTCAGTTCAGCGGGCCGGCGCAGCAAACTGGAGTCGCCACCGCCGCCAGCCTGGAACCGGGTCCGGCCAGCACCGGACGTCGGCAGGCTCCGGCTCCTGACTTGCAGACGTGTCGCGAGCGAGTTCGTGCAACTGCAGATGCCAGAGTCATCAGGGCAAGCCGGTTCCAGCGAACCCGCCTGGAACGGCGAGGCGAAATCCACTATCGTGTCAGTTGAGGTGCATTGCACACGCGCAGGATCGCCGGGCGAGATGTCTAGCCCGGTGCCGCCGGCGACGATCGCAGGACCGAAGGTGTCCTCCGGAGGGAGCGCACTGGCTCTACTGCGCGGCGCTGCTGGCTTGTTAACGTCGAAGGACTGTACGCTCGACGCACTCACGGTCGGTCGATTACGAATGGAGGTGTCTCATGGGCACTAAAGGTCTGCTCGTCAGGTTGGAAGTCAAGGCCGGCAACGACGACGCCATGGCGGAGGACGTCCTGCGCTCGGCTCTCGCGATGGGTCGGGCGGAAGCCGCAACGACCGCGTGGTTCGCGATCAGATTCGGGCGATCGGAGTACGGCATCTTTGACGTGTTCCCAGACGATGCCGGCCGCGAGGCATATCTGGCGGGCCCAGTTACACAAGCACTGCTGGATGCCGGCGGCAGCGTGTTTGCCGGGGCGCCGCTGATTCAGGAGTTCGACGTCCTGGCCGACAAGTTGCCCTCAACATCATCGGGCGAGCCGGTCACGAAGGCGCTGCTCCTCACGTTCAAGGCAAAGGCGGGCCACGAGTCACAGGTCGCGCAGTTCCTTCGCGACGCGCAAGCACTCGTGGAACAGGAACCCAGGACCGTCGCCTGGTTTGCCATCCGCTTTGACGACGATCACTTCGGCATCTTTGACGTCTTCCCCGACAACGGCGGTCGGTTTGCGCACTTGACGGGGCATGTTCCTCGGGAACTCGCCAAGCATTCGCTGTCATTGCTGGGTAGCGTGCCGGATATCGGAATGCCCGACGTGGTCGACGCAAAATGGGCCGAGCAGTCTACGGGAGCCCGGTGAACGGTCAAGCGGACGGCGAACGAGGCCTGATAGGGCGTCCCCACAGGGCCGGAGTCTGCCTCCGTGTCGTATCGTCAGGGACAGCGCAAACAGTCTTATAGTGAGCATCGCGTGGCGGTACCCAGCCCCGAGAGTTTTCAGGCAAGACCGTCCGTCTTCGTTGAGGGTTGTTCTTCGACCCGTTTGGACCATTCAGCCGCGGCGCGGCTCTCGATGAGCCGCTTCCGGGCCACCATGAGCCTGTCATTCGCGCAGCATTTATCTGCGGCTGGTCGGTCTTTGCGGACGGTTGCGGATCGCGGCCGATGGGGGCCAGCATCGTGACGGAACCTCCGTGCACGGATGTGTCGGGCGGTGCTTTCGACCGGTAACGCGACCGTTCGGCCCGGCCGCTGGCGAACACCCGTCGGCCGGCCGGACCACGGCCAGTCGATCTTCTAACGGGTGACAAGCGCGCCTTGGCTGCCCGGGCGACCTGAATCACGTCTTCAAGCAGAATCGACTTGATCGCGCACAGCGCCGCGCTGCTCCGTCTGCCCCAGCGGCTCGCCGAACTGCAGGGCGGCAAGCTGCGCATAGAGTGGAGAAGTCTGAAGGAGATCGGCGTGACGGCCCTGCGCAACGATGCGGCCTTGTTCCAGCACGACAATGCGGTCGGCTTGCTGTACGGTCGCGAGACGATGCGCGATGACGAGCGTGGTGCGGTTTTGCGCGGCGTTGTCCAACGCCCGTTGCACCAGCCGTTCGCTGGCGGCATCGAGCGCGCTGGTGGCCTCGTCGAGCAGCAGGATGGGCGGATTCTTCAGGATCGCGCGCGCGATCGCGATGCGCTGACGCTGTCCGCCAGAAAGTCGCACCCCGCGCTCGCCGAGAAACGTGTCGTAGCGTTGCGGCAGTTCTTCGATAAAGCCAGTCGCAGCGGCCATTTCGGCGGCCCGCTGTACTTGCGCGAGTGTGGTTTCAGGCGCGCCGTAGCGGATGTTGTCGAGCACGCTGCCTGAAAAGATCACCGATTCCTGCAGTACCACTCCGATTTCCCGGCGCAACTCGGCAAGCGGCACATGCCGTGTCGGGACGCCGTTGATCAGAATGCTGCCGCCTTGCGGGTCGTAAAAGCGCAGCAGCAGTTGGAACAGGGTGGTCTTGCCGGCGCCGGACGGTCCGACCAAGGCGACATGCTCGCCCGGGCGGACATCGAGCGAGAGGCCGGAGAGCGCGGCGATGCCGGGGCGGGACGGATACGAGAAGCTAACGTTGTCGAAGCGGATGCCATCCCCGTGCGTCGGCAGCGGAACGACGGCCTCGGCCTGCGCCACCGGCGAGTGCGCCGCCAGCAGTTGCAGTAGCCGCTCGGTGGCGCCGGCGGCACGCTGCAGATCGCCCCACACCTCGGCGACCGCTCCCACAGCCCCGGCGGTAACCACTGCGTAGAGGATGAACTGGGACAACTGGCCAGCCGTCATGTGCCCGGCCAGCACCGCCTGCGCTCCGAGCCACAGGACGAACACGATGGCCGCGAATACCAGCACGATGACCACGGCGGTCAGCCAGGCGCGCGCCCGAATACGAGTGAGCGCCGTCTCGAATGCCGCTTCCACCGCGCCGGCGAAGCGCCGTGCCTCGCGGGGCTCCTGCGTAAACGATTGCACGGTCGGCATGGCATTGAGCACCTCCCCCGCCAGCGCGCTCGCGTTAGCCACGCTGTCCTGGCTCGCACGCGAGAGCCGCCGCACGCGACGCCCGAACATGACGATAGGTGCGACCACCACGACCAGCGTGGCCATGATGTAGGCGGACAGCAGCGGGCTGGTCACCGCAAGCATCGCGACGCCGCCGGTAAGCAGGAAGAAGTTGCGCAACCCCATCGACAGGCTGGTGCCCACTACCGTCTGGATCAGCGTTGTGTCAGTGGTGAGTCGCGACAGCACCTCTCCGGTCTGCGTAGTCTCGAAGAACTGCGGACTCATCTCCAGCACGTGCTCGTATACCGCTTTCCGCAAGTCAGCCGTGACACGTTCGCCGAGCCATGACACGAGGTAGAAGCGCAGCGCGGTGGCCCCGGCCAGCACCAGCGAAACGGCGAATAGTGCCAGGAAATAGCGATCGATGTGCGCCCGGTTGCCGCCGCCGAAGCCCCTGTCGATCAGGTATTTGAACGTCACCGGCAATGCCAGGGTCGCACTCGCGGAAGTCACCAGCGCCACGAAGGCAAGCGCCCAACGCCCGGCATAAGGGCGCAGGAAGGGCAACAGCGCGAACAGGGGACTGATTCGCGAAGTGGACGGGGCTGCGGCAGCTGGCATGAGGATTCCTGAGCGGCTCGACGATCCTCTCGATTGTGCCAGTCCTGCAGATTCGAAGTCAGTCCGCCTGCAAGCCTGTCCTTGAGCCATGAGGGCTCATGGCTCGCCTGCACCGCTGCGGACTGCCCGCCCATCTGACTGCGCACCGGTCAGCAAACTGCCCATCCACATGCTTGCTGCGACTGCCCATCTGTATCAAGATCAAGTCGGCTCATGAAGAATAAGCCATTCCCATGACAGACAACCCAGATCCCGACAAACTGAAAGGCCCCGGCGGCTTGACGTTGCGGCAAATCCACCAACAGGTGCAGCAGAGCGTCGAGCGCGACCGCGAAGCACAGGCAACGCGTAACTCTCTCGCCCCGCCGCAGAGCCGCTGGCAACGTTGGGTGCGCTATGTGTGGGGTCGCAGCGGCCGCCGCTAACGACGGCTTGGGCGGCGATGTGCCAGTCGCCATCAGGTCTCTCAGGAATTGAGCCGCGTCGCCACTCACCGCCGTTTCTCTCCGACCAAGCCGAACTTTGAACGCCCGCAGGTCAGCAATGTTGCTAACGGTTTGTCGTCGACCCATGCGGTCGGTCGCGATTGCCCGTTCGGGAGCCAGCGTGAATAGCCGGGCCTGACCAGCCGCTGCGTGTTGGCGATCGGCGGCACGCGTTAAGGGTTATTCGACGTTCCAACTCGCAGTCGTCTGCTCACAGGCGTTGAGCAGACACTCGGGAAATCGGCTTGGATGGCTGTCCCTCGGCTGCTCCGGGCGGCTGTACACGGTTGCCAATCGCTCACCAATGTCGACTTTGCGGAATCACCCGCCCATCGGAGCTATCGGCCACAGTTTCGGACGCTCGAACTCGACGCCCGTAAGCGGACGGTCACCTGTGCGATTGCAGGGCGCGATGTGGCAGGGCCACGCCGACACACGTCAAGACCGCCGCGAGGGCACATGGGGGGTCTGTGGTTACAGATCGGGGCCGCTCGCTGCCAGCGTCCCGATTCATGAGCGATGTGGCGCGAAATGCATTACTCCGCCCGCATCGCTCCGGTTCGACAAGGCCACATCACTCCTTCCCCCCGCCGTTAATCCCGCTTCCACTTCGCCATACCTGCTTTCCCCGCTCGGAGAGCTCGCCGCAACTATGCTCCGCGTCCGCCTCCGTCCCTTCTATCGCCATTTCGCCGCCTGCCTGTTCCTGTGCCCTTTGCTTCTGCCTGTGCCGCGCTGCCACGGCTTCATCGTGCGACCTGCCTGCGTAATTCATGGTCATCTCGCCAACTCCTCCAAAAAGTAGTCTTTGCAACCTGCCAATCTGCCCAGCGAGTGTCATTTCCGGAGCGACAATCCCAATTGCTTGCGTAGCCTGTCCAATACACGGTGTTCATCCAGCCACTGGATTTCCCGCTTCCGCTGGAGGCTGTGCCTATACCGCTGCAGCGACGCGCCGGACATTAGCAACATCCCGATTAGGATGCCCCACATTGCGTACATCATGTCATCCTTTTCAGTTTGTTCTCGATTTACACCGGGCGACGACAGATTACGCGGTAGAGAATTAGCACTCACGTACTCCAGCGCTTCAAAAAATCATATTTTGTGTCACTCAGTGCTTATGGCGCAGCCAGTCGCGAATCGGATGCGCGTCTAGCCAGCGGGTAACCGGCTCGTCCTTGTGTTCTCGCCTGTACCGTGCCGCTGCGATTATCGCGACGCATAGCAGCACCACGATCCCCACTACAAAACTGATCATTGACTGGCTCATGGCAGCCTCCTTTGAGGTCAGAACCATGCAGATCAGGCTTCCGCCTAACCATCACCGACCTTCCCGATTGCATGGGGGAACCTCCCGCTCCTGGCCACTTCCTCGCGCATTTCATCCATTGTTTCGGTGTCCTGTACTGAATCACCTCAACGTCTTTGTATGAGCGACAGCCAATGAAGTCTGCACGCATGCTTCATTAGACGCTTCATGTACGAATACGCAATGACTTTCTCGTGTCATGCCGACGCTTCATCCGGGAAAGCCAGAAACCGCATACGCACAGGGTGATCTGTTCAGATGGCGCCCTGTGTTCTGACTGGATCTCCAGGCGCTCCGGCCCATCCATTCGGAAGGGCTGCTTTCTACCGATGTACGGGGCGAGCGACGCAGGCCGACAGCAGCGCCTGGAGCGTCCGATTCTTCTCAGCGGCGCCATGGTGCCAGTCATTCTCGGCGGCCGCGACACAACTGTGCTTTCAAAAGGGCAAATGTGCTGGGCGCGTGCCAATGCAACTCGCGCGAACTGAGCTTGAACCGCAGCCGTCTGCCGATATCATCTGGCGAATTGAGTTCGTCGCGGCGAGGAATGAAATCGGGCTTCGATCCCGAGTGGCTGACTCCGGGCGAAAAACGCATGCGCACCGTGAGATTGCGTCGCGGTACTGATCCTTTGTTGCGGGCGACCTGTTTCCCCGAGGCGTAAGTGTTGCCACCGGGCACACCGTGCGTTCGTGACTTGGCGCGCGAATGTCCATTTTAGTCTCGTCAGTTGCAGCTTTGGGTCGGCACACGCCTGCCGCCTATCGCCCGCCGTCAACCGTAGTGAGGCTTCGCAACCGCCTGCGAAGCCGTGGGGGCGACATTGGCGACGCGCCCGAAGGAGTTGTTCCTCCGGATGCACGCGCAGGGCGTGAGTATGCCTGCTTCCAGGCTGGTACCCGCACCGGGTGGGCGGTCAACTCTTACCAGCCCAATGAGATGCGGGATCTCATTCCGGCTTATCGAAGACGCCAGCTTCGAGATCCTGTTTGAAATGCTGCACCCAGCCGGTTTCGAAACCGATGGGGTATTCCCTCACAATTTGTGTTGATAGTCTGGTTACGGTGACATATCCCTGCAGGCCGACGTTCTCGTCGCCCTTGGGGTCAGTCGTATCCGTTTCCAGCAGTTCGAATTCACCTTCTGCCAGTCCCTTGCGCTGCAAGGTCGCCAGGAAAGCCTGGCGTTCATCCGGTTCGATCAGTTGCATCTTCCGCCCTCCCGTCTGTCCGACACCGATATTCGTGGTCCCCTTCACGACGTCGCCATAACCCCAGAACGTTACGCAGTGCCCGAGTGCGTCGCAGCTGCGGCTGAGGTTGTGAAAGTCGAATGCCATGCCCTCATCTGGGTCCGATCCGGTCGCAGTCGGGAATCACCAGCGTACAGCTTTTGTGCACGCGCTCGATGGAAAACTGTCCGGACAGTTTTGTCATAGTTCCTGCCATCCTTCATGACCCGTCGCAATTTGCATCGGTACGCGCATCGCCATGAGCGGTCGAAGCCGCCAAAACCCCGAGTTCGTATCTGTGCCGACAGCAACGTCCGCTCGCTGGACGAGCCGATGCGAATGGACGGATCAGTCCACGCGCAGACCGATAGTTGAGGCTTGCTGGCCACAACAGGGCTACACTCAAAACGGGATAAATTCCGGAGCAATACCATGACCGACGCTACCCCCCAAAGCACATTTCGCGGTCTCCCCCTGACGCCGGAGCAGGACGCAGAAGTCAGGCACTACATAAAGAAGAAAGAGCAGCATGGCGCGCCGTGGGACACGTCGGAGTTGGAGGCCATGCTTCGAGACATGCTGGAGCCCCCGAGCGACGACGACGGAGGACTCGGTTCCACCGTCGACGAAACGAAGGCGGCCACAGAACGCGCGACAGCTTCCATCGACGAGACCATGGAACCCATTGAAGCCCGCGAAGAGCGGAATGCTGCGATGGAAACCGAGGGTATGAGGGGACCGAAGCGTTGAATCCCGGGCAGCGCTCGCGACTGGTGTTGAAATTCACCCAACGCGTTCGGACCGTGGCATGAGCCTGTTGGGAGCCCGGAATCACATGGCGGTTTCAAGGTCGGCGCAGAAGCCAGCCGGGGATCTGTCGCAGTCACTGCGCGAAACCACTCGCGACGAGCACGAAAAAAGCAATCAGGCACACGATGCCGGACGACCGCACGGGATTATGCCTGGTCGACCACAACCTCTCAGTTGGATGGAACGATACAGTTCGCACTTCGGGCGACTTTTTCACAATTGACACCAAGTGATCATTCGACCGTTTGTGAAAACCCGAGAGGCTGTTGCATCTCGGGACATCCCTTGCTCTGAAAAGACACGACCCGCAAGCTCGGCGCCAAGGACATGGGGCACAACTATAATCAAGATGCACAGGGACGCTTCCGGTTGAGGGGAGGCTATTTCCCGCGTGTGTCTGCCATACCCAATTGCGGGTCAATTTTTTGTACGGAGGTATTCCATGGCCACGTACGTCATCCTCAGTCGTTTGTTTCCTGACGCGTTCAAGGACCCCAAAGACCTGAAACAGCTCGCCGCCACAGTGGCCGAGAAAATTAAGGCCGAATGTCCTGCGGTCACCTGGAAAGACAGCTATCTGACACTCGGGCGCTTCGATGTGGTGGACATCGTCGAGTCTGACGATCTGAAACAGCTCGAGAGAGCGGCGTTGATCATCCGCGCCTGTGGACACGCTACCACCGAGACCTTGCAAGGGACCGCTTGGGACGAGTTTATCGCGACACTATAACGGGGTTGCCCGCCACCCTGTTGCAAAAGCGCCGAGACAAGGTCGCCCGCCAAGCGCTTCGCGACAAGGCGTTCTGGCGACCTGTGGCGTTTCAGTCGGGCTGTCGGCGAAACGGTGAGAGCCACCCGGGGCGCACTGAAGCGACTCCCCTTCAAACCGAGGGCGTGGCGAAAAGTCAGTTGTCGTCTGATCGGACTGGCGGGCGCTCGTGCTGTACCGGCTCGTCTTTTTCTGCGTCCAGTGCAGATGACTCGGTCTGCGGCGCCGCGCCAGGGAGCGGCTTGTCTCGCGTTGCAGGTGGCTCGGCGGATTTTGTGGTGGGGTCTGACGGCATCGTATTCTCCCGATGACCGGGGAGAATCCCAAGCACTACTCCCCAGTACTACACTAGCACTGAACATCCGGCGTGGCTTGCGCGCGGAACTCCTGGACCACCAGCCGCGCTTTGGTCGCAGATGCTACGATGGCTGAAAATCGCTGCGGAGGTCTCAATGCAAAGCCCCGCTCTGTTCCACGTGCTTCTCGACCACCTCGAAGCGAACGGCACCCAGCCTATCGACATTCAGCGGTTCATCGACCGGTGGCACCGACTTCGATCGCACGACGCGTTTCCGTGCCCAGTCTGCTACCTCGCCGGCGAGGAGCAGCCGCTCGCAGCATTGCCGGCGCAAGGTAACTTCGAGCCATTCAAATGCCCAGCTTGTCGAACGCAGTTCGACGTACCAATCGACGGGTAACGCCACGTCTTCCGAATTGAAAGGGACAGGGCAAAACGCCGGTTTCCATGAGCGCATCGCCTAAAATGCAAGCATGCCGGCGACACGGCAAGGAGGCTGCCATGGCCGAGTCGATCACGGGAGTGCTATTTGGGGTAATCGCGCTGATGATGGCGGCAATATTGGTAGCAGAGCACTACAGACGCGCACTCCACAGGAATCAGCAATTCCTCTGGCCGGACGCGCATCCCGTGCGGGAACGGCTGCACCATAAGCGTTGATGGCGCAACCAGAGTTGAAAGCCCCGCTCAAGGCGGGGCCGACCTGGCCAGACTGCGTCAGTGGCAGCGGTTTTCCCAATGGCGATGCACCTTCACCTTGTTGCATACCCGACTACGATCATCGTGATCGTCTGCTTATGCCAGTGCAATAGCACCGAGGGGCACCGAGGGTAAAGGCGGCGGCTTCGGGGGCGAGAACGGCTTTCGTCATGGCATTTCCTGTTCGTTGCGGAGCCTTGGAGGTCAGCAGCTGCGACTATCGCGGCCCATGGATGAAGATCCCCGCTCATCACGAAGTTCGGGCGCGTCAATGACAAGGTGGCGTGGTTCATGCGCATGAAATTCCACGCCTTCGGGCCAAGCCGTGCTAACCACCGCCACCACAGTCCAGCGGCCGTGTCGCCCGGCGCGCCATCAGACGGACGCTTCTTTCGATCCGAAAACGCGACGCCGGATCCCTTGCGTCAGATCAACAATTTCGCGGCGTGTTGATCGCCGTCAAGCGCGGTTCGTTCCCATTTATCCGGTGGCCCTCCGGCATCGACGGGGGACGGAATGAGACGCAGGCAGGAGACAGCATGTGGTATACGTGGCTTGAAGCGCAGCGTGGCCTGATGCAGTCGCTCAGTGACTGGGCGATGCGCGGATGCGATGCCTGGACATCGCCGGCGATGCCTTGCATGCCCGTCGCCGCTGCCGGCTATGACTGGCTGTACCGGCTGGTTCGACCGCCGCCCGAGCCACCGCCGTTCGGCATCCCGGCGGTGACGGTCGGCGACCGGTCGGTACCCGTGGTCGAACGGGTGGTCGACAGCACGCCGTTTTGCGCGCTGCGGCAATTCATGCGCGCGCCGGCGCCAGTTGCACCCAGGCGCGGTCAAAACCGCACTGCGCCGCCGGATATCTTCCTCTGCGCGCCGCTCGCGGGACACCACGCGGTCATGCTGCGCGAGACCGTCGAAACACTGCTACAGAACGGCGATGTGTACGTTACGGACTGGGCCAACGCGCGTGACGTGCCGCTTGCCGCAGGCCGCTTCGGACTCGACGACTATGTGTTCGCGCTCGAACGCTTTCTGCGAAAACTGGGCTGCGCGCATACGCACGTCATCGCCGTCTGCCAGGCTACCGTTCCGACCCTTGCGGCTGCGGCATTGATGTCGAGGCAAGGAGAAGCGCCGCCGCTCAGCCTGACGCTGATGGGCGGGCCGATCGATACGCGCCTCAATCCGACGGCCGTCGACCGGTTGGCGCAAAGCCACAGCCTCGGCTGGTTTCGCGACACGGTGATCGAAACCGTTCCGCCCCGCTATGGCGGTTCCGGTCGCCGGGTCTGTCCGGGCTTCATCCAGCATGCGGCGATCGTCGCCGCGCATCCGCACCGCCAGTTGGCACTCGAATTGCGCTACTGGTCGAGCCGCCTCTCAGCCGATGCAACGGCCATCGCGAACAGCCTGCGTTCACTGAACGAATACGCCGCGGCCCTCGACATGACTGAAGATTATCTGCTCGACACGATCCGCGTGATCTTTCAGGAACAGCACCTTGCCCACGGGGAATGGCGCGTCGGCGGAAGCTGTGTGCAGCTGCAGGATCTCGCATCCACGGCGCTTTGCACCGTCGAGGGCGACCGCGACGACATTGCCGGCGCGGGCCAGACGCACGCCGCTCACACGCTGTGCAGTGCGATCCCGGCACAGAAGCGCTGCCGTTGGACGATATCGGATTGCGACCACTACGACCTGTTCACCGGCCCGAGGTGGCACGAGGTGATTCACCCCGCCGTGGTCCGGTTCTGGGCATCGATGCGCTGACCGGGGCTGCCCTTCCTTGTAGGTAAGCCTGAATCTCTGCCATCGTCACAAGCGAACCGCAACGAATGCCGAGGAAGATGCGGGTAGAGGATGGCCGAAAAAGCGAACGCCGCCCTGCAATCTGGCGGACAGGGATTGAGCTGCGCGGCGACATCATCCCACGCGAAAGCGGGCAGACTCGACCAGATTGAGAACCGGTTCCTGTCCATGGTCGGGTTGAGCGGACGCCAATGGTAATCACGCAGCAATGGAACTGCCCCGCGCTCAGCGATAAAAGGCACAGGGACCTGCTCAACTTTCGGTGCACGCGCATACATAGTCGGCACCAGGCACCTTTCCCGAGCAACATCGCCGACGATGTCCGGCAATCGGGAACAGATCGAATGTCGCGGGTGGCAGACGCTGGTTCGGCCAGATGATCCGAACACCGATCCTTACCGAATTAGATCGGTTTTCAGGGAGTCGGCGCGTTTGGCTGGAACTCGGATCCCCGTGATTTCAATGCAGATTCCGACGGTAGGCCGTTTCAATCCCGACAAGGCAGCGTCCAGTAGCGCTAGTCGACGAACCTCGTCGCTGAAAAGCGAGGCGTAGGGGTACGCAACCCATGCTCCTACATCGTGCGCAGCAAGGAAGTATCGAGCTATTCCGAGTTGCTGAAGAAAACGATGGACCTGGTTTGCAAGGGTGTGGGTGTCATACCCGTCCATTGGGCGATCAGAATCACCTTGTCCTGGCAGATCCGGCGCTTCGATTCTGTAGGTTGTCGCAAGCAGGGTTCTGTCGCAGTAAGGAAATCAGGAAAAGTCGGAACAGGAGCAATGCGACTACCGCGCGGATGCGTTGCCACAGTGATATGGCAATGATCACGGAAATGACGATGCTCAGAATATGAACGACAGCCTGTTCGAAGCGTTCGTAAAAACCGAGGACGTGCGGCTCCAACCGGAGTGCGTCCATCGCTCTGCGGGCCATATTCCTTTTCTCATTCATAGTTAGCTGCTTTGATCCCACGGTGCCGCCGGGCGGCGTGGCGGATAAATGCCACGCCGCCCGGGCACGCTACCGTTCGACCCTACGCGCCGAAGAACTCATTTGATCTCGATCTCCCTGACCGCGGAGCCGGCGGAAGCCGTTTTTGGCAAACGAAGCGTCAGGACGCCCTTGTCAAACTTTGCATCCACCTTGTCGATGTCGACCCCATCGGGCAGCGGGATCATACGAGTGAATGCGCCGTACGACCGTTCCAGCCGGTAGCAGCCGTTTTCCTCGCTCCTCGTGTCCTGCTTCTTCTCGCCACGCAGAACGAGGACGCCGTCTTCGATGGACGTCTGCAAATTCTCGCGATCCATACCCGGCAACTCAGCGGTGATGCGCAGCGCGTCGCCGTCGTCGACGACATCGATGCGTGGCTGGAACCGCGATGAACTGAAGTCGCCGAACCATCGGTCAAGACCGCTGACGCCTGCGAACGGATCGTGCAGCAACTCGCCCATCGCCCGCCACGGGTCCGATGAGAAGAACCGGGACACATCGGGCCACTCGGCCAGCCAGTGCTTCGACGTTGGTGCACTGGGCGACGATTGCTCGCCGCTTTTTTCGGTTTGCGTTTTGCGCAGGAATTTGAACGGGTTCCATTTACTCAGGTCAGTGTTCATTTCATCCTCCTACAAATTGCAAGATGATTGACGTACGGTGCGCGTGGAAAAGTCCGACGTCGCTCAAACGCGCTACGCGGCCAAACCCAACTCTTGCACCGGTTCACCCAACACACCGCGATTGATCAGTTGAACGGCGTATTGCTTCGCTTCGCGCTCAGCTTCCTGCCGACTGCGCCACCGTTCGCCGTAACGCGGCAGGTGCCAGTCCGCCAGCACGTCGCCGTTCATGCAGATCTGCACGATCGCCTCATAGCCGTCAGGGGCGGATACCGGCGTGTGAACGTATCGAACCGGCACGGTACGGATATTGATTTGATGCCCTTTCCAGGACTCTTGTGTGACGCTTTCCATTGCAAACTCCCAGAAGTGCAATGGTGGCGCCCAGCGGCGCGCCACCAGGTTTCCTCATAGTCGTAATGGCGTGTTCCGGGTTACCCGACCCTGACCTCGATGCGACGAGGCTAGCCTTTTCACTGCGCGGAATGCGCAGCTTCAGCACGCCGTCCTGCAGGTTCGCCTCGATCTTTGCCGTGTCGAAGTCCGGACTCAGCGTGAAGGCCGGAAGTAGCTGGGCGCAGGCATTTCGGCATGCCGCAGCCGCAAGCCGTCGGGTGTCGGCACGCGGGCCTCGGCCTCGATCACGAGGTTGCCGTCCTGCACCTTCACATCGAGCTGGTCCTTCGAAACGCCGGGCAGATCGACCATAACCGTGATGCCCGTCTGGTCCTCGAAAACATCGACGGCCGGCACTATGGTTGCCCTGCGTTCCGCGGACTTCGCCTGCGTGCCCGGCGTCACGCTGGTTGGCTGTTCGCGTTCGATAACTTGAGTGGTATCGCTCATGGCTCTCTCCTCAAATCATTGGACCGTAATCGACCGGGGCTTCGACGACTCGTGCTTGCTCACCGTCACGCACAGACAGCCGTCCACATAACGCGCGTGCACCTTGTCAGGGTTAGCGTTCTGCGGGAGTTCGATGACCCGCCTGAAGGTGCCGGCGAAGCGCTCCCCGGCGTAGACCTTCCGGTCGCTATCGCCGTCGGGCGTTGCCGACTCGCGCTCGCCGCTGATCGTCAACAGGCCCTTGTCGATCGAAACATCGAGTTCGTCCGGCTTCATGCCGGGCGCGAACGCGACGATCTCGATGGTGTCGTCGGTGACGCCGAGGTTGACTTGCGGGAAAGCACCGCGTCTGACGGAGCAGATGCTGGACGGGAAGTCTCCGAAGAGTTCATCGATCTGCCGCTGCAAGCGGTTGAACTCGCTGAAGAGGTCGCTCCCGAAGTAGAGAGGAAGTCTGGCGCTGCGAGACCGGCCACCTTGATCCATGCGTCATCGCTATCCCGCGTTTGCTCGGTTATCTCGAACTGAACCGGTCGCTGCGTTTTCTGCCGCATGATCGTCGCCCGACTGGCGACATGCTCCCCGTCGCACATGTCACGTACCTTAACTTTGGTCAGGTCGCACGCACGCAGTTTGCTGTTGATGGCCAGATTAAACATGGCGAGGTCTCGGACGCGCGCCGAAAGCTGCAAGCTGATACGAATGGCCCAGATTTCCTTGAGCTTCAACGGCGGCGTCTGTCCCGTCAACCTACTTTTGTTCCAAGGTGCTCGGGCAGCGGTTCCTTCGTGAAACGCTTTGATGACTATCTCCTTTCGGGTGAAGGGAGATCCAGTCTCTGCTCACGGTCAGCGGGCGCTGTCCATTCTCGACCCAAGGGGCCGAATCCCGTTCGTTCGTTAGGCAACACACCGGCATCGAGTAGGCCAAGGCCTCGCGGTTTTCATCCAACGAACTGTGTGAAACTGCTTGCTCGCTCACGCTGCGCAGGAATGCCGGCGATGGCTCGGACCGACGTCGGCGACGCGCATTGCATTTTGGAAAGAGTCTCCGGGGGTGCTTACGGATATCGAACGTAAGCCTTGTGAGGTTTGACAAGACTACGAATGACGAAGATGGTTTGTCCGCTGGCCCAGTTCCAACAATCGACCCCGTGAACCCGGGGGATGACCCGCCTGTGCCCGATCCAATAATCGACCCGATGGACACGATAGTCGACCCCGTAACCCCGGGACTCGAGCCATCGTTATCTGGCGACCCCTGCCGGAGCCGGGTGAGGAACCCGTTGCAGTTGTAACTGCACCTCCCCCGCCTGAATTAACTGATGTAACTGATCCTCCCGTTGAGGGTGGTGGTGGTGGTGGTAAAGACGATCCAGATCCCGGCGAGTAATAGTCGTAGTCGCCTGAACTTCGCACGTTGTTGAGCTCGGCGTTCAATAAATGAACGCCGACAACTCATTCCGAACCTCACAAACCAGCGCGCTCATCTGCTGACAGCGATGTTCAAGAGCCCTGGGTACGGCGTACGCGTTGTAGTGTCGGAGCGCGCCTTGCTTGTCCCCTCGAAGTTCCTTGAGTCTTGCAAAGCCCTGTCGCACCAGGCTTGGCACTAATGCTGCTGTCCGACGCTTGGCCGAAAAGCGGAGTCCATTCGCAAGCTGTTGAATATATGATTGTGCGGTGCGGCTATCGTACGTTTTCGTCCGTTTCCTGACGGCACGCCTCTACGCATGGACACACGCGTAGACCACGTGGAGAGCCGGCCGCAGGACCCGTAAGAAGTCGGTGCTACTATCTTTCGCTCAGATCAAGCCCCCTTGCCGATACCCGCCTCGGACGGCCGTTCGAATTTCCACCCAGCACTTTCGTTCGAAGGAACAGGCAGTGACCCGATCACACTCACCGGCGCGTTTCGATGCACCCGGAGATGAACGGCATCGACGTATCGTGGATGCCATTCATGACCATGGCTGGTCGGAACAGGACAATTTTTTTCCGCCGGATTTGACGCTCGCGCTGGCGTTGGAATGTGCAGCGCTTGCGACGGCCGGGACGCTCACATTGGCGCTTGTCGGCCAGGGCGCGGCACGTTCTCTTCAGCCCGAGGTGCGCGGCGACCGGATTCAGTGGCTGGAGGCGGGCCAGTCCGAAGCCCGCGACCGGTATCTCGCGATCATGGAAATGCTGCGTATTGCGTTGAATCGCGGGCTCTTTCTGGGACTCGAAGAATACGAAAGCCACTTCGCATGCTACGCCCCGGGCGCTTCGTATCAGCGACACCGCGATCAATTTCGCGATGACGACAGCCGCACGGTGTCCGTCATCGTCTATCTGAACGCGGACTGGCTGCCTGAGCACGGCGGGGCGTTGCGGCTACATCCTGAAGGCTTGAGGACGCAGGACATCTTGCCAGTCGGCAGCCGGATCGCAGTGTTTCTATCTGCCGACATGCTGCACGAAGTATTGCCTGCGACGCGCGAGCGCATGTCGCTCACAGGATGGTTTAGGCGCCGCTCGTGATCCCCCAGGCCGTTCCGGGGCACCGTGATTTTCGTGCTGCTCACGCTGGCGATTACCCGCTGGGTAGCCCGGCGCACCCGGTCAGGGCACGTGCAGCTTAACGTGCGCAAATTTCCGGATCTTGAGATGACCCCGTCTACGGCGTCCGCCCAGTATTGCGGCCAATCAAGTTTGTCTGTAGTCGGGCATCCTTGCCGGATCATCGGCTTTGCGCCGAACCAGGCGCTCTTCGCGACGCCGCCGCACGTTGACGGCCGCATCCTGCCGCTCGTGACCGGCGAGAACGTGGAAATGGTCGCGATCGCCAGTCAGGCCGTGTTCCGTTTCGTTTGTTCCGTAGAGGCTGTCTGTCAGCTTCCGTCGACACTTTATCGTCCTGTCGAAACCCGGTGCGATCCGCCGGCTTCGCCAGCGCAAATCGATCCGGGTTCGCACCCATCTGGCCGTCCGCTGACAAATCGACCCGTCGGGCGATACCTAGGAAGGCCTGGCGCTCGCGCAAGACATCAGCGCGCTCAGCATGTTACTCGCGGCGTCGTGGGCGCTGGGGCGGGTCGGAGATCGTCTGCGCGTGGCGTACCGGCTGCTGTCGACGGCTCCGCGGGTAATATTCAGCGATCTTGCGGCATGCCCGAAATGCCGCAACTCCACGACGACGGCGAAAGTCTCTAACTGCTGACGGTCGAACCCCATACAGCCTCCTGCCGGTAAGCGTTGCTCACCGCGACTCCGTTGCCCACTATCGGCCTCTTTATTCTGGCACCAGCAACGGCAATCTGCAGACGAATCCATCTTGCCTTTTCGAAGCTGCATAAAAGCGACACGCTCCCTCCCGACAATCACGCCGAACGCACGAAGTTTTCGCACATAAGTGCGTATATCGCGCACCGCAAATAAATTTATTCGCGATTCAGTGGATATATTACATATAATATTCGAGCCCGCTCTTGGACGAACAACGAAATTCTCATCGACGGCCCTCGAACCGTAGGGGCGCGACACCCTCGATTCGTCGAACACTCTCTGGCGAGAGTGAAGCATCGCATGCGACGGTGCCAGCGAAACAGGGGCGGTAGCGTGAAGTCTCACGTGTTCGGCATAGGAGGCTGAACAAGAACAATGCACAAGGGATATCCGGTAGAATCCAATCGTTTTGCGTATACACAAACGTATACATCACGCAAGCAGGCGAAATTTTTTCTTTATAATCAATTAAGTAAAAAAATAGTATTCGGGTCCTCTCTTGGCAGATTCAAAAGTAAAGCCGCCTTCGGGCGGCTTTACTTTTTGTGTGAAGGCTTGTGACGGTGTTCGCTTAATAACGATCGGATTACAGGTTTGCAGGACCGTGGTTGGCGAGTTTGCTTCTCTTTACGACGGCTGAGCGGGATGATGAAACGATGTTTGCAAGTGGGGATTGACACGCTTCATCATCCCGTTAGAATAGCGGTCTAGCTTGAAGACGTGCCCAGGTGGCGGAATTGGTAGACGCACTAGGTTCAGGTCCTAGCGGTGGCAACATCGTGGAGGTTCGAGTCCTCTCCTGGGCACCAGAAAAATAGGTCCGGATCAGTTGCTGGATCTTAGGTTAATGAAAAGCCCGCTTTGCGGGCTTTTTGTTTTTGGAAGCGCCTGGAAGATGCTCGTGTCCCACAATAAGGCGGCGTCGAATGAGTATCGAGTACATGAAAGTTCGAGCTCCTGGAAACGTACTCACCGCACGCCTGGCATCTTTCCCTTCCCGGTTAACGAGCACCACACACGGGGCCAGGTTTGTCCGTTTGTCCTCCATCACCTTGCCGCATCTATGCCGCACGGCCCACACCGCGCGTCACAAGAGATAGCTGACGAACTGCTGTGCCGGCCTGGCGATCTCGACAACACTTGCCTTAATCTCGTCGTAACCGTAGTCCTCGACCACGCCTTACCTTTCGATCAGGGTCGGCGAATATGTTGCAGGTCGGCCCGTGCGCTTCGTCGTGCAATGCGGCGACATGTTCTTTGCGAAATGCCATAGGCCCATCAACATCGTCCGAACGAAACCACTCGCGCGGTAAAGGACTCTCCGGCCCGCGATAGCGGTAATGGAGGGGAAACCAACTCTGTTTTCATGTTGAAGGGCGAGGCAATCCGCCTCGTCAGTCAACGGGAGCAGAGTCATGACCCACACCAGACAGGGCGTCAACCCGCTGCACCAGCGCATGATCGACGACATGCACATGCGCCGGCTTTCCCCCAGGACGCAGGCCAACTATCTGCGCATCGTGCGCGAGTTTTCCCGGTTTCTCGGGCGCTCGCCCAGCATGAGCGTCGTCGATGCGTCACTACGAGTGCATGGCATTCAAAGCCTGCGTATCGCCGATTCCTCAATCATGCCCACGCTGACGTCCGGGAATACGGCCGCGATCTGCATGGTCATTGGCGAGAAGGCGTCACGCATGATTCTCGATCGACAGAAAGAGAGACAAGCGGCGTAATCGTCATGTCGTTGTCTGCGTTCCTACGATTGTCCGACCGCGTTTCGATAGCGCGAGTGCACGTTGTCCAGATGGGCCTTCATCGCGGCGGTCGCCTTTGAAACCTTGCGCGCCTCGATAGCATCCACGATTTCTCGCCGCTCGTTCAGTGCGAACTCGCTCGCGTTAATGCCAAAGTCGGTTGCAAATTGCGACGTGATTCCCATGATTGTTTCCATCATCAAAACGAGCAGGGAGTTCTGGCTGCACTCTGCCAGAATCACGTGAAATTCCGCTGCTGAAGCGAGGCTACCCTTTAAATCGGCAGCCTTCTGCCTTCGCTCGACCAGCTCAAGATTTTCGCGCAACTTTTCAAGATTAAGTGGAGTGCGGCGTTCGCACGCGGCGCGCGCCACCACGTCTCCCATCCAAAGGCGGACTTCCGATATTTCACTCACCTGGCCGCCGCGTAATCGCAGAACGTCGCCTAAACCCGAGACGGTGACGCTCATATCACCGTTACTAATGAAAGCGCCTCCAGTGTGGCCTTTCCTGATCGTGACGACACCGCTCGCTTCCAGTACGCGCAACGACTCCCGAACCGCGTTCCTGCCAACGCCTAACTGCTCGGCAAGGTCGCGCTCGCTGGGTAACTTGTCGCCGGGCGCGAGCTCGCCGGTACTCAGCCTGAGACGGATTTGCTCGAGAATCCTATCGCCGACCCGAAGGGGCTGTGCCTGCGCGTCATAAGAACTGTTACGAGTACTTTCCCACTCGTGGTCCTGTTGAGCTGCCACGGGGATTGCAGAGTCGGATGGGGTTGCCGTTCGATCTTTCATATGTTCTCTACGGGGTTCACCCGCGCTAGCTGTCAGCACGCGGGTGGTCTTTCAGACCGGTGTAGAGGCAGGTCCGGCCGAGGCGTTGAGGGTCTCGTCAAAGCACAGGCAGAGTCGGTGTAGTCACAAGCGTGCCTGCGGTCCTCGCTGGACTACGCGACGGCGCTCCGCAGGGCATGCCGCAGACACAAAATCCGCGCACGTGCCGTCAGATGATATTTGCATCGCCAACCCGATCCTTGCGAAACTCAGAGACCAAAGTACACGGACTGGGCTGTATTCAGATTTGCGGCGTGGCCTGACTGCGACGAACCTTGCAATGACGGCCCATAACCAGCGGCTGTTTTGTCGGCCGCTTCGAGAGACAGGCGGGCCTCTGCGGCCGGCAAGCTCGCAGGATATCCAGGAGCATAACCAGCCCGCTCTAGCGATATCAACTCATTGCGGACCTGAGCGCGCTGCAATTCAGCGCCCTGCTGCTGGGCGGACGCTAATAGGGGTGCAAGAAGAGCAACGCTTGCGACCACTGTCTGGAATGCGAATCTCATAGCAAAACTCCCTCTTAAAACATATTCATTGGACCTACCTTTCAAGTGAGTTTAACGATACAAAGACAGCCAATTAAGCACATTTTTACAAATGATCTATTACGATTTTTGCAATAATCAACGTTGAAGGAGACGCGACTGCTACTCAGCGCCGGGCAACGACGCCATAAGGCGATGACCGGGTTAGCGCCTTTTCAATATAGGCCGTCGGATACTTTGCGCAGTGGATTTTGGACTGGTGACGAATGCGTACCCCGGGCTCGCGTCAGCAGGCCCGACCCTCCTTGCGTGGACCGGCAGCTTCCGCGCGGAGAGGAACTCTACGGTTCAGCTACGTCGCCCGCGGAGCCCTTACGTGTTCGAGCAGATTGTCTGGAAGGAAATAGAAAGGCAGTGAGAAATCTCAGACGCTCCGGCCGCGTTGGTTTATTGAGCGTGAGCGCTCGGAAACAATCAAGGAGGTCAAGGCGCTTGCTGTTCGCGGCAGTGCGTCCATACGACGACGAGGTTATCGCCGCAAAGCTGATAGAGGTCGCCGTGCCTAAAATCCGGACGGCTCATTGGAGCATGCGCCAGCGCGAAACGCCGGCGCATCGGTTTGCTCGCAAAACGAATATGATGCAAGCCCCGCAAACCCCGGGACCCGGTGCTACACACACGTAGAGGTCACCGGGCGGTGGCCCCGCCATCCACCGGCAGCGCGACGCCAATCACGAAGGAAGCCGCCTCTGAGCACAACCAGACAACAGCTTCAGCAATCTCCTCAGGCTCAGCCATCCGTCCGAGCGGATTCGCCAGCCGTGAACGCGCGACGAGGTCATCGCCAAATCTCGCCTGAGTCAAAGCCGTCTCGACAAGACCTGGACAAACTGCGTTCACTCTGATCTGTTTGGCTGCAAACTCGACCGCCGCAGCCTTTGTTAAACCTATTACCCCATGCTTGGCCGCGCCGTAGATTCCGTCACCTGGCACACCAACCAGACCTGAGCGCGATGCATTATTAACGATCGCACCTTTCCCGGCGATCAGCATCTGGTCAAGCTCTGCCCGCATACAATGCCAAACGCCTTCCAGATTGACGGACATCACACGGTCCCAGTTGTCCTGGGTAGACACCCGTAAGCTGCTCGACTTATCAGGAACACCGGCATTGTTGAATGCGCAATCCAGCGCGCCAAACTCGCGAACAGTAGTTCGAACCATATTCTGCACGGAGTCGGGATCTGTCACGTCCACGCTTATAAAAAGTGACTGCTCGCCGAGGCTCCCAGTAATGTAATGAACGACCTCGGCACCGCGTTGCGCATCTGTGTCCGCGACAACTACCGCTGCTCCAAGTCTGGCAAACGCAATGGCAGTTGCCCGACCAATACCGGATGCAGCGCCGGTCACAAGGGCCACCTTCTTGTCGAATAACCTGTTCATTTACCTCTTCCTTCATGGGTTGAGATGGCGCTGCAATGTATATCGGCCATCCTCTCCGGTCGCTGGATCAACGGACGCATCCAGAGCGCTATGCCACAATCGCCAGATCTGCGAGTAGGGCCACGAAAATGCCGACGCCCTCGCGCAAATGAATCACGGCGACAAATTTCCAGTTCATAACGAGCGGCTCCATCTGTCGAATGTGTATGTCTGATCGGCGACGTACTCACCCAGCACCGACCAGAATTGGAGAAGCAAGCTCTCCGCACGGGTTCGCTACAACGCAGTCGTTTGAGCCGGTCGCTCACCAGCTGACCGGCAGTTCCCTGAGACCATAAACAAAGGATTGACTCTTGAACGGCAGTGCATCGAATTCAACTGCCAATTGCAAATTGGGGAATCGTTTGAACAACGTCTCGAACACAACCTGAAGTTCAAGCCGAGCCAGTGGCTGGCCCAGGCACTGGTGAATTCCGAATGAGAACGCTACGTGAGAATGTCCATTGTTCTCGCGATGAATATCGAAACTCTCAGGATTCGGGAACGCAACCGGATCGTGATTCGCTGCATGCAGCAGTGCAAGGACGCCTTCCCCTTTACGAATCAGTTGTCCTCCAATCGTAACGTCCTCTGTCGCAACACGGTTGGAATTCATATGCGTGATGGAATGGAAACGAAGCATCTCTTCGACTGCCGCGCGAACCAGAGAAGGATCCGAGATCAGGTCTGCCTTCTGCTGCGGATGTTGAAACAGACTTAGCAGCCCGAGTCCGATCTGGTTGGCAGTCGTCTCGTGTCCGGCGAGATACAACAACGTCGCCATCTGGACTGCTTCTGAATGCGGCAGCTTTCCTGGGTTGACCCATTCAACCGCCAATCTGCTCAGCAGATCGCTTCCGTCGCCCGGGCTCTCTTCTTTCTTGCGCAAGAGTTGATCGATATAGGTCGTCATCTCTTTCGCCGATCGCGTCAAAGCTTCCGGATCAATGGACAGATCCATACGATCCGCACTCCACTTCTGCAATTTTGCGTGATCTTCATACGGCACCCCCAGCATGATAGAAATCACCAGCGATGGCAGCGGCAATGCGACGTCCTTGATGAAATCGGCTGGCGCGCCTTTCTTCTCCATCTCATCAAGAAGCGTGTCGAGCGAACGCTGCACCAACGGCCGCAAATCCTGCATGCGCTTTGCCATGAATTCCTTGGTCAGCATGCGGCGATAATGACCATGTTCGGGAGGATCCATGGTAATGAATGTCTGATACGACTTCGACTGCGCGGCGCGCGCCGGCGCAACGAACGGGAACCCCGCGACAAGAGGAGAAGCGCTGAAATGAGGGTTCGTCAGCACCTCCCTGAAATGCTCCATGTCCGTCACGATCCAGGCAGTGCTCCCGTCCCAAAGTTGGACCTTCGCCATCGGCCCTTCTTCACGCAAAGCGGCATATTGCGGCGGAGGGTTGAGTGGCGCTTCTGCATCGCGCGGCCAGGGGAATGTTTGCTGCGCAAAGGGGCACCTGATTTCGGCATCTTGAGTCGACATGTTCAGCACTCTCTGTTTAAGTTGAGCAATTGACATAACCCGGTCTTACCTGACATTGGAAGAAGGCAATTTCCGCGACGCGCCCTGCCGGTGACTGGAACCGGCATTACGCTCTAGAAGAGATGTCTCATACCGACCCGCAGAACAACTTGATCACGGAGTCGGGATCTGTCACGTCCACGCTTATAAAAAGTGACTGCTCGCCGAGGCTCCCAGTAATGTAATGAACGACCTCGGCACCGCGTTGCGCATCTGTGTCCGCGACAACTACCGCTGCTCCAAGTCTGGCAAACGCAATGGCAGTTGCCCGACCAATACCGGATGCAGCGCCGGTCACAAGGGCCACCTTCTTGTCGAATAACCTGTTCATTTACCTCTTCCTTCATGGGTTGAGATGGCGCTGCAATGTATATCGGCCATCCTCTCCGGTCGCTGGATCAACGGACGCATCCAGAGCGCTATGCCACAATCGCCAGATCTGCGAGTAGGGCCACGAAAATGCCGACGCCCTCGCGCAAATGAATCACGGCGACAAATTTCCAGTTCATAACGAGCGGCTCCATCTGTCGAATGTGTATGTCTGATCGGCGACGTACTCACCCAGCACCGACCAGAATTGGAGAAGCAAGCTCTCCGCACGGGTTCGCTACAACGCAGTCGTTTGAGCCGGTCGCTCACCAGCTGACCGGCAGTTCCCTGAGACCATAAACAAAGGATTGACTCTTGAACGGCAGTGCATCGAATTCAACTGCCAATTGCAAATTGGGGAATCGTTTGAACAACGTCTCGAACACAACCTGAAGTTCAAGCCGAGCCAGTGGCTGGCCCAGGCACTGGTGAATTCCGAATGAGAACGCTACGTGAGAATGTCCATTGTTCTCGCGATGAATATCGAAACTCTCAGGATTCGGGAACGCAACCGGATCGTGATTCGCTGCATGCAGCAGTGCAAGGACGCCTTCCCCTTTACGAATCAGTTGTCCTCCAATCGTAACGTCCTCTGTCGCAACACGGTTGGAATTCATATGCGTGATGGAATGGAAACGAAGCATCTCTTCGACTGCCGCGCGAACCAGAGAAGGATCCGAGATCAGGTCTGCCTTCTGCTGCGGATGTTGAAACAGACTTAGCAGCCCGAGTCCGATCTGGTTGGCAGTCGTCTCGTGTCCGGCGAGATACAACAACGTCGCCATCTGGACTGCTTCTGAATGCGGCAGCTTTCCTGGGTTGACCCATTCAACCGCCAATCTGCTCAGCAGATCGCTTCCGTCGCCCGGGCTCTCTTCTTTCTTGCGCAAGAGTTGATCGATATAGGTCGTCATCTCTTTCGCCGATCGCGTCAAAGCTTCCGGATCAATGGACAGATCCATACGATCCGCACTCCACTTCTGCAATTTTGCGTGATCTTCATACGGCACCCCCAGCATGATAGAAATCACCAGCGATGGCAGCGGCAATGCGACGTCCTTGATGAAATCGGCTGGCGCGCCTTTCTTCTCCATCTCATCAAGAAGCGTGTCGAGCGAACGCTGCACCAACGGCCGCAAATCCTGCATGCGCTTTGCCATGAATTCCTTGGTCAGCATGCGGCGATAATGACCATGTTCGGGAGGATCCATGGTAATGAATGTCTGATACGACTTCGACTGCGCGGCGCGCGCCGGCGCAACGAACGGGAACCCCGCGACAAGAGGAGAAGCGCTGAAATGAGGGTTCGTCAGCACCTCCCTGAAATGCTCCATGTCCGTCACGATCCAGGCAGTGCTCCCGTCCCAAAGTTGGACCTTCGCCATCGGCCCTTCTTCACGCAAAGCGGCATATTGCGGCGGAGGGTTGAGTGGCGCTTCTGCATCGCGCGGCCAGGGGAATGTTTGCTGCGCAAAGGGGCACCTGATTTCGGCATCTTGAGTCGACATGTTCAGCACTCTCTGTTTAAGTTGAGCAATTGACATAACCCGGTCTTACCTGACATTGGAAGAAGGCAATTTCCGCGACGCGCCCTGCCGGTGACTGGAACCGGCATTACGCTCTAGAAGAGATGTCTCATACCGACCCGCAGAACAACTTGATGGGAGTTACTTGAAGGAGTGATCGTCAGATAAGACGCCACTGCGGACTGACCTGTCGAATCGACTCCGGAGGCGATCTGATAATTCGCCATGAAGTACACATCGGTGCGTTTCGAAAGGAAGTAGTCGATGGTGGCGTTGATCAGATGGTATTTCGCGCCTTCTTTTCCGTCGATGGCACCGCCGGTCAGGTAATCGTAAGAACCGTTGAGCCACAGGAACGGCGTGAGGCCGTAGCGCACAAACGCGGAGTAGCTGTTGAACGTAGCGTTACCGGTATAACCACGGGGGTTGGTGAGCGCAAGGTTCCCCGATGCCGCATTATTCAGCCCACGAAAGCTGATATTAGAATAGTTCGCTCCGACGATGACGCGGGAAAACGCGTATTGCACGGCGGCTCCCGCGACCTGGTACGCCGATGCGGAGGCGAACCCGCCGTAGACGGGATTTACCTGTACACCGGATATCGAACCCAGATTGCTGGCTGTCGTCGAACTATTGACATTGTTTCCCCAGAACGACCGATTCGGATCACGCGCCCGCAGAAACGCTGCGGCGACCGTGAATCCGCCGAATCCATAAGAACCGCCCAACGAAAAAATGCTGTTGGTTCCGAACGACCCCGCCACTCCGCCAAAACTGTAGAGCCCACCGAATCTGAAACCACCGTAGGTGTTCGACGTGAATTTGATCGCGTTATTGACACGGTAGGTGTTTCCGAAATTGTTGACATCATTGCCGTGCAACGAATACGTTCCATTCCCTACAGCACCGGTTAGTGGTCCGATAAAGTCCACGACTGAATCATACTGACGCCCAAGCGTGACCGTTCCGTACGGAGTTGAAATTCCGACATACGCCTGCCGGCCGAACAGATCGCCCCCTTGCTGGAAATTGCCAGTCCCGACATCAAAACCACTTTCCAGTACGAAGATGGCCTTGTAGCCACCGCCGAGATCTTCCGTCCCTCGCAGCCCCCATCGATTACCCTGCATGATGCTGCTGCTCATCGTATATTGCTGGCGGCCCGTTCTATGGCCATTCACGACGGTTTGCGCATTGTTGACGAAGTTCAGACCATAATCGATCACGCCGTAGAGCGTGACGCTGCTTTGAGCAGAAGCGGCATGGGTAACAAGTAAAGCAGCGGACGCCAACATCAATCTCGGGTAGTTCATTCCTGTCTCCAATATATTTTAATAGATCTGCAAAGCTCTCAGGTTGTGCAAGATTTTTGTTTTCTATCGTCAACCTGAAGGTTAAGAACGTCTCTTGTCAGTCGCTACCGGCCACGCATGAAGCGATTTCGATAGCGTTCCCGCTTTAATTACCCCGGCAAATAGATCAGGATTGCTCTTTACAAAATTCGCTATGCAAATCGATGCGGCGCCCGCCGATCTCTTCATCAACGTGGCGTATGCGGCTTATAGAGATCAGAGATTTGACAACCGCACGCGTGAACGCGCCTGACGCCAGAAAGGTCACCTGCGGCATAGTCTCGAATCGCGCCACCTGAAATAATGCAAACCGTTCGCATATCGCGCTCTCTTGCAAACTCGTTGAACCGCGCCTTAGGCTCGCTTCCGATTGTGAGTCAGGAGCTGCCGCAAGACCTGATGATGTGCAAAAGATAAGGCGTGTCGCAAAGAAGGGACAATACTAAAAAACGATGGATCGAGCAGATCCACCAATAGCTCGATCAGGACACCCTTCGCCCCTCCCGACGGAAGGTTGCGGGAGAGCATCCGACGATGCGGCTGAACGCGGTGCTAAACGCGCTGTCGGACAGATAACCGATCGAGAGACCGATATCGTTGACCGAGCGATCGCTGTTTAGCAACGCATCCTTGGCAACCGCGATACGCCAGTTGGAAAGATAAGTTGCGGGGGCCTGGCCCACGCATTCGGAGAAGCGGCGCGCAAACACCGCCCGTGACATGCCGACCTGCTTCGCGAGTATTTCCACGGTCCAATGATACGCAACATCGGCGTGCATTTTTTGCAGCGACATCGCGATCTGTGGGTCGGCCATACCGCTAAGCCACCCGGTTCGTTGCCCTTCGATTTGCAGCATCGGACGGCGTAAAACCTCGACCAGCATGATTTCCACCAACCGGCCCATGACGAGTTCACGACCCGCCAATTGACAAAGCGACTCTTCGCCGATCAATTCGACAATACGGGTCAAGCGTCCCGCTTCTTCATCGGAGGATCGGAGGTAAAGGAGATCCGGCAGCAGACTCGCGAGGAGTTCGGTGTGCTCAGGTTCGACCTGGAAATAGCCGCCGATGAGTCTGACTTCCTCACCACCTTCACCGTCGTTCCATCGGACATAGTCTGTTTGCCCGGCGTCGGCGGCGAGTGCGGTCACTGTCGGCATGACGTCCAACCCGCTGCCGAGGCTGTAGCGAGATGACGCGTTCAGCATCACGTAGTCACCTTGCTTCATTAGCAAAGGGGGACCTTTAGGCGGAACGAAACAGCAGTGTCCCGTAACAACGAGGCAAAAAACCGGTTCGTCACGTTGAGGGACGCTCATTCCCCATCGCCCGTGCTCTTCGAGCGTGCGCCATAACACCGACTGGGGACGCATCAGTCGGACGATATCGGTCAACAGGTCCACTTGAGACGACCCACAAATAATTGTCGAATATTGATTATGGTCGTCTGCTAGCGCTCTGCCAGCGTGTCTCCGTTAGCGCATTATGACGGCGCGAATGGCATCGCCACACGCGCCGACGTCTCGATCGACAAATTGATAGCGTCTGCGAACCGACGCAACGCATCGACTGATCCGCACACGCTCTGATACTCCTCGCGCCCTATCCGCCCATCGAGAACGGCCTGCAAACCCGATGCTCGTGCTAATTCGACCACGTCCATGACGGCTCCTTCCAATCAGCCGGCAAACCGCTGTAGGGCCATTGCGGGACCCTCGACGTGAGGCGGAAATACGCACCACGAGCCGTCACTATGCCGGAAAAAGAAGACTGACAACACGTCTGATGAACGCCTGACCTCGACGCGCACGCAGCGCGTGGAGTGCGTTCGCCGGGAATTCAACCGGACGACCCGAGCGGGTGAAGCCGCAGTAGGTTGAAGCCACTTTTCAACTAACCAACGCAATGATGTGCTGCCGCTGTCCATGCCAAACTCCGCACTCCTCGATTGCAACGATCAGGATCCAGACTTACCACCCGAAACCAAGCTTTTGGTCCGTTGACCAAATACTAGTGGTCGCCTGACTGATTATCAAGAAACACGACGCTAGCATTTACCCTTAATGTAGCTGATATTTCGGGTCTCCCTTATTAGGGTAAGGGCCGCATGTTATACACTTGACCAATAGTCGCAGCAACTGAACGGTTGCGGCCTTCGGGTTCTACCGAAGCGTGCAGGCAACGGCACGGGACAGCTCGCGGCCGACTGGACTCAACCCATCGAGTGTCACAAATGAAAGACATATCCCTAAGTTCCGCGGAACTTGGCGGACGCGATCCGCAGTCACCCGTGCGGCAGCGCGGCAACCGGTCAACGCGTGTCCCTGAAATTCTTGAGGCTGCAATCCGCGTGTTTGCGTCCGAGGGAAACGTCGGATTCACGCAACGACGCGTAGCAGCCGAAGCGCAAATTCGTCTTGGCACTCTGCAGCATTACTTCGGGAGTCGGGACGCGTTGCTGCTAGCCACCATAGAAGAAGTTGCCCGACGATATCTGGAACAATACCGTTCGCTCTCCAGCGATCCGGCACTATCGCCTGGAGCGCGACTGGAAGCGGTGCTGGACGACGTATTCGACGCATTGACCGACAGCAACAATGTCGTCAGCCCCTTTGCGTTCGAATGCTGGTGCCTCGCGGAACATCAACCCGCTGTGCGTGAATTGATGGTCAAGGTGAGCAAGGAATTTCAGGCGTTGTTCAGCGGGCTGGTGGCACAGATCAATAGAGCGTTGCCTGCCGATGAATGCCGTCTGCGAGGCGCACTGCTCTATTCGCATTGGGAAGGCCTGATCGTATTTTTGCGGCGCTCGGGCTCCATTGGTTTCGACGCTGCGGCATTCCGCACCGCAACTAAAGTCGTATGGAAGGCGATGAGCGTCGCGCCCCAATAAGGCTTCGCGCCTGCCAGTTTCGGGAATTCCGTCCATACGTTAATTCGATCACTTGAACATATAAAGCTATTGGCGCGCCTCCAGAATAAGTGGTCAACTCGGGCTATGTCCCAAGTTGAAAACGGAGTAGCAAGATGAGGCTGATGGCATGAGAGTTCTGGTCGCTATCAAGCGGGTGGTCGACTATAACGTCAAGGTTCGCGTCAAGGCGGACAACAGTGGCGTGGACCTCGCGAACGTCAAGATGTCCATGAACCCCTTCTGCGAGATCGCGGTGGAAGAGGCCGTGCGACTCAAGGAAAAAGGAATCGCAACCGAAGTTGTAGTGGTCTCAATCGGCCCAAGTCAGGCCCAGGAGCAGTTACGCACGGCCCTCGCGCTTGGCGCCGATCGCGCGATTCTGATCGAGAGCGATGAAGCGCTCAGCTCGCTCGCGGTGGCACGACTGCTCAAGGCCATTGTCGACAAGGAACAACCGCGCATCACGATCCTGGGAAAGCAGGCTATCGACAGCGACAACAATCAGACCGGTCAAATGCTGGCCGCACTGACCGGCTACGCTCAAGGCACGTTCGCATCGAAGCTCGATGTTATGGGCGAAAAGATCAATGTCACTCGAGAGATCGACGGCGGGCTGCAGACGGTTGCGCTCAATCTCCCGGCAATCGTCACCGCCGACCTGCGGCTGAATGAACCGCGTTATACGACCTTGCCCAGCATCATGAAGGCGAAGAAGAAGCCACTCGAGGTGATCAGCGCAGACTCGCTTGGCGTGTCGACTGCCTCGAGCGTGAAGACCCTCAAAGTCGAAGCGCCGGCAATGCGCGGCGCGGGCGTCACGGTCGCCTCCGTCACGGAACTGGTCGAAAAGCTCAAGCACGAAGCGAGGGTGATCTAATGGCCATCCTTGTCATTGCCGAGCACAACACTTGTGCTTTCGGCGCTGCCACACTGAACACGGTTTCCGCCGCACGCAAGATCGGGGGCGATATCGCCGTGCTGGTCGCGGGTCAGAACGTCGGCGCAGTTGCGCAGGCCGCAGCGAAGATCGAAGGCGTGTCCAAAGTTCTAATCGCCGACAAAGACGCCTACGCGCACCAATTGCCGGAAAACATTGCGCCTTTGATTGCGGGAATTGCGTCCGCGTACAGCCATGTGCTCGCGGCCGCCACCACCCATGGCAAGAACATCTTGCCACGCGTTGCCGCGTTGCTGGATACCGATCAGATCTCCGAGATCATCGAGGTGATGAGTGCAGATACTTTCAGGCGTCCAATCTACGCCGGCAACGCTATCGCAACGATCCAGTCCTCCGCTGCAATCAAACTGATCACCGTGCGCGGCACTGCTTTCGACGCAGCGAACGCGATGCAAGACCCAGCCCCTATCGAGCAGGTCGCAGGTTCAGGCGACTCGGGTCTGTCGGTCCTTCTCGACGAGCAGCTTGCAGCGAGCGATCGCCCTGATTTGACGACCGCAAAAGTTGTCGTGTCCGGCGGTCGCGGCATGCAGAGCGGCGAGAACTTCGGTTTGCTTCACCCTCTCGCGGACAAACTCGGCGCAGCGGTCGGCGCGTCGCGGGCAGCAGTCGACGCGGGCTTCGCACCAAACGACATGCAAGTCGGCCAGACCGGAAAAATCGTCGCGCCGCAGCTTTATATTGCCGTCGGCATTTCAGGAGCAATCCAGCATCTGGCGGGCATGAAAGACTCCCGAATCATTGTTGCAATCAATAAGGACGCGGACGCTCCCATTTTTCAGGTGGCGGACTATGGCCTTGTGGCGGACCTTTTCGAAGTCCTGCCCGAACTGCAAAGCGCCGTTTAAACGAAGCCGTTCGACCAGCACACAACTATCTGACAAAGGAGCGAGACATGACGAGCCTCACGCAAAAACTTGCCGATTTCGTGGTGAAAACACGCTTTGACGATCTGCCACCGCCCGTTGTCGCCGAAAGCAAACGACTCCTCCTTGACACGTTGGGGTGTGCGCTAGGAGCGCTCGGCACGGACAGCGGACGGATTGCCCTCGAATATGTCGGTACCCTTGGGGGCAATCCAGACGCGACTGTTCTCGGAAAAACGCAACGCAGTTCGGTCACCGCTGCTGCATACGCCAATGCGCGCCTGGCCAATGTGCTGGATGCGGACGATACCTTTCCGACCTCGACGCATTTTGGCAACGCGACGGTCTTTTCTGCGTTGGCGCTTGCCGAGCTATATCAACGCAGTGGACGCGACTTGCTGACAGCCATCGCGGTCGGTTTCGATGTCGGCGCGCGGATCGGCAGCTGGATGGGAGCGCCAATGCAGATCGAGAACGGTAAGGTGATCGGCTGGAACGAACTGGGCGGCCCGGCAGCGACCATCACCTGGGCCGCCATCGGCGCCTCGACGAACATCGGCGGCCTCGATGGGAACGAGGCCAACCACGCTTTCGGGATCGGTGGAAGTAACTCCCCGCAGCCGACATTACGAAAGTGGGCGGAATCCGTCGAGCAGCCTATGTACAAATATGCCGACGCCGGCTGGTGTGCCGAGACCGGCGTGTCGGCAGCGCTGCTCGCACGATTGGGCAGTACAGGCTTCAAGGACATCCTCGATGGATCAAACGCCTTCTGGAAGTTCTACGGTTCCCCTACGCACGATGACGAAGCGCTAATGGCCGGCCTCGGTAGTGACTGGCAAATTCTCAACACCACCTACAAACCTTGGCCATGCTGCCGCTGGATTCATCACCCGCTCACCGCCTTTACCCAGTTGCGCGCACGACATGAGCTTCGGCCACACGAAATCGAGCGGGTCGTGGTGCGGGCCAATCCTTTTGCCCTGACCTCCATCTTCCGCGAGCAGCAGCCAGGCGATCCTCTCAGCGCGGAATTCAGCCACGCTCATGCAGTCGCCGCAGTTGCGTACGACGTGCCGGCCGGCCCGCGCTGGTATGATGAAAAAACGATGAGCGACGAGCGCATTGCCGCTTTCCGCAAACGAGTCGAAGTCATGCCGGAGCCGACATCGTCGAACATTGGGGAGTGGATGACAGGTGGTCAATGGCGCGGCGTGCCGGGTGGCGTCGACATACATGCGCGTGGACAGATTTTCAGCGCCACCGCCGATCATTCTCAAGGCGATCCGTGGACGCCGGCAACGCGGTTCTCCGATGAACAGATCTACAGCAAGTTCAACGTGATGATCGGTCTCGACCAACACGGCGAGGGAGCACCGGCGCTCGCAAGCGTGGCGAAGAAAATCATCGAAGTCGTCATGACGCTCGATGAAGGTCCGATCGGTCGGCTAACAGATAGCCTGACAACGCTGGCTCGCTCGCTGCCTGACCCGATCCGTTAAAAATCACCGGACGACCGCACACGCCCGATGGCATCGCCAGCAGCAGTGCGCTGGCATTGCGCTGCGCATTGGCCGGGCGGTTAGGCGATCAGAAACGGCACGAGAACAAGGGGCATACCGAGGGCAACCGGTAAGCCAGTTGTCCAGCCACTTCACCCGGTATCGCCGATTTGCTCATCCAACTGCCGCGATCCTGATCGGTTCGCCAATGGCGGGCCCGACGCAATACACCAGTTCGGCTTCGAGCACGGGGGCGTCGCTGAGGTCGCACTCCATCCTGCAGGCCAGCACCCAATGGCCACGATCGCCGGTCATGTTGACGGTTTTGACGGCCACATTGAGGCGCACGCTCGAATCGACCGGGACGGTTCCAAGAAAGCGCAGCCGGTCAATGCCATGAACGATATTCATGCCGATGTCTTCGAGGACAAACACGTCGTGCAGCAACGGTACGATCAGGCTCAGGATCAGCGTATTCTGCGCGACAGGTTTGCCGAAAGGCCCGCGTCTGGCACGTGCCTCATCGACGGATATCCAGTCCCAGTCGTCGGTCGCCGACGCGAAGGCATTGATCATGTCCTGACTCACTTCGACCCAGCTGCTCTTGCCGAGATGGAAGCCCGAGTAAGCCTTGATCCCTTCGATACCTCTTAGCAGTATCGGCACGTTGCTCTCCCGTGAAAGCCGGCGTGAGTGCCTTGCTTCATTCGCCAGACTGGCAGGTCGCGAGTCTTTCGTCATTGCCTTCGCCGAGACGCGGCGCCGGCTTGCCGGGCTTCAGCAGATGACCATTGAAACGAGCCGGGTAACGGATTGCACGAGCAGTGCCGCCCGGCGTCTGTAACTCCGAATAGAGTTCGTTGTGAATCACCTGCGGGTCGCTGAAATGCGCATGAGGTTCGTTGACGGGTCCTGCCGGCACATCGAGTTCACGAAAACGCTCGAGCCACTCGGCGGTGGTCTTCAGCTTCAGTGGAGCAGCCACGCGTTCAAAAAACGTGTGAGTCATCTGCTTGCGATCCTTGATCTGCTTGAGCTCGTCCTTCCACTCCGGATGGCCGATCGCGTCGAGCGTGCGGCTGAGCTGCTTGCCCGATACCGGCGACAGCACCATATAACCGTCGCGCGTCGCCAGCACGGGCTGCGGCGCAAGCGTCGCGGCAGCCGTGTCGTCGACGAAGGTCTGGTTGTGGAACATGTCGGGAAAGTTGTAGTACGCGATGATGTCGAGCATTGAAGTTTCCAGATGCACAGCCTGCTGCGACCGGTCGCGCGAAATCAATCCGGACAGCGCCATCTGCGCGGCGAATACCGCCGCGACCTTGTCGGCGAGAAACGTATTGGTCGCGCGCGGTTCCCCGCCAGCGGCCTCGTAGCTCAATAGTCCCGTGCGGCCCTGAATCAACGCGTCGAATGCGGGTTCTTTTGCAAGTACACCGTCCGGCCCATAGCCGGTAATAGAGAGCTGGACAATGCGCGGATTCAACGCACTCACCTGATCGAAACTCAGACCCAACGAAGCCGACACATGGGGCCGCCAGTTTTCGATGTAGATGTCGGCTTCTTTCAGAAGCGTCTTGAACTTCGCCAGATCCCCCGGCGACTTCAGATCCAGTACCACGCTATCCTTGCCGCGATTGGAATTGGTCCACACGGTACCGACACCTTCCCAGCTGTGACCAAAATTGCGGTACGGATCGCCGGACGGCGGCTCGACCTTGATCACGTGCGCACCGAGATCGGACAGCATCTGCGCGCAGAACGGGCCGGAAATATAACTACACGCTTCGACCACTTTGACGCCTTCGAGCGGACGACGAAAGTCACGAGCCGCGCCGGCCGTGTTGGAGGTGGACGCAGATGTCATGAATGCAGCTCCCTTGTACGAAGATTATTTAACGCGATGCTCTCGCGCAGACGGGCTAGCGCGAGAACGGTATCGAGTATCGGTGTGCGCAGATCGGCGAGTTCGCGAACGGCGTCCAGTGAACGTTGTAGCGGTTCCAGTTCGAGCGGGCGTCCCGCTTCGAGGTCCTGCAACATGGACATCTTGTGATGCGGCGCACTGAGCGTTAGTGCGATCCGCTTGTCGGGATCCGGGCCGACATCGAGTCCGATTGCTGCTGCGAGCGCGTCGGCCTCACGCATCATCGTCCTGACGATGGACACGGCGTTCGCGGCGTCGCGTATTTCTCCGAGTGTTCCCTGCGTCAGCATCGCCACCGGATTCCAGCACAGGCTATTCACGAACTTCACCCAGATTGCCGCGCGAATGTTGTCGTTGACCTTCGCCGGAATACCGCTCGCGCCCAGCAATTCGCTCAGGCGGCTGGCACGCTCCGAGTGGCGGCCGTCCAGTTCGCCTATCGGGCAGCCGGCTTTCGCGCCGTCCTGCGATACGACGCCAGGCGCGACCACGTGCGCGCCGATCCAGTACACACAGCCCAGTACCTGCGCCGGGGGAATGGCATTCCATTGCCGTGCGCCGGGATCGAGCACGGGCATCTGACGGTCAGGGAAGAAGTAATAAGGAATACCGGTGGTGGGCGGCAGCACTACAGTGTGCGAATCCATCAGCGAACGGATCTGGTCGAGCGCATCGTCGACCTGATGTGTTTTCAACGTGACAAAAACATAGTCCTGTACGCCGAGTTCTCGCGCATCCTCAACGGCATTCACGCGCACCGTGAAGTCCTCCGACGCGGTAATGACACGCAGTCCGTGTGTACGAATTGCGTCGAGTGTCTTGCCGCGCGCCACCACGCTGACCTCGCACCGTCCCGCGCGAGCGAGATGCCCGGCGATATATCCGCCGATCGCACCGCCTCCGAAAACACACACCTTCAGCATAGGTCTCTCTCTTGCAACTCATGGATACGGCTTGGCGCCGGCGCCTTCAACTACAAGACGCGGATAACGCCATACGATGAGCAGAAGATACGGTGCCGTCAGGTGATTGGGGAAATACTAAAAAACGATGATTCGAGCGTATCGGGGTATAGCTGACTCGGGCCGTGACAGTACCGGCGTCGGTCGCGAATCACGCCGCCGCGGCTTTCGATACACCGCATCTTCCGATTCCGCGACGCGCGAGAGCCGGCGAACAGAACGCAGATGAAATGGCGGCGTGTACGGAGGCATCCGTCTGACGATAGCGCCCCCACTTCAATTGAGACGATCCGTAAAGTTAAAGAGATGATTGGTTATGGAACATCTCGCGTCGTTTCGATAACGTGTGGAAACACGAACCGGCAACGCGTGTACATCCAGCGGTGCACCGGACAAAAAATGCCTGCGGAAGGCACGAAGAAACGGAGACATTGCATGAGCAAACTCACGAACAGAGTGGTGATCGTCACTGGCGCAGCGCAAGGCATGGGCCGGGCGATCGCGATCGAAGCTGCCCGTCAGGGCGCCGCATGGGTCACTCTGGCCGATCTGCAGGAAGACAAAGGCGTGGCGGCAGCCGAAGCGGTCAAGGACGCTGGCGCAAAATCCCTGTTCATCAAAACCGATTTGTCGAAAAGCGATTCAATCCGCCACATGATCGAAGAGACAGCCGCTCAGGCGGGCGGCATCGACGTGCTGGTGAATAACGCGGGTGTCACCGACGACGGCCTCACCGGCCGCGCGCCGACGATCGAAGATCTGCCGGAAGAAGTCTGGGACGCCGTGATGAACGTCAATCTCAAGGCGATGTGGCTGGCGGCGAAATTCGCCGCGCCCTATCTGCGCAAATCCACACGCAGCCCCGCCATCGTCAACGGCGCGTCGGTCGCGAGCACGGTGGCGTATCCGGGTTTGCCCGCGTACGCGGCCAGCAAGGGCGGCGTCGTGATGCTGACGAAAGCCGTCGCGCTCGATCTCGCCGACGCGGGTATTCGTTGCAATGCCTACGTGCCCGGCGCGATCGACACGCCGATGCTCAGCCGCAGCCTCGCCCACGCACCTGATCAGGAGAAGGCACGTGCGCGCCTGTGGGGCACGCATCTGATCAAGCGGCTGGGCCAGCCGGAAGAAGTTGCCCGTCTCGTGTGCTTCCTCGCGTCGGACGAGGCCTCCTTCTCGACCGGCAGCACCTTCGGCGTCGACGCCGGCACGCTCGCGTGGCGCGGCGCGCACTAACGCGACCCGAACGCGAATTCACGATGAACATCGCCTACTGGCTGCGACTGGTCAGCCTGGCGCTTTACATGACAGATCCAGGTCGCGTGGCATTCGACCCTGCGCTGGTGGGCGAATATGCGGCCGCTGAACCGGCCGCCCGTTGCTCCGGGCGTTAGCGCCACGACCTCAATACAGGAGTGTGGATATGAACATGCGCCAACTTCAATACTTCCTTGCAGTGGCTGCCGAACTGAATTTCACCCGCGCGTCCGAGCGCGTGAACATTGCGCAGCCCGCGTTGAGCGCACAAATCATTTCACTCGAAGACGAACTCGGCACCGCGCTCTTCACGCGGGAAAAGCGCAAGGTGCTGTTGACACCGGCTGGCGAGATTCTTGTCGAACACGCTCAACGCGTGCTCAATACGGCATCGGCCGCTATCGCCGCGGTGCGCGCGTCGGGACGCGGCGCACGGGCGCATCTGATTGTCGGGTCCATCTATACCGCGATCTACTGCTTTCTGCCGAACACGCTGCGCCTGTTCAAATCGCTTGCACCGGACTCCGATGTCAGTTTGCAGGAGATGACCATCTCCCAGCAGATTGCGGCACTCAAGGAAGGCGCGATCGAAGTCGGCCTGGTACGCGGCCATGTGTACGACCACAACATCGTCACCGAGCTGCTTTATCGCGAGTTGCTGGTGGTCGCGGTGCCGGCCGGCAGCGAATACGACGTACCAGGTCCGGTCAATCTGCGCGACCTCGCAAACTGGCCGTTGATTGCGGTAGCGCGCGGCACAGCGACAGAGCGCGGCTATGGCGACCGCATCCTCGACATCTTCGAAGATGAAAACCTGAAGCCGACGATCGCCAAGGAAGCGCACGACATGCACACGTCCGCCTGTCTCGTGGCAGCGGGCGTCGGCGTCGCGGTCGTGCCGGCCGTCATGCAGTTGATGCAACCGCTCGGTGTCGCATACCGACCATTGAACGCGGATACGCCGGGCGTGTCGTTGTCGCTTGCATGGCATAAGGATCGCGTGCCGCCTTTGCTCGGTGCATGGCGTGAGGCAGCGCGTGCGAACGCAGCGCAACTGACCGCTCGGCATCCGCAGTATTTCCTCGATACGTCGCGTCCGGATCTGATCGAGCAGGCCGCCTGACTCAGTGTTCCTCATCGAGCCAACGCTCAAGCGCTTCACTGTGTTGGCCGAGTAACGGCGCGGCTTCCACGTCTTTCCAAGCCGCACCGTGAAAGCGAACCGGCGCCCGCATCTCCAGATAGTCGCCCTCCGTCGCGTGCGTTTTGCGCCTGAAGAACCCGACGGCCTGCAAATGCGGATCGTCAAATACATCGTTTAGCCCTTTGACTTCGGCGGCGGGAATATCGTGTTCCGCAAGCAGTTCAAGCCAGTATCGTAGCGGCTTGCTGGCCACGATCCGCGCCAGTTCCGTCTGCATCCGGTCCAGCGCGTTGAAACGCTCGCGTGCGGTCGTGAGTCCTTCTCGTTGCAAGAAACCCGCGTGATCGGTGATCTCGAAGAAACGCACCCAGCGTGCGTCGGTGTACGGCGCGATCGACAGATAGCCGTCCACGCATTTCACCGGCTGACGCAACGGGTCAAGCTGTCGCGGATAACCGGCGGGATCGTTGGGTGGGACGAAAGCGCGCCCATACAGATGATCCTGCAGCAGGAAATGGGTGAAGCTCTCGAACATGGGCACCTCCACCTCTTGTCCCAATCCGGTCCGCTCCCGATGAAACAGCGCGCCGAGTACCGCGTACGTCGCATGCAAGCCGGCGACCTTGTCGGCCATCGCCATCGGCAGAAAACGGGGCACAGGATTGCCGTCGGTACGCGGCAGGAGGCTGGCCGCGCCAGACGCGGCCTGGATGATATCGTCGTACGCCGGCTTACCGGCGAGCGGTCCGCCTTCGCCGAACCCCGAGCAATGCACGTAGACGAGATCGGGGCGGATCGCTCTCGCTGCTTCGTAGTTCAAGCCCAACCGGTCGATCGCATCGCTGCGCAGGTTGTGAATGAATACATCGCATCGTTTCAACAGGCGACGCAGCGCGGCCATTCCACGTGGTGTCTTCAGGTCCCAGACCACCGAACGTTTCCCGCGATTCAGCGTCATATGCGCCGGCCCCATGCCGCGCGTCGCCGCCGGGCGTCCCACGCGCCGGATTTCGTCGCCGGTGGACGGTTCGATCTTGATCACGTCGGCGCCCATTTCAGCGAGCGTTGCCGTGCAATATGGGCCGAAGATTACCGAGGTCATATCGAGTATCCGGATGCCGTCGAGTATCGGAGCAGCCTTCGTCATGGTTTTTGCCGTGTGCCCTTTTCGTGCGTGCTTTCGTGCGCGTTCACGTTGTCACCGCAGCGGCGAGCAACGACTTGAGATCGAACGTGATGTCCGCTGCCTGGGCGCGCGACGGACTGATCCGCCGCTGCAACATGCGCCGCGCGGCCATGTGGTCCGCCGGACGGTTGAACGATTCAACCGCGGTAAGTCGGTCATGACGGTAACGGAATACCGAGAATGCCCCAGTCGAAGGATCTCCACGTAACACGCTCGCGTCGAGCCGGCGCGCAACACCGGCCATCTGCAGCCGCATGCCGCCCTGATCGCTCCAGAACACCGGCACCTGATCGTAGCGTGGCGCGTCGGCAGTACCTACGATGCGACGCGCGACATAGCAGGCCTGGTCAACTGCGTTCTGCACCGACTCGAGTCGCAGCCGGTCGCCGCCGTCGAACGCATACGGGAATGCCGCGCAGTCGCCGATCGCAAAGATCGACGGATCGGAGGTTCGCAATTGTTCGTCGACGATGAAGCCGTTATAGATATCGAGTCCGCACGCCAGGCCAAGTTCGCTGTTCGGCACGACACCGATCGCAACCAGCACGAGATCGGCGTCAAGCTGGCTGCCGTCAGCGAACTTTACCGCGCTGACATGGCCATCTTTCGCACAGAAAGCATCGACGCGCGCATTGAATGAAAACTTCAGACCCGCCGTGCGATGATGCCGCAGACACGCCTGCGACATCTCGACCGAAATAGCGCGCTGCATCACCCGATCAACCGACTCGACAACATGCACGTCGCAACCTTGCGCGATCGCGACGCTTGCCACTTCAAGCCCGAGAAAGCCAGCACCGATCACCACGACACGACGCGAACCGCGTAATTTCGACGTAAGCGCCGCTGCATCGGCGACGGTACGCAACGAGATCACCCCTTGAATCGGTTCGCTCAACGCAGGCAGTGGCCGGTTACGCGCACCTGTTGCGAGAATCAGATGGTCGTAACCCAGCATTCTTCCCGAAGACAGCTTCACGCGCTTGAGACGCCGTTCAATTGAGTCGACATGCGTGTCGACCGACCGCTCGATGCGCTGTTCGTCGAACCACTGTGCCGTTTCCAGATGCAACTCTTCATCCGCGATATTGCCGGACAGGTACGACTTGGACAGCGGCGGTCTCTGATATGGCAAGCACGGTTCATTGCCGAGCAAATGAATCGCACCATCGTACCCCTCGGCGCGCAACGCGCTCGCTGCCTGCACACCGGCCTGGCCCGCACCGACGATCACAATCGAACGCGCAATCGTACTCACAGGCCGGCCTCCTGCGCAGTGGAATCGTCGGCGATCTTCTCCACCTTGATTGCTTTCGACGGACATTTTCGCGACGCTCCGAGTACTTTTTCGTAGAGCGCCTCGTCCGGCGACGTCTGCAACAATTTGACGACACCATCTTCGTCGCGCTGGTCGAATACCTCGCTCGACGACAACACGCACAATCCCGCGCCTACGCACACGTCCTGATTTACGGACACCCGCAGTTTGAAGCCGCTATTCGACATGTCTGACTCCTCCGTCCGGACGCACCGGATCAATTGATATTCACCACGTCACCGGCAGGGATTCGAGTCCCTGCACGAAGTGATCGCCCTTACCTTTGATCTGTTCCTGCGGAACGGCAAACCGCAGTGTTGGAATCCGCTGGAACAGCGTGGCGAACACCACTTGCAGTTCGACGCGCGCAAGCGGCTGACCGAGACACTGATGAATGCCGTAACTGAACGCCACGTGATGATCGGCCTTGCGCGTGATGTCGAATTTCTCCGGGTTCTCGAACGCGTTTGCATCGTGATTCGCGCCCGAAATCAGCGCAACCACGCCCTCGCCCTTGCGGACCAGCTGGCCCGCGACTTCGACATCCTCCAGCGCAACGCGGAACGCGTTGTAGTGGACGATGGTATGAAACCGCAGCATTTCCTCGACGGCGCCACGCAGCAACGAAGGATCGTTGCGCAAAAGTTCCAGCTGGTCCGGGTTGGTCAGAAAGCTGTGCACACCCAGCGCCATCTGGTTTGCTGTCGTTTCGTGGCCGGCCATCAGCAGCAGTTCGGCCATGATCACGAGTTCACGATGCGTCAGATGGCCCGGGCGCACCTGCTCTACGATCAACCGGCTCAACAGATCTTCACGACTGTCGGCATCTTTTGCGCGCTCGGTAATCAGCTTGTCAAGATAGGTGAGGATGCGGTCCGACGCCGCCTTAGGGATTGCCGGGTCGACGTCGAGCAGCACCTTCAGGCGGCTTTGCTCCTGAAAGAAGCCGTGATCCTTGCCGGGTACGTCGAGCAGCCCCGCGATGACTTCGGACGTCAACGGGAGAAACAGATCTTCCACCAGATTCGCGGGCGGCCCTTTCTTGAGCAGCTCGTCGAGCAGGCGGTCGAAGATCGACTCGATACGCGGGCGCATCGCACTCACGCGTTTGATCATGAACTCCTTGGTCAGCATGCGCCGGAAGCGGCCATGCTCGGGCGGGTCCATACGGATGAAAGCCGGCTCAAGATCGAGCACCGCGTTTCTTGCGGGGGACAGGCTCGGAAAACCCGTAACGTGTGGGTCGCCGCTAAAACGGTTATCGCCCAGCACCGCCCGCACGTCGTCGTAACGCGTGAAGAGCCACGCGTCCTTGCCGTCCCACATCTGTACCTTGGTTGGACCCGGTTGTTGCTGAAAATCCCGGTACTCCTGCGGCGGAAGAAACGGACATTGTCGTGGCATTGGAAATGCCGGCTTGCTGAAAGGACATCCAGACATGGTTCCTCCGTCACATTGATCAGTGAGAGCGTCTTTTCCAGAGGAAAATCACAGTCCGCCGTTGACATCGAGCGTCGCGCCCGTCACATAGCGCGCATCGTCGCTGACGAGAAAGCCCACCGCCGAAGCAATTTCTTCCGGCTCAGCCGCGCGTTGCAGACCCGAGCTTGCGATCAGTCTGTCGCGCACCTCTTTCGGCACCTTCTCGCCCATTGCAGTATTGATCGTGCCCGGCGAAACGGCCGCGACACGGATACCATGCGGTCCCAGCGGTTTCGCGAGACTCTTCGTGAGATTCACCACCGCTGCCTTCGAGCCGCCGTAGTCGGTCACGCCGCTGCCAAGCGTCGCGACGATGGACGCCAGATTGACGATCACACCACCGCCGCCCGCTTTGACGAGACGCTTCGCCACTTCCTGGCTCAGGAAGAACGGCGCGCGCGTGTTGACGCCGTAAGTGAAGTCGTAATCGGAAGGCGCAATGTCGAAGAACGTCTTGCCGTGCCAGACACCCGCGTTATTCACCAGCACGCGAATCGTGCCGTACTCTGCATCGATCGCCGCGACCGACGCAGTGATCTGCTCGTAATCAGTCACATCGCACTTGCGATACGCGTATTCGCCTTTGCCCGAATCGGCAATGTCCATCCCCACGACGGTATAACCCCGTGCCGTCAGGTCCTTGCAAATCGCCTGCCCGGTCAGTCCATTGGAACCCGTGACCACTGCAACCTTGTTCGTCATGCGTCACCTCTTCTCACGATATAGTTTTGGAAGGATTTTCTGTGTCGGTGCTTTGCGCGTTTGTTCTGCAAAGCCTCAGACTCAAGATTCGACTCAAATCGCGGTCGGGTCCAATACTGTTTTACGAGATCGTGAGACCGATTTCTTATGGTTTGGAGCGGGCGCGGACAACGTGGCAGATCAGCGCCTGAGTACGCGTCCGGACTGCTCGCGATCCCAGCAATCCGCCGTCACGCCTTCGTTGCGAAGCCGATATTTTTCGACACGCTCGCTCGGCGTTTTGGGCAACGTCGCACGGAAGGCGACATAGCGCGGTATCGCAAAGTAAGCGAGCCGCGGCTCGCACCAGTCCATCAGCTCGGCTTCCGTCACGACATGTCCGGGTTTGAGCACGATCACGGCCTTCACGTCATCTTCGCCGAGTTCTGACGGCACGCCTACCACACACGATTCGACCACTGCTGGATGCGCGCTGATCACGGCCTCCACCTCGAACGACGAAATGTTCTCGCCGCGCCGTCTGAGCGCCTGCTTCTTGCGATCGACGAAGAAGAAATAGCCGTCCTCGTCCTGCGTCGCCAGATCGCCGGTATGAATCCACAGATTACGGAACAACTCCAGCGTTGCGTCCGGGTTCCTGTAGTAGCCTGTCGTGCCCAGATGCGGACGTTGTGGACGCGCGACGAGTTCGCCCACCTGCCCTGGTGGCACGGCATTGTCGTGATCGTCGACCAGTTGCACGTCGTAGCCAGTACCTGCTTTACCGCACGATCCGGGTTTGCGTGCATCGAATGGATTGACCAGAGCACTACTGCATTCGGTCATGCCATACAGTTCCAGCAGACGCGTGTTGAACCGCTTCTCGAATGCATGCCAGAGATGCTTGGGTGCGGCCGCGCCAACCATCAATCGCAGCGGGTTGTCGGCGTCTTCAACTGAAGCCTGCTGCTTCATCAGAATCGACACCATCCCGCCGATATATTTCGCCGACGTGCATCCCCATCGCCGGCAGTCATCGAGCATGCGGCTGGCGGAAAAGCGTTCGACCAGCACCGCCTTCGCACCGGTCAGAATCGCGGGGCCAGTCGTGCCATGTGCGCTCGTATGGAAAAACGGCAAGCCCGTGTACAACACATCGTCTTCCGTATAACGTGCATAGCGCACCGCCTCCGACCATATCTCGTACCAGTAGTGATGGCTCATCATCACGCCTTTCGACAGCCCCGTCGTGCCGGACGTGTACGAAATGGTCGCGAGACTTCTGAAGTCGACAGTGATGTCGGGCGTAGTTTCAGGGCGGGTGAGCAGATCGTCGAAGCGCAGGTTCTCAATGCCCGGCCACGCATCGAGCCGAACCGCGTGCTGATCGGTGACGACAATCGAATGACGCAGCTTCGGCAACTGATCGGAAATTGCGCCCAGCGCCGCGAAAAAGTCCTCCTCGGCAACGAGTGCGACGCAGTCGGCCTGATCGATCTGATACGCGAGGCCCGCGCCTTTGAGTGCGATATTGATCGGCACGCAAACCGCACCGATTCTGTTCAGCGCAAACCACGCGAGTAGAAACTCGGCGCGATTCGACAGCATCAGCGCGACCTTGTCTTCTGGCCGGATGTCGAGTGCGATAAAGCCGTTCGCGACACGGTTCACAAACAGATTCAACTGCTCGTACGAGATCACCCGATCGCGGAATTGAAACACCTCACGGTAAGGCTGCCGACGCGCCTTATCTTCAATGATCCGACCAATCACGCGCTCCGCCTGCGGGTATTCCTGCATTTTCCAGCTTGCCCACTTGCGATCGGCACGCTCGAATTTATCGTCCCATTGGCCCATACGCTTCATTCCTTTGATGATTCGCACGTCGATCATGACGTTCGCGCAGTAGCCCTTCCTGCATGGCCGTGCTGACGAGCAAGCCGTTCTGATAGAGCGCGCCGCGTCCGAGACCGCGATTGTTGGTGGCGCTCGGACCTTGCAGGTCGTAGTAGAACCAGCGATCCGGACGAATGGGCGCATGAAACCACATCGCGTGGTCGAGACTTGCCGCCTGCATGGTTCTATCCAGCGAGCCGCAACCGCGCGGCCGCATCGCGGTGTTCATCAGATCGAGATCGCACACGTACGCAAGCAACGCCTGACATAGCAGCGGATCATCGCCGCACGGCTCCCTCAATCGACACCAGATGCCATTGACGGGCGGCAAAGGTCCAGGGTCTAGCCACGCGCGCCAGCGTTCGCTGCGTCGCTCGAAAAGCCGCATGATTAGCGGCACATGCGATCGGCAGTTTTCAAGCAGATGGAGCTGACCTGCATAGAACGCGTCTTCGGACTGCATCTGCTCGGGTGGCGCGACCTCCGGCATCGCGTCAAACCGCTGATACTCGCCCTCCGGCGCCTGAAACGATGCGGCGCCACTGAAGATCGGCAGATCGTCCTGCAACGCGAGCAAACGCCGTGTGCTGAAGTTCCGCCCTTCGCGGATGGGCTGCACGTCGAACGTGATTGGTTTTGTCACGTCGCCCGGTTGCAGGAAATAGCCCTGCAGCGAATGCAATCGATGCGGTTCACGCACCGTTTGCCCCATCGCCATGACCGACTGGGCCAGCATCTGACCGCCGTAAATGCGTCGCGCGCCGTCGAGCGGTGACCAGCCGGTAAAGCGCGTACTGGTCTCCCGTCTGACCTGCAATACGTCGATCAATCCGCTTACCGTCAGCGTCATGAGTGTGTCCGCTCAGGCCGGAATCGCAACCACAAGGCCATCGAGTTCGGGCGTGATCTCGATCTGGCAACTCAGGCGACTGTTGCTGCGCAGCGCGCTCGACGCGGCCAGCATGTCCTTCTCGATGTCGCATGCTTCGCCGACAATCTCGATCCATGCCTGATCCACATGAACCTCGCAGGTCGCGCAACTGCATGCCCCGCCGCACTCGGCGGCAAGACCTTCGACCATATGGTCGACCGCGCCCTGCATCACCGAGCTGCCCAGCGGTACATCGGCTTCGACGACCTGACCATTCGACTGTACATATTTGATGACTGGCATTGCACACCTCTCTTAACGCTCGAGTCAATTAATTCGCAACTTTGGCAACTTCAATCAGCGACTTGAGCGGCAACGCCTCGTCGGCCAGTTGCGCCGCGCTGACTTCGATCCGTTCAGCAATCAGCTTCTTGCTGAATATGAATTCCTGCGGACGGTTCACGCAATCCGCCGCGATCATACGGCCGTCTTTCAGATAGAACGCGCAGAAGCTGCGTCCGGCTTGAAGGTCGCCTCGTACGGCCACCTGGTCATAGCCCTGATTGAGCCCGGCAATCTGCAGCTTGATGTCGTATTGATCCGACCAGAACCAGGGCAACGCGGCGTAGGGCCTCTCCTTGCCGCACAACGAGGCCGCCGCGCTCTTTGCCTGCTCGGTTGCATTGGGCACGGATTCCAGCCGGATATAGCCGTAGTACGGCGACGGATGCATCGTGCAATCGCCGGCTGCGACAATATCGGGGTCGGCGGTCCGGGCGCATGCATCGACGAGGATGCCGTTGTCCGTGGCTAGATTCGCCTGCGCGGCGAGTTCAACGTTCGGCATCACGCCGACGCCGATAATCACGAGATCGGCAGCGAAGAAAGTACCGTCCGCACAGACGACCTTTTCGACGCGAGATGTGCCTTCGAAACCACGCACCGCGATTTCAGTGCGGATGTCCACACCCTCTTCACGATGCACCCGCTCAAAGAAGCCGGATACTTGCGGAGCCGTCACACGCGCCAACACGCGTGGCGCCATTTCGAGGACCGTGGTGTGCATGCCGAGCTTCGTCAGCACGGCCGCTGTTTCCAGCCCGATATAGCCACCGCCGACGATCACAGCGCGGCCACCTGCGCGCACATCCGCCCTGATGCGGTCGATATCGTCGATATTGCGCAGATAGTGAACGCCCGGCAACGTCGAACCCGGCAGCGTGACGGTGCGCACGCGGGTGCCGGTGCATAACGCGAGCTTGTCGTACGCCAGTTTTTCGCCGCTTCGCAGCGTGACTGTTCTGTCGCCACGATCGATCGAATCGACCCGTTCGCCGAGACGGAACTCGATTTTGAAGCGTCCGTACGCGTCGGCGGCGCGAATCAGCAGATCGTCCGTGTGTTTGTCGCCGAGCAGATACGCCTTCGACAACGGCGGCCGGTGATACGGCAAACGCGGCTCGTCGCCGATCACGACAATGCGTCCTTCCCAGCCTTCCTGCCGAAGGCTCGGCGCTAGCTGCGCCGCCGCGTGGCTCGCGCCGACGATGATGCAGGTCCGTTCCATCACGCTTGTCTCCTTGCCCGCATTTGTATTGTTGCGTTCACTGTTGCTAGCCGTCGATTGACGGCCATCCGCTGGCGCCACGCCCGAGTACTTCTTCGTTGTGTTGCCCCAGTAGTGGCGGTGCGTTGCGGATCTGCGTCGGCGTGCCCGAGAATTGCAGCGGGTTGTTGATGACCTTGAACTCGCCGCCTTTGGGATGCTGCACGGTCTTCAGCAGGGTATCGACCACATGCGGGTCGCTAAACACTTCGGGCCACGTGCGGACCGAGCCGTAAATTGCCCCAGCCGCAGACAGCACACTTTCCCATTCCGCGAGACTGCGAGTGGCGAAAATCTCCGCGAGCCTCGCATCCACTGCGGCGCGGTTCTCGAGACGTGCGGCCTTGGTCGCGAAACGCGGGTCGGTCTTCAGTTCGCGCGCTTGCATCGCATCGCAGAGCACGTGCCAGAACTTGTCATTGATCGTGATGATCATGATGTCGCGACCGTCGGCGGTCGCGTATGTGTTGTTCGGCACGATGTCCCAGTGCTGATTGCCCATCCGGCTCGGGGTTTTGCCCGTGAGATCGAAATAGACATCGCGAGGCACCTGGCTGAAGATGCTCGCGTCGAGCATCGACAGATCGACGCGCTGACCTTCGCCGGTTCGCTCCCGCGCCTGCAATGCAGTCAGAATGCCGATGTTCGCGAGCAACGCCGTTATCAGGTCTGAGAACGGAAAACCCGTTTTCAGCGGCCCCGACTCTTCCGTTCCGGTCACCTGCATGACGCCGGATACGGCCTGAATCACCATGTCGAGCGCGGGCCGATTCCTGTCCGGTCCGTTTCGGCCAAACCCCGAGATCGAGCAGTAGACCAGGCGCGGATTCAGTTTGCGCAGCGCGTCGTACCCGAGCCCCGCCTTGTCCGTCAGACCGGGCCGGAAGTTTTCCACCAGCACGTCCGCCTCCGCGGCAAGCGCGAGCGCTGCTGCACGCCCTTCTTCGCTCTTCAGATCGAGAACAATGCCGCGCTTGTTGCGATTCACACCCAGAAAGAACGCGCCGTCGCCATTCAGCGTGGTTTCGCCCGAGCGCCGGAACGGATCGCCATCCGGCTGCTCGACCTTGATCACATCAGCGCCTGAATCGCCGAGCATCATCGTGGCGAACGGTCCCGTCATCATCTGCGTGAAGTCGAGAACCTTCAGTCCTTTGAGCGCGGTGTTCATGCTTTTTCCTTCGCGACGTAAAACTCTTCGCGCTCGTGATTCGACGCGCGCACACCTTTGTCGCGGCGCTGCTTCATGAAGTTGTATTCGTCGGCCTCGTAGCGGACATTCGTCGCCAGTGCGTGCAGCACATGTCCATACGAAAACTGCGCGTCGATGCCTAGCGCGTTCATCGCCAGATTCGTCGCGGCCTTGCCCATGACGATGCCGTCGCGCGGCAGACGCACGATCCGCTCTGCCCATTCTTCGCCCGCGTCGGTTAGCGACGCGACCGGCACCACCTTGTTGACGAGGCCGTTCACGAGACAGGTCTGCGCGTCCCAAACGTCCGCCATCAACAACAGTTCGCGCGCCTTGCGCGGACCGAGCGTCATCATTTCCCAAGCCGCGAAATATGCGGCGCCTGACAACCCGAGCTTCTGCTCCGGGTGCCCCATCTTCGCGGTGTCCGCCGCGATCACGAGGTCCGAGGCCTCGGCCAGGTAGAGACCGCCGCCGAGGCAATAGCCCTTGACCAGCGAAAGCGTCGGTTTCAGGAACTTGAAGATGCGCTCAAAACGTTCGATGTACCGCTTGTCGTGCAGCAGCCGTGCGCGCTGGCTCGGCTTGCGCGGGCGGCCCTTGTCGTCGTAGGTGGTCGCACCGTATTCCGTGCCGACTTCGGCGAGATCGTGCCCCGTCGTGAAATCGTCGCCTGCGCCTTGCAGCACGACGACCCGAACGTCGTCGTCGGCTTCCGCGCGGTCGTAGCCCGTCATTAACTGATCGAGCATTGCGCTGCTCATCGCATTCTTCTTCTCCGGGCGGTTGATCGTGATGTACGCCCGCCCATCTTTCGCAACATAGTCGATGCTGCCAGTCATGCTGTTCTCCTCCGCGCCCGGTCTGGACCGGGCGCCGTTGTCAGTTGTTCAGGTTGATCGCAACCGCTTTGACCTCGGTGTACAGCTTGATCGCGTCGTAACCGCGCTCGCGGCCCCAGCCGGACTGCTTGTAACCGCCGTACGGGAGGGTCGCATCCGGCGACGACAGCGCGTTCACGTTGACGATTCCCGCCTGCATCCGGCGCGCCATCTTGTGCGCACGGCCGATGTCCCTGGTCCAGATGCTTGCGGCAAGTCCGTAGGTCGTGGCGTTGGCGGCTGCGGCGATGCCGTCGAGGTCGTCGTCGTTAAAGGACATTGCGCAGAGCACGGGGCCGAAGATTTCTTCGTCGTGCACGCGCATGCCGGGCTTCACGCCTGTGAGTACGGTTGGCTGCACGAAGTAACCGTGCTCGCCACTGGAGCCACCGCCCGCGAACAACGTCGCGCCTTCCTGTTGCCCCTGGTCGATATAGCCCGCGACACGATCCAGTTGACGCCGCGAGATAACCGGTCCCATTTGCGTGCCGGCATCCATGCCGTGGCCCATCTTCATCGCATTCGCGCGTTTGGCGATGCCGTCGAGTACTTCGTCGAACGCCCGTTCATGCACGTAGAGACGCGAGCCGGCTGCGCAAATCTGCCCAGCGTGGAAAAAGATCGAAGAACACACGCCTGCCGCCGCTGCGTCGAGATTCGCATCGGGAAACACGATGACCGGAGACTTGCCGCCCAACTCCAGCGACACGCGTTTCAGATTGCCGCTCGCGGCCTGTACGATGCGTCGGCCCGTTTCTCCAGAGCCGGTGAACGCGACCTTATCGATACCGGGATGCGCGGCAATAGCCGCGCCGACAGGGTTACCGAAGCCGGTCACGATATTCAGCACGCCAGCGGGAATGCCCGCTTCGAGCGCGAGTTCGCCGAGACGCAGTGCCGTCAGCGGCGTCTGTTCGGACGGCTTCATCACGATGGTGCAACCGGTAGCAAGCGCAGGCGCAATCTTCCACATCGCCATATTCAGCGGAAAATTCCACGGAATGATCTGCCCAACGACACCAACCGGCTCGCGCAGCGTGTACGCGTGCCACTCACCGGGCAGCGAAACGTTCGGCGTTTCGCCGCCCATTTTTGTGGTCCAGCCCGCCATGTAGCGCAGCATTTCCGCAATGCCGACGACGTCCCCATTGCGGCAGAACGGCAACGGCTTGCCGCTGTTGATGCACTCGAGTTCCGCGAGTTCGTCCGCGTGATCTTCGATCAGCGTGGCGAAACGGAGCATCATCCGTGTGCGTTCCGCAGGCGTGACCTTGCTCCAAGGCCCTTCGAACGCGCGGCGTGCGGCAACTACTGCGCGATCGACGTCGGTTGCGGACGCTTCGGCGGCAGTGGTAATGACTTCACCGGTGCCGGGATCGACGATATCGGTACGGCGGCCGGAATCGGACTCTTCCATACGGCCGTCGATCAGCAATTGATGCGTACGCGACAGAAAGCCGCGCGCCGCGTCGCCGAGTCCGGGATGTAACGTCGAAGTCATGTCAGTATCCTTCCTGTGTCATTGGATTGATGGCGTGATTCATTTGCCGAGCAACTGCCTCGCGATGATCACGCGATGAATTTCGTTCGTGCCTTCGAGAATCTGATTGAGCTTGGCGTCGCGCATAAAGCGTTCGACTGGGTACTCGGTCGAGTAACCATACGAGCCATGTACCTGCACGGCTTCCAGTGCGACCTCCATCGCAACGTCAGTGACGTAGCATTTGACGATCGAGGACAGCATCGTCAGACGGCTGATGTCTCCGGCGTCGATTTCCTGTGTGCTCGAGTAGAGCAACGTGCGCGCCGCTTCGATCTTCATCGCCATGTCGGCGAGCTTGAACTGGATCGCCTGGAAGTCGCCGATCCGTTTGCCGAACTGACGGCGGTCCTTCGCGTAGTTGATCGATTCGTCCATCGCGGCCTGAGCGAGTCCCAGCGACGACGCGGCTACAGACGGCCGGTTCAGATCGAGAATCTTCATGCACGCCTTGAAGCCATTGCCCTCTTCTCCGAGCAGGCAATCGGCGTCGATGCGCATGTCCTCGAAAAACACCTGATAAGTGGGCGAGCCATGCCGGCCCATCTTTACTTCCTTGCGACCGATCCTCAGTCCAGGTGCTTTCGTATCGACCAGAAACACGCTGATGCCGTCGTGACCGCGACCTTCCGCGGTGCGTGCAAACAGCAGCATGTAATTCGCCTGGGCCGCCCACGTGATCCAGCTTTTCTGTCCGTTGACGACATACGAATCGCCGTCGCGCCGCGCGGTGGTGCGAATCGCCGACACGTCGGAGCCCGCTTCCGGTTCCGTAATCGCCACCGCTGAGATCGTGCGGCCCTTCGCCGCCTCCGGCAGATAACGTTGCTTCTGCGCTTCGCTGCCGAAATGCAGCAACGGCAGAATCAGTCCGATCGAGTTGTTAGCGCACAAGGTCGATGCGGCGAGCGACACCTTGCCGATCTCTTCCTTTGCAATGCAGACCGAAGTGAGATCGCCGCCGGGACCGCCGTATGCATCAGGCACCCACATTTGCAGCAAGCCGAGATCGCCGAAGACTTCGACCAGTTCCTCCGGAAAGCGCTTGGTCTCCTCCATCCCCGCGACGAGCGGTCGAACCCGTTCTTCTGCGACCCTGCGCACCATATCGCGCAGCATCTCCTGTTCTTCGCTGAATTTCACTACCGTCTCCTTGCGTCGCGTGTTTTCAAGCGTCTTTAAAAATGATTCAGCGGATTCACGCGCACTTCAGTTCACGGAAGCCGAGCGCCGCCATCACCGGTTCGTCGCTGACGCGAATCAGTTGCGACCAGTCATCGAGTCCTTCGATCGTGAAAGCGTGCCAGCACGGAATGGCGATCACGTCGCCGCGTACGAGATCGACTACGCCGAGTTGTTCGACGGTCATTCGTACACTGCCGCGCGTGACCGTATAAAAGTTGTTGTCGATCCGCTTGTCATGCGACCGCGACTGTCCGAGTTCAATGCCGACTGCCTGCAGACCGATTGTTTTCAGTCCGCCGGGGGCGATATCCACGGTGCCTTTTTCTCGCGCGCCACGGTCGAGATCGACGCCCTTATGTCGCAACGGCGAGTCCGGTTCGTGAGCGACCGCTGGCTCGTTGCGTTGCGGATGGTCCTCGAAATACATGCATTCGAAGTTTTGCACGAGCGGTACGTCGAGAAAGTCGATCCAGAACGCGGGCTCGCTACCAAAATTGCTATGCCCATGCCAATGCCACGAAGGCGTCAACACCACGTCGCCAGGCGCGACATCGATTTGCACGCCGTTGACGATCGTGAACGTATCCGTGCCTGCATCAAGAATCAGCCGCAACGCATTCGGCGAGTGACGGTGCGAGCGCGCCGTCTCTCCGGGAAGCACCAGCTGATATGCAGCGACCAGGTTGCGACAGGTCGGATAGATGTTGTCGGCGATCGGATTCACCATGATCAGGTTCCGGCGCTCGGCCTGCTCTGGCGAAACGAACGCGCATGCGGCATCGAGCGCGGCGCGGGCGTCGGCGTATCGCCATATGGCAGGAACGAAGCGCGGGCGCGGCACCGGCCACATTTGCGGCACTTTCTTCGCCCAGCCCGGCGACAGCGCACGGGCCTGGAGCGAGTCGAAGAAGCCTTCCGGTGCCGCCTGATTGGGTGTAGCGGTTTCAGACATCACAGTCCTCTACTAATGTGCCGTCGTGAATCGCCGGCTCGCGATACGACGTGATTCAAGGGGTGCGGCGTCAAACGGCCAGTCCGGCCTTCTCCGTGTCCCATACCGGGTGATCGCCGATTGTTCCGCGCGTCACCGGCAGGCGCATCGATCCCACACCGTCGATCTCGATCTCGATGACGTCACCGTCTTCGACCGGCCCGACGCCCGCCGGCGTCCCGCTTGCGATGATGTCGCCGGGTTCCAGCGTCATCACGGCGGAGGACATCGCGATCATGTCCGGGATATTCACGATCAGATTGCGCGTGGACGCGGATTGCCGTTCCTCGCCATTCACTCGCAAGCGCATTTCGATGTTGTCGAAATCGGCAATTTCATCGGCGGTGGCAATCCATGGACCTGTTGGGCAGAACGTGTCGTACGATTTGCGCATCACGCGCTCTTCCTTGCCGCGCACGACCATATCGAGCAGACATGTAAAGCCGAAGACGTACGACCGGCTGTCCGCATGCGACACGCCCCGACCGCGCTTGCCGATGATGATGCCGAGCTCGCACTCGTGATGAATCTCGCGGCCTGCCAGCGGCGGCAGCACAATCGCGTCGGCTGGACCGCTCAGACTTGAATTCGCCTTGAGGAAAAAACCCTGCCCGCTTGCCTTGAACGATGAAATCACGCCAGGGCCGACGCCATGCTTCATTTCGTCGATGTGCGCGTGATAGTTCGCCGGAAACGCGATCACCTTGTTGGGCCATTGAACTGGCGCTAGAAGACGCACTTCGCTCATTGCACGGCCTGCTCGCGAACGAACGGCATCCAGCAATGCGGGACGCAACGCTTCCCATTGCGCGATAAAGCGCACCATGCCGACCGGCGGCCACGCGCCGGGCACGACGCCAGCGATGTCGCTGACATCGACCACATGACCTTCATGAACGACGCCGATGCGGCCGTTATCGAAAGATACGAGTCTCATCGTTCGGCCACCTCTTCGACAATGCGGTCCGTCACACCCAGAGGCAGCACGCCACGAGCAATGTCGATCAGTGCATCGGTGTCGTCGGGCAGGCTGTTTGCGCGCCAGGTGACGTGCCCGTCAGGCCGCACCAGCACCAGCGCGCATTCATACAGCGCGCGGGCCTGCTCGTTGTCGATATCCACGACGCTCAACGGCACGCGGGCCCGTTTAGCGGCCGCCGTCAGCGCATCGACCGAACCCGAGCGGTCGAAGCGCATCAGCACGAACTCACGACCGAACAGATCGAGCGTCGATTGGCCTGGCGCCAGCCAGACATGCGGCGCACGATGTCCTGGTCGCGCCGTCTGTACGTAGGTGCTGACGGTGTCTTCCGGTTCGGGCGTGCCGTCCGGCACGACAATCGACGAACCCTCGTAGCGAAAGCCGAGATGAATGCCGATTGTGTACCATTCGCGTTTCATCATCTGCGTGTACGCATCGCCGAACACCTTGCGCGCCTGATCGCCTTCCGGTCCCGGTTCGAATACAGCCGGAGTCAACGTCTGGCGCGGCGTCAGCATCAGCTTCAGGTTGTTGGTCGCTTCGTTGACGTTGCGAATCGCGACCGGACGGCGCTCGAATTCGTACGTATCGAGCAGATGAGCACCGCCCCAGCCCTCGACCATCGCCTGCAACTTCCAGCCGAGATCGACCGCGTCCTGCACGCCCATGTTCATGCCGAAACCACCGGTCGGCGACGTGAGATGCGCGGCATCGCCAGCGATTTTTACGCGCGGCGTACCATAGTTGTCGGCGACCAGTTGGCGGCGAATCCACGGCATCACGGAGATGATCCGGAAATCGAAATCGTCGCGTCCCACCGCGCGCCGGAACGCTGCGGCCACGTCGTCTTCCGTCAGCGTTCGCATGGTCCCGTCACCGACGATCGAAAAGCGCCACCAGTTGCGCCCGTTGATTGCCACAACGGTGCTCCAGGTGCCTTCCGGTCCGATGAAGATGTAGCGATAGCCAGGCTTCTTGTCGTGCAGCTTCTCAAGACCCTCGCATTCGATGATTGCGTTCGTCGTATACGTGAGCGCCGGCGTGCCGGTCATCTTGATGCGGAGCGTTTCCTTCACGCGGCTCGCACCGCCATCGCAACCGACCAGATACTGGCATTCGATCTTCTGTTGTTCACCCGTTACCAGGTCGCGAACCGTCACCGTTACACCATCGCCGCGCTCGTCGTGCGACACATACTCGGTGCTATACCGGATCTGCACCTTGCCGGTCTTCGCGGCGAAGCGTGTGAGCACCGGATCGAAAAAGTTTTGCGGGCAACGCTCGCGCTTTTGCGGGCTCTGCTCCGGCTTTGGCTCCTCGCGTACCGTCGGGAAGGACTCACGCCCAAATTCATAGCCGCCGTGCAGCTGCGACACCCATGCATAATCCTGCGAATAGTCGCGGTTGTAGCCGGCGTTCTCGACATCGTCGACAATGCCCCAGCGGCGGCAAAACTCCATCGTGCGGATCCCGACCATGTCCATCTTTGGCTGGAACACCTGGCCGTCGCCGCGTTCGATCAGTACACACGACACGCCCCGCCAGCCGAGATCGCCGGCCAGCGCCAGTCCAACCGGACCCGCTCCCACGATCACCACAGGGGTGCGCCCCACCTCGCTCTTCTGCGCCATAGTCGAAAGCTCCATCATCTTTTTGCGTGTCGGCTTGACTGTGCGTCGCGCCCTTTGAAAGTGAACTCACGGTGCTGCAATGTGAAGCCAATGTACTCGGCGGATGTTTAGTAAGGCCAATACTGTTTCCGAAGGGATTGAGAGGATTTCCCTATGATCCGACGCAAGGTTCTTCGTCTGAGAGGATCGGAAAATCGTATTGGTGTAAGCGGCACGCACGTGACTATCCTGTGGACCAGCCTCGGCTCATCGCAAGCCGTTGCCCGATAAGGACAAACTTCAGGAGACGTCAATATGCATACGAATCATGAAAGGCCCTGGTACCGCTGGTACGTGCTGTTCATCCTGACCGTGATCTATGCGTTCAGTTACGTCGATCGCCAGATCGTCACGATCCTCGCGCCCTATCTGAAGAAAGACATGGGCATCTCCGATGCGCAGCTAGGTTTGCTGTATGGCACCTCGTTTGCGCTGTTCTATTGCGTGTTCGGCATTCCACTTGCACGTCTCGCGGACGGCTGGAGCCGCGTTCGCACGCTTGCGCTGGGGCTGTCTTTCTGGTCTCTGATGACAGCGATGTCCGGCCTGTCACGCAACTTTGCGCAACTCGGCACCGCCCGCATCGGGGTCGGCGTTGGCGAGGCCAGCGCGACGCCGGCCGCCGTCTCGCTGCTCGGCGACTATTTCGAGCGTGCAAAGCGCGGCACCGTTCTGGCGCTGTATTCAGTGGGCGTGTATGTCGGTGCTGGGGCGTCGCTTGCGATTGGCGGATCAATCGTGGCCGCGTGGGAGCACGCTTATGGCAAAGGCGGTGTGTCGGCGCCACTCGGGCTGTCGGGCTGGCAGGCGTCATTTATCTGCGTGGGCGTACCGGGGTTGATCTTCGCGCTGATCGTTCTGCTGACGGTTCGCGAGCCCGCGCGCGGCCGCCTCGACGCCGTCGCCCCAAAGAAAGACCCTCATCCGTTCGCGCACGCCATTCGCGATCTCGGCGCCATGGTGCCACCGTGGAGTTGGCTGACCCTGCGCACGCTCGGCGCACCGCGCCGCGAATACTTGCGCAACGCCGCGTATCTGCTTATCGCGATCTGCGTCGTGGTGTTCGCCACTTCGGCAACCAACCATGTGCTGTCCGCCAGTCGTAACGCGCGGATCGGAACGTTATTTGGCATGCCGGTGACGAGCAACCTGGTCCAGTGGCTCGCAATAGCGATCGCTGTCTATGTGTGTTCGAACTGGTATCAGGCGACGCGACTCGGCGATGCCACCGCTCACCGTCTGATCACGGGATCGAAGACCTTCTTTTCGTTGACCGTGGCGGGCGCGTTCCTCGCCTTCGCGATGAATGCGGTAAATGGGTTCGTGTTCGTCTATGCAAGCCGCGAACTCGGGTTGACTGCGCAAGCTGGTTTGCATCTCGGCATCATCGCGATCATTGCGGGCGGCACGGGAATCAGCGTCAGTGGCTACTTGTCGGATCGTGCGCGGCGTAAGCATCCGCTCGGAAGACTCTACTTCGTGTGCTTTACCGCGACGATGTTCACGGCCGCCAGCGCGCTTCAGTATGTAACGCGAGATGTCACCGTATTCTATTGTGCGTACGCCGTCGCGACTTTCTTCGTGCCCATGTGGTTCGGCCCGCTTCAGGCAACCACACAGGATCTGGTGATTCCGCGACTGCGCGGTACGGCGTTCGCCGCGTTTTCGCTGGGAGCCAATATTTTTGGCCTGGGGCTGGGGCCGTATTGCGTTGGTCTGATCAGCGATGCATCGGGCAATCTGCGTCTGGCGATCCTGTGCGCGCTCGCAGTTTTGCCGGTTTCGATCGGCTCACTGCTTCTGGCTAGCCGGACCCTGGTTGGCAGCGAAGCGATCGCTCGCGCGGAACTGGAACGCTTCAATGCTCAAGCCAGTGAAGAAGAGATCGAGTTGGCTGGAGCCCAATTGACGCATTGACTGTGCGCTGGCAATAGCTCGATCCATCAACACCACAGGCGGCTCGTGCTTTGTATCTTGCAGGCGAGCCGTTTCTTTAAATCGTGATTGGATATGCGGGCCAAAGATTAGCCGAAAGTATCAGCGCGTCAAATTCATTCGTAGCCACGCCGACCCGGTGGATCGACGTCGCGACGCTCGCGCTGGCGGAAGCGGTTGTCAACGTAGTTGTCGCGTCACTTCAAGCAAACTGCCTTAGTTCTTCCGGCTGTATGCGCTCCGGATTGAGCCAGACTTCATCCTTCAATTCCCAATTACGCGTCGATCGGGACCAACGCTGTGGATTGCGCTGCCTGGCCTCTTCATAAACGGCTTCACGTTGCGCGAGCACTGCGGCGGCTACGCCGTTGTGGCGCTGCGCCGGCGTGACGAATTTCAGGCCGCTGTGTTTGTGCTCATGGTTGTACCAACGCACGGACTTCTGCGTCCAGGCACGGGCCTCATCCACGCTGCCGAACGGCCTGCGCGGGTAGTCGGGCCGGTACTTGCAGGTGCGGAACAGCGACTCGGCGTACGGGTTGTCATTACTCACACGCGGCCGGCTAAACGAGGCCGCGACCCCCAGGTTTTCCAGGGTGGCAAGCATCGTCGCACCCTTCATCGGGCTGCCGTTATCCGAGTGCAGCACCAGGGGACGCCCGGCCAGACTGGCACGTCGCATCAGCAACGCGGCCAGTTCCGCCGATTCGGCTTCATGCACTTCGTGAGCGACAATCTTGCGACTGAACACGTCCAGCATCATGTACCAGTAGTAGTACTGTCCTTTGATCGCCGCCGGCAGCCACGTGATGTCCCACGACCAGACCTGGTTCGAACCAGTGGCACAATGGCTGGTCACTACCCGGGTCGAAGGCTTGCGCGCACGACCCCGGTGATGCTGCTGCGAGGCGCTGCGCAGCACGCGATAAAACTCGATTCCGACGCGACATACACGCCGCGATGGGGTGCGCAACGCGCAACCGGACATCCATACCACTAAGCCTATAACCAGCAAGACCGAACCTCCCCCACCAAAAGTTCGGCATCTTCAACGATTCGCTCTTCCTTTCTAGTCGGTCTACCCATCGCCTCCCGGAAGATGGAACTCTCAGCGAACCTCGCCATCCTGCGGTTACGGGAGCAGTTGGTTTGCGGTCAGCTCGTTCGTCCTCGTTGCTGAACTTCCAGCCTAAAGCCGCAATACTGGTGCTGGCGGTCAATGCGCATCCCCGCCGAAGGCCGGCGACCGCCGATGGGTACCAATCAGGCCGTCTTGCTTGCAAAGAACGTTTTCAAACGCTACTATGGTACGCATGTACACTATACATATAGCGTACTAGTTTGCCTGAATCGAGTGGCGCTCGTCGATTGAACGGAGCACGCCACCCATGGCGGAGACACTGCCGGCGCTTCCCCGCGTCCGAGACAATCATGGTCCGTCTGATTCGAATCATTGCGTTTAAAGACGCACGGAAGTCCCGACATCGAATTGCTACGTCGAGGCCGCCGACACAACGTGAGGAGAAAAGAGTATGGATGACAGAACGAGTCTCAAGTATCAGCTCATCAGCGCCTGGTGCGGTCCCGCTTTTCTGGTGACATTCGTTTTCTTTTGGGGGGTCCTGGGGCACAACCTGCCTAACCCATCGCCAGCGCTGAGCGCCTCTGACCTGGCGGCGCGGTATCTCGCCAACCTCGGTCAAATTCGTCTTCGATTCATCGTTTCGATGATCACGGTGGTCTTATACATGCCGTGGACCGCGGTACTCACCGCACAAATGGCGCGGATCGAAGGGAAGTTCCCGGTTCTTAGCTTTCTTCAATTGTTAGGCGGCGGGTTAACAGTGATGGTGGTCTCTTTCAGTGTCATGTTCTGGGCCGTCGCTGCTTTCCGACCCGAACGGGATCCGGCGTCTATTCAACTGCTCACCGATCTGGGCTGGCTGTGCATCGATCTCCAGTACGCCTGCACGACGCTACAAATGGTGGCAGCAGCGCTGGTCGGACTGGCCGACAAGAGCACGGTTCCGCTGTTCCCCCGATGGGTCTGCTTCCTGACAATCTGGTGCGGCATCAGCTTCTTCCCGGCAAGCCTGACTGGTGTGCTACAGACGGGGCCTTTCGCATGGAGCGGTGTACTGAGCTACTACTTTCCGTATTTTTGTTGGCTGTGTTGGTACATCACGGCAAGCATCTACATGATCAAAGAGGTTCGACGTCGTATGGCTGTATCTGATATTCCGGAAACTGCTGGCGACTTCGCGCACCGTATGGGCAGTTGAAGGTTCGCATTCAGCGTCCAAGCTGATCTCCTCCGACCTCGGCCGTTCCGAGATCGGAGGAGTGCCTGGTTTTACCTACCCATCTTTTCGACGGAGGTGCCATCCGCGTGGCAACCGTCGCCTGTTCCTGGAGCGTTGACTCATGGGGGTCGGCACAGCACCCCCGGCTGTTGGCACAAGCCCCATAGCGCGCCACCTGCCGGGAGACAAGGATGTCTGGGTCTTCATCATTGCCGAGCTTCTTATGTTCGGCGTCTTCTTCGCCATTTACATCGTGAATCGGTTCTGCGAAGTCGAGATGTTTAACGCCTCGCAACTATCGCTGAATCGGAATCTGGGTGTCGCCAACACGTTTTTTTTAGTGACAAGTTCCTGGGCGGTGGCGTTATCCGTGCGTGCCGCACGCAGGAACAGGCGGTCAAAAGTATCGCTATATCTCGGTGTCGGGATAGCGCTGAGTTTCGCCTTCATGCTGGTGAAGTACGTCGAGTATTCGGCCAAGTTCAACGCCGGCATAACAATGACGACCAACACGTTCTACATGTTCTATTTCTGCCTGACGATGATTCACCTGCTGCACGTCATCGGCGGGACGATCATCCTGATTATCATGTGGATGAGAGCGAGAGAAGGCGTCTATCATGCATGGAACACCAAGGGACTGGAGACCGGTGCGTCGTACTGGCACATGGTCGATCTGCTGTGGATTTTCCTTTTCCCTCTGCTCTATCTGTTGAGGTAACCGGCTATGCTCCGACTGCTGCGAGAACCGCTTCACCGAACCTGGATAGTGCTGATCATCGCAACCAGCGTGACGTTCTGGCTCCGTGCCGACGGCGTTGTGGGACTCGCCGCTGGTGCGGGCACTCTTGCGATCGCATATCTCAAGGGGCGACTCGTCGTTCTCGATTTCATGGAACTCAGACACGCCCCACCCGTCTGGCGGGGTATTCTTGAAGGATGGCTTCTAGTGATTTCTGTCGCCCTGCTGGGCGTTTACTGGATCGGACTGAATGACTTTCACCGTCTGTGACTTTGAGACATTCATGCGGCGAATCATGCGGGGCAAGTCCTGGCTCTTATTCCAGCAACTTCAAACGCAAGCGTCTTGACCGCGCAGAATCCAGTCCACACGCTAGTGCGAGATAGGCCTCCATACTGCAAAAATCGCGTTCGATGGCGTGCAGGGCGGCCCCAAGATATCCTTCGCGGACATCCGCAATGGTAAGCATGGCGGCGCGGGTGGTTGGCGACTGCCGGGTGAGGTCCGGCCCCAACATGTGCAACAACGCTTCGGGAGATCGCCGATTGCGGGTCAATAGATAGTCTTCGAACACTTCATCGCGGGAAACGCCCAGTGCCAGCAGCACCACGGCGCTGATAAATCCGGTCCGGTCCTTGCCGGCTGTGCAGTGGATCAAAGTCGCGGGCGCGGCGGGCGCCCCAAGACGGTCAAATGCCGAGGCGAGGACCCCGGCAAACAATCCTGGCATTTTGGCGTAAGCATCCTGCATCCAGTGAAGAGCGGCCGCTGCATCAAACGTCGGATCGGCGATGCGCTCGCGCCAGTCGAATACACTGACGGCCTCAAGCTGGGGCGAATCTATCCCGGCTACGGTTTCAAGTGCCTTGCCAAGTGGCCATCGATTCGATGCGCGTGTTCGCTCGTCAGCATTGCGCAAATCGTACACCAGCGCAATGTCGAGGCTCGCGATCTGCGCGAGATCGCCATCCGTCAGTCGCTCAAGCGACTCGGAGCGGAATAGCCGCCCCGGTCGAACGTGAGAGCCGCCGACAGCACGAAAGCCACCGAGGTCGCGAAAATTGGGTGCGCCTTCAAGCCCCGATGGGGAGATTGTCATCAACATCGCTCATCTTAGGATGGAGGGGGAAGTCGTCTTCTGGCCCCTCGCCGTGCCGATCGAAAATGAACGTGCCGGCCGACGCTGCCTGAAGATGGTTGAATGTCAGTGTTGCGCCAATAGGTCTTCGATATCCGGCAGCGCAGCCGGATCCGCCTCCCACCCCTGCATCTTCATCAGCGAGCGGTCGCGCAGGAGTTGGTCCTTTGACATGTTGAGAACAATTCTTTCCACGCGCAACTGCGTGTCGAGATCGGCGGTGCCAGCCGCCGCGACCACGACTGATCCCATGGCCACGCGCATGTCGCGCACGCTCTGCGTGAGTAGCACAGGATCGAGCGTACATCGATCCAGTACGGTGCAGGCGGCGGCACTGATGACGGCGAGTTTGTCCAATGCCGCCCTGGTGCCTGGATCGTTTGCGGGAGTTGCCTTCAGGGTTTCCGCATTCGCAAGCAGCCGGCCAAGTTCGTCGCGATCAAAGCGGAACTGCAGGGGCAACTGGGTATTCAACAGACTCAACAGCCCGATGATCAGTTGGGATTGTTCGATCGCAAGCCTGTTGGCAGGATCGATCGCCGGGATTACCACATCCGTCATCGCCTTGATTACGCTGGCGATCTGTACTTCTGGCCGCATCTGCATGTTAGTTCTCCATCGCTATCAGGGTTCGCACTTCCTCGAGAATCATGTACCCGATTCCTATCAGCCATGTCACCAGCACATCCTGGTGCGTCTTGCCATTACGCGCGATCCGGTAGCCGGTGGCAAGCGTAAGGACAGCGATGCTGTAACTGTTGTAAATCTTGTACCAATGCACAGTCTTGGCGGACACCGGCATCCCCGATGCCTTCTCGTATTGTTCAAAAAATTGCGCTTCCGGCATGAGTCCGCAAACAAGAAAGGTTTTGCCATCCTGATCGAGGTGGCCGAACGCACGATTGGTCGTCCACGCCAGGTCCTGATGTCGATCGCCAATGCGCCCGAGTTCCCAATCCAGCCAGGCGGAAATCTTGAGGTCATGCTCGGTGAACAGGAAATTGCCCGTGCGGTAGTCCGAGTGCACAATGGATGCGCGATCCAGAACAGGCATATTGCGGCGCAGCCACGCGGAGACGACCCGCATCAGCGGAATATCCTCATCGCTGTCTTCTTCCCAGATCCGGTCCCAATGGTCGATGCCCCACTCGGCACACTGCGTCGTGCCGATGCTTGGCACGTCGAACGCACTAAGGTTCGCGTTGCGATAGTCATGAAGATGGATTGCTGCGAGGTTGGCGACGAATTGCGGCGCAAGGCGATTGCGCACCAGTTCGGGCAGGTGGGTTGCCAGGCCAGAAACGCCGCTGCTTGCATTGGAAGGCTTGGTCACGCCGGGCGCAAAACCATAGATCAGTGCCGGATAGGGCAAATGCCTTGCTTGCGCGTCGCACCAGAAAACAGATGGGACAGGTACCACGGCTTCGCACGCCTTGAGCAACTGAAACTCGCGCAGGCGGCTGGTTTCGACGATCGACTCGGCCGGTTCCATACGCAGCACCATCGCAGTTTTTTCAAAGCCTGCTCCGGGACGATTCCATTCAAGCGTGAACGCCATTTGCAATTTCGAGGCGCCACCGGATAACCAGCGCGTATCCTTGATTTCGAAGGTATCGCCGATTTCGGTGCGGAGCAAGGACTCGACACTCTGCACCAGCGACGCGAGCGTTATGGGTGAATAACCCGGCCCGCTGCGCCGTTCAAGCTTGCGTGTCAGGATGTGGTCGATCTCCTTCTCGACGGTGAAGCGCCGGCGGATGGCGCTGATCCATTCCGCCGACGGACTGTCCTTGTTGATCTCTTGCATTCTCGTCTCCTCAGTATGGAACGAGCCATAACGGCTTTCGGCGATACATGTCTTTTTAGAGGTGGAGCATGGTGCGGTTGGAGAGGGCCGCGGATTCAGGTCGCGCCTGTTTTCGCCATATAGTCCAGGTAGGATTTCGGCCAGCACATCTCGACATGGCCGACACCCTTGACGCCATCGATCTCGACCGACATCGATCCTTCATTCAGGGTCGCGAGCGGACTGACCTTGAATTCGAATAGCGCAAACGTAGTGCCGCGCACATGCGTGGTTCTTCCGAGTGCATCGGTCACGACGGCATCGATGCCCGTATGCCTGAGCAGCGCATCGTGCTGGAAGGCAACGTCAACCGCGCTCACTTCCGCAATTTTTCCATCGCGCTGCACGTAGCCGCGCAGGATATTGCGACCGAGCGCCTGGATATCAAAAAAATGCACGGAAGTATCCGGCCCGGCTTGCGCCTCCAGCCACTTCCAGTGCTGTGCCACACCCCAATCACGCGTACCCCAGGAGTGGTCGCGGTGCCCCATTGTGTCGAAAGGAATCTCGCGATCGCCCAGGCGCAATACGCCGCTGACCTGGCCGGCCTGTTCGAAGCGGTCGTCGGCCAGCCATTGCGGACAGCCGTCGGCATGCGAGCCGTAGTTGTACGCGGGATGCGTTGCATCGAAGTGGTATTGCAGGCTTACCCCATCGCCGGAATAGGAAAGGTCCGCCGTCTGCAATGCCGCACCATGCGCGACGCGCACCTTGCCGACGCGCCAGTCGTCGAAGCCCTGTTCGTGCGGAACGGGAATGCCGTCGACCGCTTCAAAAATTGGCACGGCACCCGCTCCAGGGCCAAAAACGCATAGTGCAGCACCGGCTTTGCTTTCGCCATTGACCCATGTATAGACAAATGCCGCAATATTCTCCTCGGGCAGTTGCAACATGAATACCAATGATTCGCGCGCGAGGGGATCATTGCGCAGGCGATGGCGACCGTCATGCACCGGGTCGAGGGAAAACTTCGTTTTGAACTGCTCTGAAGGTTCGCTCATGTCACCTCGTTGTCAGAGAAAGTTTCAGCAGTGTTGCAATACGTTTCGGCCCTAACGCAGGTACGTGATCAAAATGACTGCGGTACAAGCCACCGTCCACGCTTCGAACAGCAAGCGCCACCGAACCGGAGCGCGGCCAAGCTCCATAAAATTAATCATGATCAGCCTCACTTTGATGGCCGCAATCGTCAGGATCAGAACCGTCACGGTAGTCGGGGCAATGCCATCCTTCGACAGCCACCAGGTGCTCGCACAGGTAGCGAGCATGAGAAGCATCCAGACAGCACTCACCGGACTTAACAGGATGCGCATGTTTTACTTCATCAAATAAAGGAGCGGGAAAAGAAAAATCCAGAGCAGATCGACCATATGCCAGAACGAGGCGCCGCTTTCGAGACCGGTGAGATTCGTTCCGTTGTAGGCCCCAAGCCGAGCTTTCTTCCAGAGGATGACGAGAACTACGATGCCGCCGACGACATGTAATAGATGGATGCCCGTCAAAATAAAATAGAACATGTAGAAATCGTTAGTGAGCGGCGATATCCCAGCGCTCAGTTTCTCGGTGTATTCAGCAATTTTAAGCACGCCGAACGTGGCCCCGCAGAGAACACCGAGAGCGAGGAAAGGGGGCACCTGCCGCAGCTTTTTCGCTTTGGCCGCTTGTACCGCCATGACCACAAACCAGGAACTGGTCAGCAGGATCAGCGTATTGATTCCACCGTAGTTGAAGTTGAGCGTTTGCCGGCAGAGATTGAATAGATCGACGTTTTTGCCGCGTTCAATAACGAACGAGGCAAAGAGCAGGCCGAACACCATCATGTCGGCGGCGATAAAGACCCAGACGCCTTCCGCTCCGGGCAAGCGTCGTGCGTGATTCAGAGTGGCCGTCACGATCTTTCAAGTTGAAGAGATTGCTGGAAATCCGGCGTTGGAGATGGAACTGGCAACAAGGTCCTTGTCCTCTTGCTCGATCCGAGTGATTGCACGGATCACATAGAAGGACGTGGCGAATACCCACGCATACCAGGCGAGAAAGGCGACCCAGAAATTGAACATGCCCTGGAAGGCGAATGGACCGGTCTTGAAGAAGGGGATCAGGCTGACTGGAAAGAATGTTGCGCAGGTAAAGAAGCCCCACCAGCAGACCCAGGCCGGCATCAAGGGCTCGGCGCGCTTGTCGCGCAGAAACACCACACAGATCGCGAAAATCTGGAACGTTGTCACCATGTAAGCGAGGTCGATAATCATCCAGCCCATGTAATAGAGCGTGTGAATGAGTTCCGGTGTCAGAATTGATGTCTCTATGGCGGCGGTCAGCCAGGTACCGCAGGCGATCAAGAGAGGACAAACGGTGATGGTGGCGCCCATCATTTCAAGACTGGACAGAAGACCGTCCGGCCCCTCGATGCGGCGCATGACTTTGGACACCGCACAACCCCAGGCCATGTAAAAGGCTGCGCCGACCATGCAAACGGACATGCCTACACGCAGCGCCAGATTGTTTTCAAGGTAGTGGGCCGCAATCTGCGCTGGTGTGACGTCGGCGCCGATCGGGGGCATGTTATGGGACAGGATGCCCCAGAAGTAACAGAAAACCGCCATGAAGATGGGACCGCACCAGGCGAGCAGCCGCCACATCCCGTAGTCAGTACCTTGAGCATTTTGATTCATGATTGCCTTCTCCAAATTGAGTTGACACTACGCTGATGAAACGCCGGGAGCGCTACGCTGGCGCCGGCACGGCGGCCGCCCGTGCGACACCGACGGTGAAACCCGTGAGGACCGCATTGCCACTGGGAATGTCGATGTCGAATTCCGAGGCGACCAGATTCGAATTGACGCCAGGCCGTGTGCGCGCGTAGGACAGACGCGCATCGGGTGCGTCGTGTCCCCAGCCGTGCGGCATGCTGATGACACCGGGCATGATTTCGTCCGAAACGGTCACCGGCACCGTGATCATCTTGTCGTTCCGACTGATCTCGACGCGGTCGCCCGTCTTGACGTGAAGGCGCTCGGCGTCGTTCGGATGCAGCAGGGCCGTGCACTTGTCCGGGCCGCGATTGAGCGCGCGGATGTTGTGCATCCAGGAATTGATCGAGTGCAACTGGCGCCGCCCGATCATGATCATTCGGTCACTGGCCGTGTACCGAGTCATCGCTTCACGCAGGCGCGGCGCTTCCCGCATCAGCAGCTCGGGCGCCAGTTCGATCTTCCCGCTCGGCGTGCCCAACGCTTGCGGCAGACGCTCAAATAGCCGGCCCAGGTCGATGCCGTGATCCGCCGCTTTGACCTTCGATAAGGTAAGACCGGCAGGCCTGGCTCCGAACTTGTCGCCGAAATGATGTGTGCGCAGCAGGATTTCATAGATGCGGTCGCTGCCCTGTTTCTCCTCCAGGAGCGCCAGGGCCTCGGCAACCGTCTTGCCGCCCAGGCCGTCGGCGGCCTGCGCGCCCTGCAGGAAGAACCCGGCGAGCGCATGGTCGACGGCCTGCTCGGAGGTATCGGATAGCCTGGCCGCCAGGGACAGCATGATCTCGCCGTCGGACTTCGTACCCGGGATCGGCTCGAAAACCTTGTCGACCCACTTGGCGACATGGCGCACCGCCAGTGTCGTCGTGAAAATCGGCCAGTCCGAACGGTCCAGGTGGCCGGAGCCAGGCAGGATCAGATCGGCGTGGCGGCTCGTCTCGCCCACATAGATATCGACCGCCACCATGAAATAAAGCGAGGACAGCGCCTTCGACAACTGCGGGCCATTGGGGACGCTGATGACCGGATTGGCGCACATCGTGAGCAGGCCCCGGATCTGTCCCTGTCCGGGCGTGAGAATCTCCTCGGCCAGGACGACCGCGGGCAATTGGCCGGCGACTTCCGGCAGTCCGCGCACCCGCGAATGCCAGCGGTGATGCGGCGCCACACCGTTCCGGTAACGTTCGTTCAGGAAGATCGAAGGCGTCACTCCCATAGGGATCATGGCGCCGCCGGGACAGTCGAGATTTCCTGTCAGCGCATTGACCACGTCGATCAGCCAGCTGGTTACCGAGCCGAAAGGCTGCTGGGATGACCCGGTTCGCCCATAGCAGACGGCCGATGGAGCGCCGGCAAAATCGCGGGCGATCTCCCTGATCGTCTCGGCGGGGATGCCGCTGGCCGCAGCGAGTTCCGGCAGCGAGAACGACCTCGCCAAGGCGGCGACCTCCTGCACGCCATTGACATGCGTCTCCAGTCTGCCGAGCTTGACAAGGTTCTCGTCGAAGAGCACCCGCAACAGCCCCAGCAGGAAGTAAGGGTCGGTGCCCGGTCGGATGGGCAGGTGTCGATTCGCCAAGGCCGCTGTTTCGGTTCGGCGCGGGTCCACCACCACCACCTGGCCACCACGCTGCCGGATTTCCTCCATGCGCCGGCCGAAGCCGGGCGCCGTCATCAGGCTGCCCCCCGAGATACAGGGGTTAGCGCCCAGAATGAGAAGGTAGTCGGTGCGCTCGACGTCCGGCACCGGAATCAACGACTGGTCGCCGAATATCAGGCCTGTTGACAGCACCTTGGGCAGATGGTCGACCGAGGTTGAAGAGTACAGCGAGCGTGTGCCCAGCGCCATCGCGCAACTCAGCGTGTACAGCAGTCCGCCCGGATTGTGTGCGGTAGGATTGCCCACGTAAATCGCGTTGGCGTCCGCGCCATACTTGTGCGAAATGTCCTTGAAGCGTTCGGCCGCCAACTCGAAGGCATCCTGCCAGCTGATTTCCTCGAAATCCTTGCCTCGGCGGCGCAGTGGTCTGGTGAGGACATCACGGTCTTCACGCAACACTTTCATGCCCTGGCTTTTGGGGCAGACGAAACCACGGCTGAGCGGGTCATGCTCGTCGCCGCGAATATCCAGCACGGTTCGCGTCTCCCTATCGACGGTCACCACGACGCCGCACCCTGCTTCGCAGATGGGGCACTTGCGAACGTGTCGGCTCAGACTTCCTTCCATGCTTGTAGCGCTCATCGTACGTTCCTCCAACTTCACACCTAACGGCGATCACTCGCTCTGTGGCTGTTCGCTGAAGAATTTCTCGAACTTGCCCGACATCCCCTTGTATTCGTCGGCGTCGGGGAAGTCCCGTCGGTGTTCGATCATTTTTGGCCAGACGGCCGAGAGCTGCCTGTTGAGCTCCAGCCAGCGCTCGGCTTCCGGTTTGCTGCCAGCGACAATGGCTTGACTGGGGCAGATCGGGACGCAGGCAGCGCAATCGATGCAGGTCACCGGATCGATGACCAGCATGACTTCGCCACCGCGAAAGCACTCCACCGGGCATACGTCAACGCAGTCTGTGTATTTGCATCGTATGCAGGAGTCTGTAACGACATAGGTCATGATCGTTTCCTCACTTCGTTTTACGCGCTCGCGGCGCTCACTCGGTCAATACCGCATATGCCTAACATTTCTTCGACGGTGTGAAATTTCCTGCGGGGCGCTCCTCCGGTCGCGCGTGTGCATTCAGCGCGATCGATTGCCTTCCAATCCTCGAACACGACAGGACGGATGCCGCGTTCTGCCAGCAACTTGTCCAGCCCGGAAGGACCTTCACCACCGATAGCGGAGACTTCCTTACTGATGCGAGCGGCGATCTGAGCGGCATCGGCTCTATTGGTTGCGATGGTTCCACCCGGCCCTCGTCTCGCCCATCCGGTGCAGTACAGGCCTTCCTCGATTCGACCATCCTCATGCAGGAAGGACCCGCGCCGCTCATCGATATTCAGAGGCGCCAATCGCTTCACGCGGTAGCCGATACAACTGATCACCACATCGCACCGAACATTGAAAAATGAGCGCGTGCCTTCGACGATGTTTCCATTCATCCGCATTCGCTCGAAGCGCATCGCTTCCACTCGCGTGCGGCCGATGATCTCGACGGGCCTTCCGAGGAATTGAAGCTCGATAGCGCGGGCCTTTCCTGACATTGCAGAGTTGGAGAAGCGGGCCAGAGCATTCAGCATGGACGCTTGCGGCGCCGGAAGGCTCGCGATGACCGTGCTATCCGGGAACTCTGTTCCTGTCGGCAAGGATAGGGAAACATCTGCTGCTTCGCCCAACTCCTCCAGCTCCTTGACCGAAAAGCGAGCATCCATGGGGCTGCGCCGTCCGGCCAGCACGACTTTTCGTACGCGCGACTTGCGCAGCATGTCCATCGCGCGAGGAGATATATCGGTCTGCGCAAGCGCATCGACGGGCTTTGTGAGTAGCCGAGCCACGTCAATCGCGACATTGCCGTTGCCGATAACCATCACGGTTTCCGGCAGCTCGGCAATTTCCAGCTCTGCGTGATCAGGATGGGCGTTGTACCAACCGGTAAATCGAGCCGATCCCCACACGCCAGGCAGGTGTTCTCCAGGGATATCCAGCGTTTTGTCGACAGGACAACCACAGGCTAGTACCACTGCGTCGTAGAGTTTTCGCAGACGGTCGAGTGAAACCGCCTGGCCAATCTCCACGCCGCCGAGAAATCGAACACCATGCCTGGAAAACGCCTGTTCGAAGCGCTGCGTCACCGCTCTGACAGACGCATGATCTGGCGCAACGCCGGAGCGAACGAGCCCGAACGGCGTCGGCAGCCGATCTATTACGTCGATCAGCGGTGGAGTCGGCCCATGCCTTTGCAGAGCCTCCACGAGATACATACCCGCTGGACCGCTGCCAACGACTGCTACAGAAATCGGCATCACAAATTCCTCTCCTCTTACAACGCGCGCAGCGGCGTCTGCGTCAATCATTGGCAGCGGTGCGGCCTGCTTTGCTGCTCACTGCCCCGGTGGAGCACTCCCACGCCGGATCCTCCACCTTCCGATGCCGTTTGGCCGGCGCACTGTATTTGGACTCGCTACGTTTTCCCACAATGAACTCTGGCCTGAAGACGTAGACCATGGCGGGCATGATGAACAAGGCACTGAATGCCGAAACGAAGAGCCAGATCGCCATCAACAGCCCCATTTCCGCCTGAAAACGCAGCGACGACTGCAGCCACAGCACCACGCTCACGGTCAGCGTCAGGGACGTGACCAGCACGCCTTTGCCCGCAGTGCGCAACGACTGTTGAATTGCCCGCTTCAGATCGTTGTGGTGATGGAGTTCCTCGCGGATCCCATCGACGACATAGAACGCATAATCGACACCCAGCCCAATCCCGAGTGCGGCGACAGGCAACGTGCTCAGAGTCATGCCGATGCCCTTCCAGGCCATGAAGCTGAAGGTAATGGTGTTGGAAAGCATGACCGGCACCATGAAAAAGATCCCTGCCCGCGTCGAGCGATAGGCGACGGCGCAGCAGATGACCAGCCAGAGTAGTGCCAGCGCAACGCTTTCGATCTGCCCGGAGAGGATCACTTCGTTGACGGCCGCGGTGACGCCGATCACGCCCCCGGCCAGTAGGTAGGAGCCTTGCTTCAAGGGGTTGTCAGCGATGAATTCCTTGAGCCGCTGCACCGCCGTCCGAATGCTGCCACCGCGATGATCCTTGAAATAGAAGGTCACCGGTGCGTACTGAAACTTGGGGTCTACAAATTGAGCAGACTCACCTGCATCGGCCCCCCACATGTAGAACAACTCGCCGTTCTCGTTCTTGGTTTTGCCGAACTCCTGATAGCGCGGATTGTCCTCGCGCAGGATCCGGTTGACTGACGGAATGACGTCCGCAATCGACAGACTCCCCCCGATCTCCGGCTGCGCGGCCATGAAGCGCTGCATCGAAACCATATTTTCGAGCACCGCAGGCTCTTTGACGTCGTCGGGCTTCGTTCCCGCGAAGACCGCGTACATGCGGTCCGCCCCCTGGAACTGCCGATTGACCGCCGCTGAGTCCTGGTTATAGCGCGAGTCTTGCCAAAGAATCGGCGAACCGGCATCTGCGTCGCCGATCTGAAGCCTGAAGGCATAGAGGCCCGAGCCGATGAAAACCGCCGCGGCACCGGCGACCACTACGTAACGCCATCTGGAGGCGGCAACGGAGATAGCCAGCGTAAGCACGCGATCGAGCAGCGGCGAGACGTCGAACGGGTGCGCGCAGCCCTTGGGTTTCTTGAGCCACGACAGCAGCACCGGCGTCATGACGCAGGCGCTTACGGCGATGGTCAGTACCCAGATGGTTCCGATGACCGCCACCTTCTGCATGAGCGGAATCGGCGTGAGCACCACCACGACCATGCAGCCCGCGTCGGCGATCACCCCGAGCATGCCTGGCTTGAAAAGCTGGAGCATCGAGGAACTGGCAGCCGCACGCGTCGTCTCGGCCCCCGCCGCCAGTTCATCGCCGAATCTCGACACCAGTTGTACCGAATGCGAGATGGATCGGGCAGTAATCAGGAAAGCGATGACTATGACGAGTGGATCAAGGTTGAAGCCAAGGAGCGAGGCGAACCCGAGCGCCCAAATCGCACTGGTCAGGCCTGCCAGCAGCGGCAGTAGCGTGCCTCGCCACGTCCGCGCAATCAGAAACAGGAGTGCTACCAGGCACCCGATGGTGAAAAGAAAGATATGCAAGGTTTCCGGGACGTAATAGTTCACCCAGCCGTAGAGCATGGGCTCGCCGACCACGTTGACCTGCACGCCATCGCCCTGCGCGGCCTGGGCCAGCCTGGTAATCTGCGGAAAGATCTTGTTGTAGTCGACCAGACTCTCATAGAAGTCGACCGTAATCAGCGTTGACTTCAGATCTCGTGAAACGTAAGGCCCGTAGATCAACGGACTGTTGAGCACAGAGGACTTCAGCGCCTGCATCTCTTGCTGCGTCTTCGGAATATCCGGCCACATGACAGGCCGTGCTTCGATGGCGTCGGTCGACGCCCTGATTTCCCTTAGCTTGTTCGAGGCAAGCGAAACGATCTGGGTCGAGTTCACGCCATCGACCAATGGCAGTTCATTCGTAATTTTTCTGACTTTTTCGAGCACCTTCTGATTGAAGATATCGCCCTGCTTGACCTCAAGCATGATGCTGATCACGTTTGAGCCGCCAAAGTGCTCCTGAAATCGCTCATGTACCTGAACGTAAGGGTGACTGCGCGGCAGCAGGTCTTCAAATACCGTCTTGACGTGTACGCGTGCGGCGAAGAGCGTCAGCACCAGCGTCAGCAGGAGGTAAACTCCGGCCACGGCCACACGGTTTCGGATGCAGAACTCGACGAAGTTCTGAAGCTTGGTATACGTAAGGTCTTTCACAGTGTTGCTCTCCGGATTGCCGCACTCTTTGCTCGCCCCGTGCCTACAGGGCCTTCATTTCCTGGGTGGTGACCACTCGCGAACCTACGAGGTAATACTGCGTTTGGCTCCGTGCAATGCTCGTGTACCAATTGCGATCATCCGGCGACAGGCGGGTTGCTTTCCACTCGCTGGCGTCTGTCGATCCAATGACGACAATGCCTTTGGAGCCCACGGCAACCCAGCGTTCGCCGTCCCAAATCACGTCAAGCAGATGCTCCAATCGTCCGCGTTCATACACTTTTCCTGCTTCCAGACGATCGTCAGTCTGGATGGCCTGGGGCGACTGATCGGGCGATACAAACCTCTCCTGGGTCCAGCTTTCCCCGCCGTCGTGCGAAACAAGAATGACGCCGTTCAGGCCGACCGCCACACCGTTTTCGGCATCCTTGAACGCGACTGACATGAGGCTCATCTTCGTCGGGCTTTTGACCTCGTGCCATGAGGCACCCTCATCGTTCGATACTCGAATCCGGCCATATTCGCCCACCATCCAGCCAAGCTTCTCGTGGAAAGAAATGTCGTTCCACGCGATGTCCTCTTCGGGTCCTACCTGATGCCAGGTGCTCCCGAAGTCGGTCGAACGGAGCACGCTTCCGCCCTCGCCCACGGCCCATGCCTGTCCGCCGGCCAGCGCCTTGACGCGCATCAGCTTATTGGCAATCTTGTTGTGCGGCGCCTCGACGCCACGCCACAGCATTCCGCCGTCATCGGTAACGATCACGGCCCCACCGTTGCCGACCGCAACAGCGTGTCGCCCATCCCACGCCGCCACATCCTGCAGCGAGACATCAACAGCGGATCGCTGAATTCGCCACGAGCGCCCGCTGTCCTCCGTGCGCGCGATCTTGCCGCCGCTGCCCACCACCCACGCCCTCCCGTCCTGCTGCACGGCCAATCCATAGAAGCGATCACCGCGTTCGAACACCGGCCTTGCCAGCGCAGCCCCCTGCGGCTGTGGCTTGATGAAAAGCCCGGCATACAGCAATCCGCCGATGATGACCAGCGGCAACGCAGACGTTAAAAGATTGAATATGCGGTTCACGTTGATGTCCTGATACGTTGCGGCAAAAAGCAGGCAGGCGCGGGCAGAAGTGGATTTGGCGCGTGCGAGGTCCAAGGCCGAGCCGGGCCCGACAAAGGCGCCGGAAGGCGCGCGCCCGTGAACGCGCGAACCGGCGCCTTGACTCAGCCTCGCTATTGCAATGCCTCCAGAGCTTCAGGCGTATATTGTCCCCACTTGGCACCGTGATCGACTATGCCCGGAGCGATGAACTGGGTCTCGTGCTTCGCCTTGAAGTCGATGAACTCCCCGCCACCAGGGGTGTAATAGTTAATTCCGGAGGTCTGCCCAGTGCTCCATCCGTAACCGTATTCGATGTATCGCCACAGTTCGCCTTTCTTGTCATACGTCTCGGCCATGTAGACAGCCGGAACCTTGGTGTCCACGTACACAATCTTCTTGCTGTAGGGATGCTCGGAAGGGGGCGTACCCTCGACGACCCAGACCTCGCGCGGCGTATAGGTCATTTTCTGGTACCAGAAGGGCGCAGTCCCGCTCGAATCGATTATTGGCCACTCTGCCAGGGTTCCCGCCTTGGAGGCATTTTGTGTCACTTTGTAGTCAACGTCGGCGAGGATCCAGCGCTTGCCAATCAGCTTGTTCTGCTTGTATTGAGATGGACGCGCGTTGTAGGCGTAGATGTCGTCATTCAGGAAATCGAGCCCGCCTACAGGGTCCATCCATGCGTTTCCGGTAAGTCGACGGATTCTGCGAGCGGATTTGATATATGCGAACTGATCCTCGAGCTTCGAGGCGCTTATGTCATAGCGAACCGTAAAGGTACCCGTCCCTTTGATGTCCTGTGGCTCCACAGCGACAAGCATCGTTTTGGTTAGCACCTCAGGATCGCCTAGAACCGTTTTGCCTTCCCCCAAACGTCCCTTATTGAAAAGTCGATCGAAGATATAGTGTTGCGTCGCTTCGTATCCCGAACTGTTGATCGTCACGAAATAGACATCCTTATGCATGTCTCTTGGATAGGGTGACCCATAGTAGAAGTTCCACATCACCTTTTCCCCCGCGTCCGGATCCGACTCGGAGATATCGGGGAACGGCAGACCCGCAACCCAGCCCGTGACTTCCCTTGTCTTGGGATCGAACTTGGCCTGTTCGGAATACTTCTTCGTGGCTTCCGCGTACCTGGGATCAAAAACCGGCTCTTTTGCCTTGCCTAGCGGCATCTTGAGACCAGTGTTTCGTATTTGCCATTCGACTTTTTCGGTAAGAAGGCTGGCGATCGTATGCCCCAAGAACGTGTCATTCTTGATCTGATCGAGGTTGGCTTTGCTGATCACGGTTCCGTCAGGAAGCTCTGCCGCAAGTGCGGAAGCGCTCACCGCGATCAAGCATGCACCCGCCAACGTCGTAAGACGGCACGTCACGCTTTGCTTAAATGGATGTTGCATAATCTGTCTCCGATTGTCCTTTGGTTAGAACTGGTACGTTGCGCGCAGCAGCAACTGGTCGTGGTTGCCGAAGCCCGCCAGCCCATAGGTGCTCTGTCCCAATTGCGCTGGGCTGGTACGCGCATGCCGCGGCAGGAAGATGTCCGCTTCGGCCAGGAATCTCCAGTGATTGCCGACCGTGTAGGTGAGGCTGGGAATAATGAATGCATCGCCGGTGCTGACGTCTACTCCCCCGGCCAAGCTTGGGTTCAAGCGGCTATTCATGTAGTTGAGCGTGAGGAACGCCGTCAAGATCGTGTCGTGCCTCTTGGCTGGCGCGCTCCAACCAACCTGGGCGACGATGTCGTCGCTGGATTTGAAATTCTGAATCCACTGGTCGAACAACTGGATCGAGAGAAGCGACGCAGCATTCGTTCCGAGCAAGGATTCGAGACTCAGCTCCTTGTCCAGACGGAGCGTAGTTAAAATGACGTCTTTTCTGATCACGGGCCCGCTGCCCTGCGTGCCGTTGGGCAGCCCTGTGCCGGTATTGAAATATCGATTTGGCTGGTAGGCTATTTCCGCGTTGACTACGGTGTCGATTGCCGGGATCTGACTACTGATGCTTGCGTCATAAACATTGATCTTCGGGAAGAAGAAATCCCCGAGCGCGCCAGACGGTGTCTTGCCAATCGGATTGGCCGCCGGGTTAAGGACAGGATCGGGCGTAAACGTGTTGAGATACGAAAACGCATAGTTCACCGGGCCTGCGACCGCAGTCCATCTGGCGCCGCCTGTCGGGGAAGTGGCTTTGCCATACGGGTGGTCATAGTCGTAACGGAGAATGCCGGAGAGAAAGTCGACGCCCTGGAATGGCTGTACGCTCCAACGCCCACCGTAGATATCGTACGTATTGCCAATATCCCGCTTACGATCCAGCCCCGGGCGAATCACCAACTGCAGTGTTCCACCAGCCTCAGGCACGGCGATCTTTGCGTTGGCCATGATCAAGGGCTTGCGGACTTCATCACTCTCCGGCTCGACAAAGGAGCGCCACCGGTAGTCGTACCCTTGAATCAGGTCGGTCGGGTGAAAGAAGTCCGTCTCGCCCCAGACGATCTGCTGCTTGCCCAAACGGAGATGGACTCGATCTCCGACATCAGCATCGACATAGAACTCTCTAAGCTCGGTTTGATTGTATTGTGACAACAGACTGCTTCCCGGTCCTCCCGGCGTATTCTGGCGCGCAAGGTTCTGCAGATCCTTTTCATACGTGGTCAGGACTTCCCGGTCAGACCGGCCCACCGCCGTCCAGGTGAGCGGACCGGTTTTCAGTTTTGCATCGAGTTCGAGCGACCCTCGAAGCATCTGAAGCGTCCCGGCGTCATTCCTTGGCGTCTCCGGATGATTCTGGAGGTTCATCGACGCCCACGTACGGACGAATCCGCCAAGCGTAAGGTAGTTGTCCGTCAACCCGATTAGTCCACTCAACCCGGAACGTTGTTCACCGGGGGGAGGTGGTTCGTCGGCTGCGTACGCCCCGGCGGGCGAACCCAGTGCGATCAGCAGCGCCGGAAGTACCGCGAGAACCGGCACTCGACTGGGCGTTTTGCGCCTGCGCGATTTGCCGTCATCATTGCAAATTGAATAGTTCATGCCTGCCGTCTCCTATCGATTTTATTTTTTTATTCCGAACGTATGCGGTACGAAATACTTCTACCTGTTTCACTCTCGTTGAAGCGTTCCTCCTGAATCAACCCTCACGTACCGCAATCGCTCAACAGCTATTCCTTGACGGCAACGACACGGCTGCTCAACGCCCATGGAATGAGGGCTTGCGCCGCTCAAACATCGCTGCCACGCCCTCCTGGGCGTCCTGCGTGCCCGATATGCGCGCCAAAGTAAGCGCCTCGTCCTCAAGACGCTCTTCGAGTTGCGCATGGCCAGCCTGTAGAAAAAGCCGCTTGATCTCTCCGTAGGCCAAGGTCGGGCCGGCTGCCAGCTCCGATGCCAAGCCGCGTGCGAATTCCGCCAACTGCGTGTCCGGCACCACCCGGTCCACCAGACTTGCGGCCAAAGCCTCAGTACTGCCGAGCACTTCTCCCATCAGGACAAAACGGCGCGCACGAGCGGCTCCCATGCGGAATGTCAACGTGACTGTGGAGCCGCTATCGCACGAAAAACCGATCCGGGAAAAGGCCGAGCCAAAGCGCGCGGACTCGGCCGCCACCACCACATCGCAGCCGGCAATCATGGCGACCGCGCCGCCCATCGCCCAGCCCTGCACTTCGGCGACGATCGGAACCGGCAGTTGCCACGCCCGCGACAGTCCCATGTGCAGGTCGCTGGTCAGCCGCCGAACCAGTGCAGGAAGTTGATCGCGTGCGGGATGGAAAGTCTTGAGGTCTCCCCCAAGGCTGAAATTTTCGCCCTCCGCACGCAACAGCACGGCGCGCAAGCCCACCGTGTCCCACAGTTCGAGAAAAACTTCCTTGAACTCGCGAGTGAAATGGGCGTCGATCGGATTGCCGCGCGACGGCTGCGTCATAGTCACTGTTGCGAGACCGGCGTCGATCTCGAGGCGAAGCGACGAATAGTTCGTGGACATAGGACTGTCTCTCTAACCAATCTGTCAGATCTGATCACTGGCGAAGGCAATCGCCCGTTCGCGCAGCCTGAACTTCTGCACCTTTCCGCTGCCGGTTTTCGGCAACTCCTCGCAGATCACAATTCGCTCGGGCCAATACTGTTTGGCGGTCTTCGACGCCCCCATGTACTGCGCCATGGCATCGGTGTCGAAGGTGCATCTCGGCTTGAGGACGATGAACGCACAGGCGCGCTCGCCGAGTCGCTCGTCCGGATAACCCACGATCGCTATCTCAGCTATGGCAGGGTGACGCAGCAGCAGCGATTCGATTTCGAACACCGGTATGTTCTCGCCACCACGAATGATGATGTCCTTGCTCCGCCCGTTGATCCGGATGTAACCCTCGTCGTTCAACCGGTAGGCGCGGTCTCCTGTGTCGAACCAGCCTTCGGCGTCGAGGGCATTAAGCTCGGGACGCTTCAGATAGCCAACGAAGAGCGAACTGCCGCGGAACAGCAGGCGGCCAGTGGTGCCCAGCGGCACCGGCCTTCCCTCTTCGTCAACCACCCTCACTTCGTTGCCGCGCGCTGCCCGGCCATCGGCCACGGCAGACAACTCTCGCGCACGCTCAACCTCTGTCAGCGTTCCGGCCACCGTTTCCGTCATGCCCCAGATCGAGCACACGGTCAGGTTCATGCACGTAGCCGCGCGCTCGACCAGCACTGCGGGCACCGGTGCGCCAGCGCAGCCGAGCAGCCGGAAACTGGGTGCGCCAGGCTCACCCGCTTCCACGGCATTGAGCAGATCAGCGAGGAATGGCGTGGCGGCGGCGCTGAAGCTCACCTTTTCGCTGCGCATCAGTTCGAGCGCGACGCGCGGCTCCCACTCATCCATCAGAACGGTCGTTGCGCCAAGCATCAGCGGCATCATCGTCTGATACGCATAGCCAAGCAGATGGCCGACGGGCGAAATGGCCAGCACCACGTCGTCAGAGCTCAGGTGCAGGTCTTCGATCGACGTGAAAAGCGTCGACAGCAACGTGTTGGACGTGTGCATCACGCCCTTGGGGGCGCCGGTAGTCCCCGAGCTGAACATCAGGAGCGACACGTCATCCGGCTGCAATCTATCCGCAGCGGCGCTCAGAGAAACGGGAGCCTGCATGTCCGGATTCAGCAGCACACGATCAAAGCCGTCTGCGCCGTCATCTCCCACAACCACAAGCCGTTTCAGCTTCGTCAACTGAGGCAGCAGGCCGCGCGCCATAGCGGCATGGTCATGGCCCCGGTAACGGGACGGAACGACCAGAACCTTCGCCTCGCAAAAGTCGAGCATGTAGGCCAGTTCGCGCTCACGCAGGATGGGCATCAATGGATTCACGACCGCGCCGATCCGCGAGGCGGCTAATGATGTCACTACGAACTGCCAGACATTGGGCAGTTGAATCGACACGACGTCGCCGCGCCCGACGCCGAGCGCGCTCAACGAAGCGGCCGCCCTGGCGACGAGCCGGTCGAGTTCCCTGTAGCTGATGCGGCGCGCAGCCTCGTTACCCCGGGTATGAGCCACAAGCGCTGTCTTGTCGGGCGAACGCTCGAGCACCTGGTCAAAACAGGCGTTAATGGTCTTGTCCCGCCACCATCCCTGGGCGCGCAGGACGTCGGCCCGTGCCGGGCTCAGTGCGATTTCAAACGGCATGAGATCTCTCTGTGTTGTTCGGAAAAGTGCAGCGCTTCTCGCGCTGCTTCCTTGGCCACACTGGCGAACGGTCAGCGGCTTCATGGGCGACACCGGAACATCGCCCGCCCGTGCAGGGACAGCACGACCTCGCCGTCCCGATTCACCGCCTGCTGTAGCAAACGTACGACGCCACGATCGGGCTTGCTGCGTGAACGGTTGGTCTCCAGCACTTCGACACGCACGGACAGACAGTCTCCTGGTCGAACAGGCTTGAGCCAACGCAGCTCATCCACGCCGGGCGAAGCCATTGCCGAGCAGGGCGAAAGGAAGTGCGCGCACATCAGACGCGTCACGACTGCACCCGTCATCCAGCCGCTAGCGATCAGCCCGCCGTAGGGCGATTGCATCGCCGCGACCGGATCAACATGGAAAGGCTGCGGATCGTAGCGTCGCGCGAATTCGACGATCTCGTCTTCGGAGACCAGATGTTCGCCGAACACCGCCGTTTCGCCGACGGCGAAGTCGTCAAACCATCGCTCTTTCCAGGGAATTGGCATCGCGTCCTCAACTGCGCGTGGGCAAAGCCCGATGAAAGCCGTCAAACGGCGGTACCCGCGATTCGGTGGCCAGCGTTCCGGTCTGACGCGCATTCGGACTGCCGCCGTCAACGCGAATGTATGTGCCGGTGATGTACGACGCGGCTGGCGACAGGAGATAGACGATCGCCGATGAGACCTCCGCTTCGTTGCCGAAGCGCTGCAGGGGTACCCCGCTCGCCACCTTGCGTATCTCCTCAAAAGCCTCGGGTGTATAGGTGTCAAACCCGCTCGAAGCAATGCCGCCCGGCGCTACGACGTTCACCCGCACGCCCGATCCGGCCCACTCGGACGCGGCCGACTGGCTGAGCGTGAGCATGCCGCCGCGCGCCGCGCCCGAATGCGCAAAGTTCGGCCAGCCATTCCAGATATCAGCGATGATGTTGACGATCGAGCCACCGTGGACTTCCATCCAGCGCGTATAGACCTCGCGCATGAAAATAAAGCCTCCAGTCAGATTATTGCGCACGACCGCCTCGAATCCTTTTGTCGAAATGCTCTTGAGCGCGGCACGGTACTGGCCGCCCGCATTGTTGACGAGCCCGTCGATACGGCCGTGTTGCGCGAGCACTGCATCGATCGTGGCCTGCACCTGCGCCTCCTCGCGGATATCGCAGATGTGCGTGCTCGCCGTGCCTCCGTCCTGCTCAATTTCAGCCTTCACGACCTCGAGCTTCTCTGCCGTGCGGCCAACAATGGCGACGTCTGCGCCAAGCGCGGCGAGTTCGTGCGCGGCACAGCGGCCGATGCCACTGCCGCCGCCCGTCACGATGACGCATCGGTCTTCGAACAGGCCATGGCGGAACGCGGACCGATAACTCATAGACAGCTCCTGGTGATCCTCATGATTTCGCTCTCATGCATACTGCACAGCGGCACGGCCGATGCGTTCGCGCGCGATGATCAGTTTCATGACACCGGCCGTGCCGTCCCCGATCTCCAGGCCCATTACATCGCGCATGCGCTGCTGATGCGGCAGGTCTTTTGACCAGCCGTAGTGGCCGAACGTCAGCAGGCATTGATGAATGACATCGAAGGCGGTTTTCGGTCCCATCCACTTGACCATTGCAGCTTCGGCTGTATGCGGCAGCCCCGCGTCACGTAGCGACAACGCGTGGTACGAGAGCTGCCGGATGGCTGCGATCGAGGAATCCCCTTCGACCAGCGGGAAACTCACGCCCTGGAACTGCCCGATTGGCCGGCCGAACGCCTCCCGCTCCTTTGCGTAGCACCACGCTTCGTCAAGCGATGCCTGGGCGGCGCCAACGCACTGCAGCGCGATCAGCGCGCGGCTGTAATCGAAGCCCTGCATGACCTGGGTAAAGCCTCGCCCCTCCTCGCCTAGCCGGTGGTCGAGTGGTACGCGCACATCATCGAAAAACACCGAGCCGCGTCCCGTGATGTGGCTTCCTACATCGTCGAAGCGGGTGCGCTGCACCCCGGGCGAGTCGGCCGGAATGAAGAGCGCCGTGATGCCACGCGCACCTTCGTCCGTCCGGCCGGTGCGGGCAAAAACCAGGAACGCGTCCGCGCAGTCGGCAAAGGTGATAGACGTCTTCTCACCGTTCACCACGTAATGGTTGCCGTCAATCCGGGCACGCAATTGCAAATTGGCTGCATCCGACCCGCCGCGCGGTTCCGTCACGCAGATGCCGACGATGGCCTCGCCGCGCGCCATGCGGGGCACCCATACGTCTGTGAGGGCCGCATTCGCATTGCGCAGGATGATCGCAGCGAGCAGTGAAATCGCGACGGACACACCGCCGATATTGAAATCGCCGTACGCGACTTCTTCTGCGATCAGGCCCGTCGTCACGCCATCCATCCCCAGGCCGCCGAAGGATTCGGGAATGTCTGTTCCCAGCAGGCCCAATGCACCCATCTCGCGGATCAGTGCCCGGTCAAGCACCCTCTGCTTTTCCCGCTTCTGGTAGTCAGGGAGTAACCGCTCGCGTGAAAATCTTCGCGCGGTTTCCTGAAGCGCTTTCTGGTCTTCAGTGAGGACCATCTATCCAATCTCCTGGGTTATGCCGGGTGGCGCCATCTGCATAACTAGTACAGTAGTGTACCGTACTGTAGCTATCTATAAGTGTTTGCACTACCTCGGAAGACATATTCATCGTGGTCTGCCTGGTTGCAGTGCTCCTGGGCGAGTTTGAATCGGCAAATGCAGTGCAGGGGTCAGCTACCGGGCACCGCATCGTGACCGTCGGTGAACTTGTCGTAGTGAATGGCCTCGAGCGAAACCCCGTGCTGCACCAGCATTGCGATGCCTGCGTCAATCATGGGCGGTGGTCCGCATAGATAGCCTTCCGCACCGTCAGCCATCGCCGCGGTGATGAAATCGCTGACCAGGCCTCGGGCGCCTTCCCAGGGGCTGCCCGGGGAATCGTGAGACAACACCGGGATAAATTCGAAAGGATCGGGCCAGTTTCCGGCAAGCTCCCGGATGGCATCGAGCATGTACAAATCGGCTTGCGTACGCGCGCCGAAGAGCAATGTGCAGGGGCGGCGGATGCGGCTCCTGCGCGCATCCTCCAGGATGCTCAACAATGGCGCCAAGCCACTGCCGCCTGCGACGCACACCATCGGCGCATTGCCGCCTCGCAAGTAGAAACTGCCGTGGGGCGCCTCGATCGCGAGCGACTGACCGGTGAGGCTGCCACTGAACAATGCATCGGTGAAGGCGCCACCCCGCACCTTGCGGATGAAAAACGCAAGTTCTGTCCGGCCGCCCCGCTGTGGCGCGTCGGCGAACGAGTAGTGCCGGCTGCGGGGCAATCCGGGCGCGAGGACGCTAGCGTACTGCCCGGCCACATAGTTCACAGGGCGGTCTGTACGCATCGTAACTTTCAGAATGTCGTGGGTCAGCGGCTCGGCAGCGACAATGTTGGCCGCGTAGGACTCCGCCACTGGCAGATCGGCACTCGGGGGGGCAATCTCCACGACGGTGAGATCGTCGCGCGCAAAGGCCTGACAGGCCAGGATGTAACCCGCATCCAGTTCCTGTTTGGACAGGGTGTAGCCAAAAGGCGTGGCTTCCCGCACGCGGCCCTGGCGCAAGAGCGTCTTGCACGAAGCGCAGGTGCCCACAGTACAGTTATGAGGATAGTGAACGCCATTGGCCAGTGCCGCTTCCAGCAACGTCTGACCCGAGGCGACGTCAATGGTCACCCCCTGCGGGAGGATCCGGATCTGCCGCTTGGTAGGGGACCGCGGCAGCAAGGAGTTGAGGAAATTTCGCATGGAGTGTGGAGAGTCTGGAAAACGGAAAGCGACGCCGTGGACAAAGGCTTAGCGCAAAGCCCGATACGCCAGCAGCACAACCGCGACGATGGATACGAGGGTGAACAGCAAGGCAGGCGCGAGGCCGATCACCGTGAACAGGTTGGATGACCCGAACCGGTTGTCGGCAAAGCTCAGCGCGCGATTGGGGGCAAACATCGCCGCCCAGTAAAAGACGGTATTGGCCCACCCCGTGCCCACGAACATCCAGCCGAGGCGGCGCCCGCCAGGCACGTCGAACCCGACCACCGGCATAGCCAGTGCCGCCAGCATGATCAGGAAGGCGTTGAGCATGCCACCGAGGTGCGTGCGCACCCAGGCGTCGGTTGAAATCGGCAGGTGCAGTGGCATCGTCTTTCCGGGCCACCACTCGAGTCCTCCGACCAGACTGACAAGCAGGCCCGCGCCTGCCAGCATCCCGATAAGGAGGATGAGGGCAGCATGACCAATCATGCGCCGCTGGATATCGACAATCATGTTCGCGCTCTTCATTGGATGGGTTCGTCAGGGGCGTGGTCCATCAACTGGATGAACTGGCCGTTGCAGGAGGTTGCGTTAGCCAATCTTCCCAACCCGCGCGACGGTTCTGCTCGGCAGCCAGACGGCGCTCTTCCGCGGACGCCCATTCGTTGTCCCAGCGCCGCAGGGCCGGCTTGATGATCAGACTGAACCACACCGGTGGCAACAGCGCTGCCATGAAGCAACCGAACACACTGGGCATGCGGATCGCCTCGCGGTGAGGCACCAACTCGTAGTAGGAGAGATAGGTGTTCAGGTGGTGGTCAGCGTGATTGGTGATCTCGAAAGCGAGCAACCGTGACAGCGGACCGAGGTGATTCCATACATGGCGCTTCTCGATCGGGCTGCCAGCCACGCGCACCTGCCCATAGTGCTGGAAGTAGTTGAAGGTCTCGACCCAGAAGCGGGCAATCACCATGGCAACGAGCGCGAGCCCGACCGACGCCCAACCGCCGATCCAGTACATCAGTGACTGGAACAGCACCTGCGCCAGGATCGCGCGCCAGAGATGGTGGCGAATCGACCAGCGGGCGAAGCCACGCTTTTCCAGCGCATCCGACTCGATACGCTGGGCCAGCAGGGTGGATTCAAGAACGGCTTTGGGTGCGAACGAATACAGGGTTTCGCCACGCGCTGCAGTGTCGCTGTCGTGGGCCGTGCCCACGTCACGGTGATGACTCACGACATGCGCCTCCATCCGCGTCGGGTCGAGGAAGCATATCTGCGCATAGCGTCCGAACGTGCGGCCGATTCTGCCCCGTGCGTGGTAGAGCTCGTGGGAGGCGGGAACCATCGGCACCACCGAGAGCCACGCGCAGCTCATTACGCCGCCGAACATCTGCCAGCCGGTCAGATCATGATGGGCGACAGACCAGGCCAGCATGAGGTACGTGGCCGGTCCCAGCAAGGTCGAAAGCCAGATCGGCACGAAGGCCCAACCCCGCCTTTTCATCTTGCGCGTCTTCAGGTCCAGCGGCAGCATGCTGTCAATGGCTGCCATCAAGGGAAAGAAACCGAGGCCGACCCAGACATAGTCACCGCCCACGTAGAGTCCCAGCATGCTTAACGCCTGCGTCAGCGGCGCCAGATAATATTTGAGGTAATCCCACATTTCACCTTCCTCCATGAGCCCGCAGTGCGGGGCATTTGGGTTCATTTCAGTCGTCGAGCAACGCGCAGACCGTCTTTGTCTCGGTGTAGGCCAACAGCCCTTCCTCGGACACCTCGCGCCCCCAGCCGGACTGCTTGAACCCGCCGAAAGGCAATGCCGCGTCGATGATTCCGTGGCAGTTGATCCAGACCGAACCGGCCTCCAGCCTGTGCGCCAGCCGGTGGGCCTTCTTGATGTCACGTGTCCAGATGTTGGCGGCCAGCCCGTAGGGGCTGTCGTTGGCCATTCGGGTGACGTCCTCGACGTCCTTGAACCGCATCACGCTGACCACCGGTCCGAAAATCTCCTCCTGGGCGATCTTCATCGACGGGTCGGCATTGGCAAACACGGTTGGCTCCATGAAGTAACCCTTGTCTCCCGTCTTCTTGCCGCCACAGACCAGCGTCGCGCCCTGCTCCAGCCCTGAGGCGACGTAGCCTAGTACGCGTTCCTGCTGCTTGCCGGAGACGAGCGGCCCCATCATGGTTTCCGGGTTCTGGCCATTGCCCACCTTGAACTGGGAAGCCGCCGCCGCCACCGCCTCGACCACCTGGTCGTATACGCTGTCCTGCACGAACAGCCGGCTGGCGGCAAAGCAGATCTGGCCGGAGTTGAAGAACACGGCAAGCGCCGCGCCGAGGCCGACCTGGTCGAGGTCCGCATCGGCAAAAACGATGCTGGGCGACTTGCCGCCGAGTTCCAGCGCAACCCGCTTCATGTTGCCAAGCGAATACTCGACGATCTGCTTGCCCACTGCGGTCGAGCCGGTGAACGTGATCTTGTTGACGTCGGGGTGCTGGGCCAGCGCAGCGCCGGCTTCGTGGCCATAACCATTGACGATGTTCAGGACACCTTCTGGCAGACCTGCCTCGAGGCAGAGCTCGGCAAGCCGCAACGTGCTCAGCGGAGTGAGCTCCGTGGGCTTCAGCACCATCGTGCATCCGGCCGCCAACGCCGACGCGATCTTCCATGCCCCAAGCGCGAGCGGATAATTCCATGGCGTGATGGCGCCCACCACGCCCACTGGCTCGCGGCGCGTATAGGCGTGGTACTCCTTGCCGTCGAAAGAGACGGGTAAAGTCTTGCCGCCGACCTTGCTGCACCAGCCTCCCATGTAGCGGAACACCTCGACCGTGGACGGTAGATCCAGGACTTTGGCAAAGGTAATGGCCTTGCCGGTGTCGACCGACTCCAGGTGGGCCAGTTCTTCCGCGTGATCCTCGATCTTGCGGGCAATGTTTTCGAGCAGGCGACCCCGATCGATTGGGCGCATCTTGCGCCACGCATCGCTCTCGAAGGAGGCCCGAGCCGCCCTCACCGCGCGGTCAATGTCTTGCGCTGCGCTACGCGGCACGGCGGCGATCAGGTCCTGGGTCGCGGGATTCTCCACCTCGATGGTCTGGCCCGAAGCGGCGTCCAGCCATTGACCGCCAATGAGATTCTTGTTTTTCACCGCCTTGATTTGGGTTCCGAACTGTACGGAAGTGTCCATCTGACTGTCTCCTGAATTCGATACGTGACTACGGGACATGGGAGCGCGAGCGTTGCGGTTCAAATGAAGTTGTCGGCCCGCTGCAGCTGGCCGACGCCCTCTAAAGGCTCATGAAGATGCCGCCGTCGACTACGATGTTCTGGCCGTTGACGGTCGATGACTCATCGCCTGCGAGCCACAAGGCGGCGCCGGCAATGTCCTGCGGCGTCTGCGCGCGCTCGATGGTTCGCATCTGGGACGCCACCGCCTCGAACTGTTCGTGCTGCGCTGCGTTGGCCACCGCGTTGGGCGAGTGGATATAACCGGGGGAAATCGCGTTGACCGTGATGCCAGCCTTCGCGGCGGCGAACTCGCGCGCCATCGCTCGCGTCATCGCGGCCAACGCGCCTTTGCTCGCCACGTAGTGCAGCATGAACGGGATGCCGACATGCGCAATCACAGAAGCGATGTTGATGATCTTGCCGCCGCCGTTCGCACGCATATTCGGCGACACCGCACTTGCACACAGCCACGGCCCCATGACGTTGACTGCCAGGATTTTTTGCCAGTCAGCAACGGCGAGTGCTTCCATGGGCGTGTAGTTGAGCCCGGTGAAAATGCCGGCGTTATTGACCAGAATATCCACTCGCCCGAATCGATTGATCGCCGCCACGGCCATCGCGTGGGTGCTCTGAAGGTCGGAAACGTCCGTCGTGATGCCCAAGGCATTTTGGCCGATCTCGGCGGCAGCCTCGGCGGCTCCCCGGACGTCGGCCACGACAACGCTGGCCCCCTCCCGGGCGTAGCGCTCGGCAATCGCGCGACCAATGCCTGTCGACGCGCCGGTGATGACCGCGACCTTGTCTTTGAGTCTCATGGTTGTCTCCTTGGTTTATCGCCCCGTCATGCTGCGATGCAGCGACGGCGGTGGACTGGTGCGAGTCCCCGATGCCGATGAATCGGCGCACGGATTCCTCATTGGTGACCTGTTGTAATTAGAATGGCGAGGAGGATTGATAACCCCATCCGAAAGATTGGGGTCCGACTAGGACAAACCCGAGGCATCAAGACACCCGAGCAGGCTCACAATCGGGGAAACTGCCAGAAGAGGCGAGACCATGTCTACCATAAACATGAATATGGTATATGTCATTTACAATGCACAAGTGAACTTAGTTCGGGCGTATGAATGAAAGCGATCTCGCCGCCGGTGCCTCGAGTCACCGTAAGTGGACATGACGACCCACGGGTGTCAGAACCGTCGAATGACGGGGCGGATCAGCACTTTGGGACAATTCTCGCTGGACATTCTGCGGGTCGCATGAAGCGGGATGAGTGGTCCAGGGGACGTCTGGCACCTCCAGATTTCGGCTTCGAGTGTGTGCTGACGCGCGCCTTGTCGCAGTTGCAGGCGGACGCTCTGCCCAAGTTGACGGCCGTGTGCGCGCCGCCTGGATACGGCAAGACGGTGCTGCTCAGCCGGGTCCATGAGCACTTGCGGTCGCGCGGCGAACACTGCCTGTGGCTGTCGCTCGACGACCGCGACCGCGACCTGCTTTCGTTGCTAGCTTTACTGCGTGATGCACTGGCGCAATGCGCAGATGCCCCCGCCGACGAGACCGAAGTTGAGGTGCTGCCGTTCGCCGATCCCGGCGAAATGATGGATCGGGTCATCGGGCAACTCCGCCGGCTGCCGGGAAGGACTGTAGTCTTCATCGATAACCTGGGCTTGTGCGAGGACTTGCGGCTTTCTGCGCTGCTGGAGCGCCTGGTGTTCGACAGCGGCCCCGAGTTGCGTCTGATCCTCTCCAGCAACCGCGCACTGCCGATCGACATCGTGCGGGTCAAACTGGAACTGGGCGCGCTTGAACTGCGCGCGGAGCATCTCTGCTTCGATTGCATCGCGACCCGACGATTGCTCCAACTGGCGGGCTTTTCTTCGCTCGACGCGACTATGCTCGACCACATCCAGACGCAAACTGAGGGTTGGCCCGCAGCCGTGCGTCTGCTGCAAGTGCTGATGTCTGCCGAGCGCGGCGTCGATGCAGGCCCTGTTCAAGGCGTCATTCCTGCAACGGTGCTGGAGCACTTCGGTGGCGATCAGACGGATATTGCGCGCGTCCTCACGAACCGCGTGTTGGCCGGAATCGAGCCCGCGCGTGTCCGGTTTCTCATGGAGATAGCGCTGGTGCGGGAATTCAGCGCGGAGTTGGCGCAGTACATGACCGGATCTGTTCAGGCCCATGCATGGCTGGACGACCTGGTGCTTCGCAACATGCTGATATTCCCAGTGGATCGCAATCGCCGCTGGTTCCGCTTTCATACGCTGTTGCGGGAATATCTGCTGAACGAGGGACAGGAGCGCCTCGACAAGGATCGCCGCAGGGAGGTATTGCAGCGGGTGGCGAAATGGCATGCCACCCGTGGCGATTACGTCGCTGCCATCGGGAGCGCACTCGATGCACCCGACGTCGAACTGGCGCAGGACCTGATCGGTCGGGTCGCACGGCAGGTGGCCGGGGACCGTGGGCAGATGACGCTCTTCGTCCAGTGGGTTGACCGCTTGCTCCTCGCCGGTGGCCGCGTACCGGCAGAAGCCCAGGGCTGGTATGTATGGGCCTTGTGCCACACGATGCAGTACGAACGTGCGCGGCTTGCATTGGACGTGTTCGACCGTCGTTTGCAGCAGGGCACGGTGCCTGACACGGAGGCCGGCCAGGTGAGTGCCGATCTCCCGTTCCTCCGGATGGTGTTGGGCGTATACCTGGACACGCTGGACGTTGCCCATGCCGAAGCGCTGGCCTGGCTTGCCAGCGACCATCCGAACGACCCGTTGCACACGGGCACGGTTACGGCGATCGCAGCCATGGCAGAGATCGACTGCGGGGATCTGGCTGATGCGCAGCAGCACCTGGATCGTGCCGAGGGCGCCATATTGCGTTCGCAAAGCGCCTTTGCTCAAGCCTGGGTGGAGATCCTGCGGGCGATGGTCGAACTGGCTCGCGCGCGGCCCGACGTGGCAGACCGACTGTTGATCGAAGCGCGTGCGAATGTGGCTGCCCAAATCGGGGAGGATGCTGGCGTCGTCGCGGCGATCGACTTCGTGCACGCGCGTGCCCTGGTGGACTCGGGGCGACTTTCGGAGGCCCTCCTGCCAGCCCGTCGTGGGCTGGCCCGTGCGCATCACCACGGCGTGGTCATGTCCGCCGAATCGGGCCTTGGCGCGTGTGTCGCCGTGTTGCCTGACCAGCCCGAGGATGCGTTGTCGGAGTCGGAGCTTGATCGAATCGCCCGCAGCTATCCGCCCAGAGTGCTGAGGCTGCTGTCGGCTCAGCGCGTACGCCGGCAATTGCGGTTGGGAAATACCCAGGAGGCGGTGAACCTGGCGGAACGATGCAATCTGCTAACCCCGCGATCACGCCACACCATCGATACGCCCATGCGTGCACGCGGCGATTGGCTGCTGGCCGGTATTGAACTGTTGATCGGGAGAGGCATGTGCGAGCAAGCCTTGAATGAGATCAACGTGGCTATGAAGGTTGCACAGGCTCAAGGGCGCCAGCACGATCGCGTCGAGCTCCTGCTGGCCGCCATGGACGCGCACGTCAGGCTAGGCGATTCGACGAAGGCCCTGCGGGTCCTGTCGATGGCGATCTCGCTGGCCTGCCCGGGGCAACTGGTTTATCCGTTCATGGTGTGCGGTAACGCGCTAGGCAAAGTCCTGGACAGCGCCGGGTCGCGCGATTTCGGGTTCGTTCATCCGAATGAAGTCAGGTTTCTCGAGCGGCTTCGGGCACTGGCCGAGCTGCCGGACATGGCCGTCCCCGTCGACGCGGCCGCGATACCGGTCGGGACCGGGCAGAAGAGCGCGTTGCCGGCGCTGACGGTACGCGAAACGCAGTTGCTGCATCTCATCAATGAAGGCCTCAGCAATCAGCAACTAGCTGACCGGTTGTCCCTGACAGTGCCCACCGTGAAGTGGCACCTGAATAACCTGTACACCAAGATAGGCGTGCGCAGCCGATCGGCTGCGCTGGCCAAGGCTCGTGCCTACGGCCTGTTAGTCCAGCCCTGATCCACCGCAAAATATTTGACGACGACTCTTTGATTTTATAGTACACTAGTGCACTATATGCTACGTGACGTAGTTGAACGACTGATTCAGGGCACGACGGCACGGGCTTCCCCGGCGAATGACCGGCGGGTGCAGGACAAGTGGAAAGCATGAGTTATCGACATCAGGAGCGCGAATGAGCAAGTTGCTGGAAGGAAAAGTCGCATTGGTCACCGGCGGAGGCCGTGGCGTCGGCCGGGGCATCGCACTGGCGCTGGCTGCCGCGGGTGCCAGCGTGGTGGTCAATGATCTTGGCGCGGGACTCGACGGCAGCCCGGAGTCGGAACGCCCGGCGCTGGACGTGATCGCCGCCATCGAAGCGCTCGGCGGCCGAGCCGTCGCCGACGGTGGCTCGGTCGCCGATTGGGCGGCAGCGCAAGCCATGGTCCGTGCGGCCGTCGATGCCTTCGGCCGGATAGACATCGTGGTCAACAATGCCGGCATCCTGCGGGACGCGATTTTTCATCGCATGACCGAGCAGGAATTCGACGATGTGGTGTCCGTTCACCTTAAAGGCTGCTTCAACGTGAGCCGTGCTGCTGCCCCGTACTTCAAGGAACAGGGCGGCGGCAGCTTCGTGCACATGACCTCGACCTCGGGCCTGATCGGCAACGTCGGCCAGGCCAACTACAGTGCGGCCAAGCTCGGGATCGCCGCGCTCTCGAAATCTATCGCCATCGACATGCAGAAGTTTGGTGTCCGTTCGAATGCGGTCGCACCATTTGCCTGGACGCGCATGGTCGACTCCATTCCCAACGAAACGGCCGAACAGAAGCGACGTGTCGATTCTCTGAAAAAATTATTGCCGGAACGGGTGGCCCCCTTTGTCGTCGCCTTGTGCGCCGATGCAGCGTCTGATGTCACGGGGCAGGTTTTCGGCGTACGCAACAACGAAATCCACCTGTTCAGCCAGCCGCGGCCGATCCGCAATGCGCACCGCGGAGAGGGCTGGACGCCTGAAAGCGTGATCGATACCGCCTTGCCGATGCTGCGTCCGGCTTTCTACGCGCTGGACCGGTCCGGGGATGTATTCACGTGGGATCCGGTTTGAACCATTCAGGGCGCACGTTGGGCATCGTTCATTCCGGGTACCCGGATTTTTGCTTGCCTCATTTAGTTCACTAGTGTACTGTATTCATCATCACATCATGGCGCGATTGAGCACAGGAAAAGGATGAAGGACCCAACCAACCACGGATACGGCCTCCTCGCTACCAGCCGCTATCTGCCTCGCCTGAGGCTTGATCGAGCCGCAATTTTCGCCCAGCACCAGTGGATGGCACCCGGGCTCAAATCGCTGGCGCGCGGTAGGCGCGCCATGGCCTCATGGGATGAAGACAGCGTAACGATGGCGGTCGAGGCGGCACGGGAACTGGTCCGGGCCGCGCCGTCCGTCGAACTGGGCGGATTGACGCTGGCGTCGACCACCCTGCCCTTCGTCGAAAGATCGAATGCCGGCATCGTTGCATCTGCGCTAGGTTTGCCCGATGCCCTGTTGGTGCGGGACCTGAGTTCCAGCCCCCGCGCCGCCGCAACCGAGTTGGTCGCCCTGCTGCGCCAGCGTGGCGGTGCGGCACACATGCTGGTGGCCTCGGATCGCCGCCTCGCCAAGCCTGGCAGTCCACAGGAGATGATATACGGCGATGGCGCAGCCGGAGCGGTAGTGGGCAGCGGCCTTCCGATCGCCACGCTGGTGGCGAGCCACAGCGTGCATGCCGACTTCGTTGACCGTTTCCGCGCCGCCGGCCAGACCTACGACTACGGCTGGGAGGAGCGCTGGGTACGCGACGAAGGCTATATGAAAGTGGCCCTGTCGACGGTACGTCAATGTCTGACCAGTGCCGGCGTAGATGCCGCCGGCATCGCTCAATTCGCGATGCCGGCGCCGATCAACCGCATCAACGAGGTAATGGCGAAGAAGCTGGGCATCCGCGCAGAAGCACTCGTCGGAGCCGGCTCGGAACAGACAGGTGATCTCGGTACGGCACAGCCGCTTGCCCTGCTTGACGTGGCACTTCGTCGTGCCGCGCCCGGCGAACTGGTGCTGCTGGTCGCGTTCGGCAGCGGCTGCGACGCATTGCTGCTGCGCCGCACCGAAGCGCCCTGTCCTGGCACTGTGCCGTCCGCGGGTCGGCCGGAGACAAGCTACATGAAGTACCTGTCATTCACCGGCCAGATCGCGCTCGAATGGGGCATGCGCGCCGAGATGGACAACCGGACGGCACTGACCGCTGCCTGGCGCGAAGGCGCCCGCGTATCCCACTTCGAGGCCGGGAGATGCTCAGCCTGCGGTACCACGCAATTTCCCCGTTCGCGCCTGTGCGTCAACCCGATCTGCCGTGCGCAAGATACCCAAACGCCCCAAAGCCTCGTCGACACCGGCGCACGGGTGCTGTCGCACACGAGCGACTGGCTCGCTTACACGCCCGCGCCTCCCTTCCAGTTCGGCCACATCGACTTCGACGGTGGCGGACGCGTGCTGATGGAATTCGCTGACACCGACGCCGGCGAGTTGAGCGTTGGCGTGCCTCTGCGCATGGTGTTCCGCGTCAAGGAATACGATGCGAAACGTGGCTTCCGCCGCTACTTCTGGAAAGCCACACCTGTGCGGACGGTAGAACAAGGAGCATCCTGTGGCTGAAGGTATCCGCGACAAAGTCGCCATTCTGGGGATGGGTTGCACGCGTTTTGGCGAACGCTGGGACAGCGGCCCTGAAGATCTGATGCTTGAAGCTTTTAACGAGGCGATGACCGACGCGTGCATCGAAATCGGCCAGATCGAAGCCGCCTGGCTCGGCGTCTGTCTTGAAGAAAACAACGTCGGCAAGACCGCAGGACCGCTCGCGCAGGCGCTGCGGCTGCCCAGGATAGCCGCCACGCGGGTAGAGAACGCCTGCGCCACCGGCACGGAAGCCTTACGCGGCGCCGCGTATGCGGTGGCCGCCGGCGCCTACGACATCGTGCTCGCGCTGGGCGTCGAGAAGCTCAAGGACACGGGCTACGGCGGCCTGCCGGTGCGAACGCGCGGCGTCAACAATGACCTGTGGCTGCCAAACGCCACAGCGCCGGGCGCTTTTGCGCAACTGGCGGCGGCTTATGCCGCCAAGCATGGCGTGGACAAGATCGATCTCAAGCGCGCCATGGCGCACATCTCGATCAAGAGCCATGCTAACGGTGCTCTGAACCCAAAGGCCCACCTGCGCAATCCCATCAGCGAAGAGGATGTGTTCAAGGCACCGATGATCGCCGAACCGCTTGGCCTCTACGACTGTTCCGGCGTGAGCGACGGCGCGGCCTGCGCGATTGTGACTACACCCGAGATCGCGCGCTCGCTCAAACCGGGTGCGGAAATTGTCAGCGTCAAGGCGCTCGAAGTCTCAGTCAGCAATGGCGAGGAGGCCGCATTCAGCAGTTGGGACGGCGCTCACATCGCAACGGCGCGCACCGCCAGCGCGCGCGCCTATCGCAGTGCCGGCATCACGGCTCCGCGCGAGCAGGTCCATATGGCGGAGGTGCACGACTGCTTCTCCGTTACCGAGGCGGTGCTGATGGAGGACCTGGGGTTCAGCGCACCTGGCCGCGCGATCTACGATGTGCTGGATGGGGTGTTCGACCGCAACGGCCTGCTTCCCGTGCAACCTGACGGTGGGCTCAAATGTTTCGGCCATCCGATCGGCGCATCGGGACTGCGCATGGTCTACGAAATCTACCAGCAAATCCACGGACGGGCGGGCGAGCGTCAGATCAGGCGCATCGACCTCGGATTGACGCAAAACCTGGGCGGTCATCCGCATCAGAATGTCAGTGCCGTGGCGATCATCGGACGTCACAGGGCCTGAGCGCAGGTCCATGCCGATCCGCCGTCGGGCGCGAGCAGCGAAACATATCCACTCTTTTCAGGAGACGCAGCACATGAGAGGACTCAAGGGAAAAACCGCCATCGTGACAGGCGCGGGAAGCGGCATCGGCCGCGCAATCGCCCTGCGGCTTGCGGCCGAAGGGATCACCGTCGGCGTCTTCGACATCAGCGAGAAGGGGGCGAACGAGACAGTCGCCGCGATACAGGAAGCCGGCGGCAAAGCGATCGCGGCAATCGCCGATATCACCCAATACACGATCGTGGTGGAGGCCGTGAAGGCCTTCGAGGAAGCGGCTGGCGCGGGTACTGACATCCTCGTGAATAACGCCGGCTGGGACACGCCGATGCCTTTCCTGAAGACCGACGAGGCCTTCTGGAAGAAGGTCGTCGCGATCAACTGGTTCGGCCCACTCCACGTGACCCATGCGGTGGCCCAGGGCATGGCGGCCCGCAAGGCCGGACGCATCATCAACATTGCATCCGACGCAGGCAGGGTCGGCTCGAGCGGCGAGGTCGTCTACTCCGGTTGCAAGGGCGCGACCATCGCGTTCGCAAAGGCTCTCGCGCGTGAGCTCGCACGCAACCAGATCACCGTCAACAACGTGTGTCCCGGTCCGACCGAAACGCCCGCCATGGAAGCCTTCGTCGGCAGCGGCGAGCAGGGCCAGAAAATCCGCGACGCCATGGTGCGGGGCGTGCCGCTCGGCCGCATTGGCCTGCCAGACGATTACCCCGGTCTCGTCGCGTTTCTCGCGAGTGAGGACGCCCGCTTCATCACCGGCCAGACGATCAGCGTCTCGGGCGGTCTCACCATGCACGGATAAGGAGAACTGATCATGAGCACCAGTTACAAGGATGTCCTCTACGAAGTTCGCGACGGCGTGGTTCGCATCACGATCAACCGGCCCGAAGTCTACAACGCGTTCCGCCTGCAGACGCTGGAAGAACTGATCGACGCTTTCCAGCGTGCCGGTGAGGAAAAGTCGGCCAATGTGATCGTATTCGCCGGCGCCGGCGACAAGGCGTTCTGCACCGGCGGTGACCAGAAGGAGCATCTCAGCGAAGATGGTCTCTATGGTCCGCGGGGCACGGTAGGCATGCCCATCGAAGAGTTCCAGACCGCGCTGCGCGATGTGCGCAAGGTGACGATCGCCAAGGTGCAGGGCTTCGCCATCGGCGGCGGCAACGTGTTCGCGACCTTGTGCGACCTGACCATCGCCTCGGAGAAGGCCACGTTCGGCCAGGTCGGACCGAAGGTCGGCTCGGTCGATCCGGGCTGGGGCACCGCCTACCTCTCGCGCATCGTCGGCGAAAAAAAGGCTCGCGAAATCTGGTTTCTGTGCCGCCGCTACAAGGCGCAGGAAGCGTTCGACATGGGGCTGGTCAACAAGGTCGTCCCGCACGAGCAACTCGATGCGGAGGTCGACCAGTGGTGCAAGGAGATCAACGAGATGAGCCCCACGGCCCTGACCATCGCCAAACGCTCCTTCAACGCCGACTCGGAAAATATCCGCGGCATCGGGTTTCTCGGCATCCAGACCGTCAAGCACTACTATCAGACCGAGGAGTCGAAGGAAGGCGTACGGGCGTTCAACGAGAAACGCAAACCGGACTTCAAGAAGTATGCCGGCTGACGAACCGAGGGAGTTGCCAATGTTGATTCGCAGCGAGTTGGGCGACGATGGCGTGCTGCTGGCCACCGTCGACATGCCCGGGCGATCGATGAACGTGTTCTCCGTCGCTTTGATGGATGCACTCGAAGCCCTGCTCGACGACGTGGAAGCCACGCCCGATGTGCGCAGCGTCGTGCTGACCTCAGGCAAGTCGTCTTTCCTGGCCGGCGCCGATCTGGCGATGGTTCGCGGTTTCACCGAACCTGGACCCGGCGATACCGCGGAGGTGATGTTCAAGCGCTGCGGCCGGCTGGGGCGCCTGTTCCTGCGGGTCGAGGACTCGACCAAGCCCTGGGTGGCTGCGGTCAACGGCACCGCGCTCGGCGGTGGCCTCGAACTGGCGATGGCCTGCAGGGAACGGCTTGTCGTCGACGACGCGCGAGCCCTCATTGGCCTGCCCGAAGTGCGTTGGGGCTTGCTGCCGGGCGCGGGCGGCACCCAGCGGCTGCCCCGGCTTGCCGGCTTTGAGCAGGGCATGTCGCTGCTGTTGACAGGTCGCGCCATCACACCGAGGCACGCTGCGGAACTGGGGATCTTCTCACGGGCCTTGCCAGCGCCCGAACTGCTCGCCGAGGCACGCGCCGTGGCGCACGAACTGCAGGGCCGCTCGCCCGACCAGGCCGCCAAGTACCTCCATCACGCCCAAACCGATGTCCCGGTTCACTCGGACGAGCAGGCACGCCGCATTGCGCGCGCACACGGCGTTTCCGATCCTGATTTCGAACGTTATCCTGCCTACAGCGCGATCATCGACAGCGTGTTGCTCGGCGCACGCAAGGACCTGGCGGAAGCGACCGACATCGAGATGCGGCAATTTCTGCGGCTGATGTTCGACCCGGTCGCAGGCAACATGGTGCGAACGCTGTTCCTCAATCGTCAGCGCGCCGACAGGGAACTGGCGGCGCCACGCGATTTGCGCATCGAACGCGTCACGCTCGGCCCGCTGTCCACTACGCGTCGCGCATGGCGGGAGGCGATCGAGAAGTCAAAGCTGGCACACGCCAGCGATGCTGCATTGTCTGCCGACACCGCGCAGGTCGTGGACAACCAGGGCCGCACCTATTTCGTCGCCTTGCGCACGCTCGACGATGCAGGCGGAGGGGAATTCTTCGACGTCACAACAGCCGTGCTCTCGCCCGCTGGCCCCTATGGACGCGTCATGGAAATCGTGGCGACGGACGACGCTGTGGCACAGGCGCTTGCCGCGCTCGCCAACGGTCTCGGCGCCCTGCCCTACCGGACCCGAGCCGCCCGGAGCGCTCTGCTGCGGCTTGCCGCAGCGACGGGCGACAACCCGCTTGACGCGCTCGCACTGAGCGCGTTCGATCTCGCGGCCGACGGCATGGTCGACGACACCGAACTGTTCGACGTCGCGGCATGCGCAGCCGGTATTGCCCCCGCCTTCAGTGGCGGCCCGTTCACCCTCCTGTGGCAGGAGCGCAGTCGGCTGACCGCCCGGCTGCAGGGCCCGGAGGCCGAGACCTGGCGTGCACTCGAGCATCGGCTTGGACCAAGCTACCCATCATGATCGACAGCGCCCACATCGGCTTCACCACCGCGCCCACGTCGGTCACGATCGACGCGTGGCGGGTCCAGCTCTTCTGCCAGGCCATCGGCGAAACCGACCCGGTGTACTGGGACGCCAGCGCTGCGGCCGATGCGGGATATGCGGCTTGTCCGGTCCCGCCCACCTTCCTCAAGGCGATCGAAACCGATCACTTCAACAGCGCGCAGCTCATGGAGCAGCTCGGTGTGCCACTGCGCTCGGTACTGCACGCGGCGCAGCGCTTCGATTACCTCGCACCACTGCATGTCGGCGAACGCATCGAGGTCAGCCGACGGATCACCGACAGCTACGACAAGCGCGACGGAGCACTGAGCTTCATCGTGATCGACACGCAGTACCTGCGGGATGGCGTCACCATCGGCACCAGCCGGCAAACCATCGTGGCCCGCAATAACATCGCAGCCGAGGCATCAGCAGCATGAACGTCGTGTTGAACCCGCCACCTGCGTCCATCCGGCTCGAATGCGGTCCGGTCACCGCACTCGACCTCGCCCGCTATGCGGCATCGTCGTCCGACCACAATCCGCTACACCTCGACGACGAAATCGCGCATGCTGCCGGCTTCGAGCGGCCTGTTGTGCACGGCATGTTGACCATGGCTTTTGCGGCCCGGCTCCTCACGACCCACTTCGGCGCGCAGGCGTTGCGCTCGCTGGAGACGCGTTTCGTGAGCGTCGCACAGCGCGGCGCGCGCATCGTCTTGACGGGCACGCTCGAGCGGACGGAAGACCTCATCGCCCACTACGCGCTCAGCGCACACAACGACGCGGGCGAACTCCTGATTTCTGGGAGCGCGCAGATTTCGCTGCGGATGTCTGAGGAAGGAGAGGCGAAGTGAAGCGGCTCGTCGATGCACTGCGGCCGCAGATGCGCGTTTTCGTGCCGGGACTCAGTGGCGAATCTCCACTGCTGCTGCGTGAACTGACGGATGACCCTGAACGTGCGCGCGACGTCGACTTCATCGGCGTCCAGTTTCCGGGCATTGGTCACGCCGACTACTTGAGCGTCCATCCGCAGGCGCGGCAGACGGCGTTTTTCATGTCACCGTCGATACGAAATGGCATTCGGGAACAGCGCGCCGACTTGCTGAGTCTGGATTATCCCGGCATTGCCCGCTACCTGCAGCAGTGCACGCCATTCGACCTCGCCATCGGCCACTTCAGCCTGCCCGACCCAGATGGCTGGTGCAGCGCGGGCATTTGCGGCGATTTCCTGCCCATTGCATGGCCGCGCGCGGCGCGGCGCGTGGCGCAATTCAACCGTGCGATGCCACACACGGCCAGCGGCTTTCGCGTGCACCTTTCCGAGCTCGACGCGGCGATCCAGTTCGACGCGCCGCTGACCGAGTTCTCCGAAGCCGACGGCGGCGGCGAGACCACGTCACGCATCGGTCGGTTGGCGGCCGAGTTCGTACGCGACGGCGACACGCTTCAGTTCGGTATCGGCTCCGTACCGCTGGCGCTGGCCCGCGCGCTGACCTCACACCGCCGTCTCAGGCTGCACACCGGCATGGTCTCGCAGGCAGCGCGCACGCTCGAGGACGCTGGCGCGCTGGAACCCGACGCCACCATCACGACCGGCGTCGCGCTCGGCGATGCGGACTTTTACGACTGGGCCGGCCGCCACCCGCGTCTACGTTTCGCAGACGTGCGCGAGACGCACAACGTGCAGGCAATGGCCGCGAAGGCACGCTTTGTCGCCATTAACTCGGCCATGGAAATCGACCTGTTCGGCCAGGTGAACGCCGAGCGCGGCGCGGGCGTACTGCAGGCCGGCGCCGGCGGCTTGCCGGCCTTCGCGCAAGGCGCGCTGAACTCAACCGATGGCCGCCTCCTGATTTGCATGGCAGCCACGGCAAAGCGCGGCTCGGTTTCGCGCATCGTACCTGCGCTGGATGCAGAGAGCCTTTGCACGTTGCCCCGGCATATGGCCGACGTAGTTGTCACAGAATACGGTGCGGCCCAGGTGCGTGACCTGTCGCTCGACGCCCGCGCCCATGCCCTCATTGCCATTGCAGCGCCGGAACATCGCGCGGCACTCCAGGAAGCATGGGGCACCATCCGTCGCCGCCTTTGAACGGCGGGGGCCAACTTCGCCCCGCTCCATCGCATCCCGCCCTGCTTGAGCCATCGGAAAGCGTCGATCCGATGCGCCTCGGCACTTGCCGGGACCGCCTCCGCTCGCCGCTCCTGAACCTCAAAAGCCGACCTGATCGGCACCTTTAAGCGACAGAATCTCGCGCGCCTCATCGGGCGTTGCGATTTCCAGGCCGAGCCCCTCGAGGATCTCCCTAACCTTGAGCACCTGCGCCGCGTTGGACTCGGCGAGCCGCCCCACTCCGATCCAGAGACTGTCTTCAAGGCCGACGCGCACGTTGCCACCCATGGCAGCGGCCATCGCAGCCACTTTCATCTGGTTGCGACCAGCGCCCAGCACCGACCATCGATAGTCATTGCCGAAAAGCCGGTCGGCCGTGCGCTTCATGTGCATCACGTCGTCCGGATGGGCGCCAATGCCGCCCAGGATACCGAACACCGTTTGGACGAAAAACGGCGGCTTCACCAAGCCGCTCTCGATGAAATGGGCGAGGTTGTAGAGATGCGAGGTGTCATAGCACTCGAATTCATAGCGCGTGCCGCTCGATGACAATGCCTGCAGCGCGGTCTCGATGTCTCCGTAGGTGTTACGGAAGATCAGATCCTTGCTGCCCTCGAGGTAAGGCCGCTCCCAATCGTGCCGGAATTCTTTGAAGCGCTGCAGCATCGGGAACAGGCCGAAATTCATCGACCCCATGTTCATCGAGGCGACCTCCGGCCGCAGTTCGACGGCCGGGCGAATGCGCTCCTGCACCGGCATGTAGGGGGAGCCGCCTGTCGTGAGGTTGATCACCGCATCGCACGCGCTTTTGATGCGGCCGAGGAAAGGCGTAAACGCCTCCGGCCGCTGGTCGGGCTTACCCGTCACCGGATCGCGCGCATGCAGGTGAATGATCGCGGCACCGGCCTGGGCAGCGGCAATCGACGATTCGGCGATCTCCTCCGGTGTCGCCGGCAGATACGGTGACATCGACGGTGTGTGGATTGCGCCCGTGACCGCACAACTGATGATGACTTTCTTTTGCTGGAACACGCTTGTCTCCTTTGTGTTTTCCAAAGAGTGAAAAAACGTGACCGCCTGGCGCTTGGCCCATCAACCGGACGCAGCGCCCACACTTGCCAGGCAGTCGATTTCAGTCTCGTCGACAGAGCAGATCGCGCAGCAGGCAGAGGGGGAGGATCTCATAGCCGGAGGTGCTCTTCATGGTGCCCTCACTTCCCCGCTGCCCGTTCCGCCTTCTCGGCCTCTGCGCGCGAACGCACGACGGCCTTCGCCTCGGCCCAATCGGACGCCGTTAGCTGGGACAGGTCGGCGAAAGTGCTGGGCGCCGCAAGGTGGTGTCCGCCGTCGATCGCAATGTTCTGCCCCGTGAGATAGTCGCACCCGTCGGACTGCAGCAAGGTCAGCAGGTTCGAGAGTTCCTCCATCCTGCCGAAACGGCGCATGGGAACCTGCTCGGACGAGACCGCGCCGACGTTGGCTTTGGGAATCGGAGACAACTTCTCCCAAGCGCTGTCGGTTGGAAAGGGACCCGGCGCGACCGCGTTCACGCGGATGCCATGACGGCCCCATTCCACCGCGAGCGACATCGTCATCGCATGCACGGCCGTCTTCGCCATCGCCGAGGGCAATACATAAGCCGAACCAGTCCAAACCCAGGTGACGAGCATGCTGACCACGGAGCCCGGTAGTCCCTGCTCGATCCAGCGCCGACCGCAGGCCAGGGTGGAAAAGAGCGCCCCATCCATCACGGTCGAGCGGACGGCGGCGAAGCCGCGCGGGCTGATCTCGGTCGACGGTGCGATGAAGTTCGCTGCGGCGTTATTGACCAGGCCGGTGAGCGGACCGGTTCGCCATATGGTCTCCACCATCGACTCGATCTGCTCGGCCTCGCGCACGTCACAGACATGCGCCTCGATCGAGCCGCCATGCTGCGCCTGCGCGCCAAGTTCGCCCACGGTCTGCTCGAGTACGGCCGGACGGCGGCCGCAGATGTGCACGGCGGCGCCGCGCGCCACGAAGGCACGTGAGAGCTCCTTGCCAAGACCGGTGCCACCCCCGGTCACCAGAATGCGCTTGCCGCGCAGCACGTCCGGACGGAACGGATCGCTCATCGAGTCTTCCATATGTGTCTCCTGTCTTTTTTAAAGCGGTCTCGAAACCGCGTTGCCTCCAACCGCTCGCTAGCGCGCCTCTGTTCGCGGCCGGAAATCCGCGAATAACTGCCGGCCGATGATGTGCTTCATGATCTCGATGGAGCCTCCGGCGATCTTGACGATGCGGGCGTCGGCATAGGCCCGCGCGATTGGATATTCCCACATGTAGCCCCACCCGCCGAACAGTTGCAGGCACTCGTCCACCACGCGGCAGTGCAGATTGCTCAGGTACATCTTGGCCATCGCCGCGTCGATGGCATCGAGCCGGCCTTCCATGAACAGCTGGATGCATTTGTCCGTGAACTGGCGACCTACCGCCGTATCGGTGGCCAGCTCCGCCAGCTTGAACTGCGTGTTCTGGAACTCGCCGATCGTTTTGCCGAAAGCCTTGCGTTCGCCGGTGTACTGGATGGTGTATTCGATCACACGCTCGGCGACTGCGGCCGACCGGATCGCCTGCGCAAGCCGTTCCTGCGCGAGCTTGGTCATCATCAGCTCGAAGCCTTTTCCCTCCTCGCCCAGCATGGCTGACGCCGGCACGCGCAGATCGTCGAAGAAAAGCTCCGAGGTGTCCTGCGCCTTCATGCCGAGCTTGTCCAGGTTCTTGCCGCGGCGAAAACCCGGCAGGCTGGTATCGACCAGGAACAGGGTGATGCCCTTCGCGCCTGCGGCCGAGTCGGTCCTGGTCGCCAGCACCAGCACGTCGCACAGTTGTCCGTTGGAGATGAAGACCTTCTGGCCGTTGATCACATAGTCGTCTCCGTCGCGTACCGCCCTGGTCCGGATAGCCTTCAGATCGGACCCGGCATGCGGCTCGGTCATGCCTAATGAGCCGATGGCCTCGCCCGCCACCATCTTCGGCAGCCAGCACTTTTTCTGCGCCTCGCTGCCGAAGGACTTGATGTACGTGGCGACCAGGTCACAGTGGATCAGAAAGCCCGGGCCGGTGTAACCAGCGGCCCCCATTTCTTCGAATACCACCACGTCGAACAGGTAGTCCGCGCCTAGTCCGCCATACTCCTCCGGGATGGTGCAGCACAGCAAGCCGGCCGCCCCCGCCCTCCGCCACAGTTCACGCGGTACGATCCCATCCTTTTCCCATTGGGCGTGATGCGGTGCGATCTCCTTGTCGATGAAGCGGCGCACCGTATCTCGGAAGGTCTCGTGTTCCGGTTGAAATAATTCTCTCTTGATCACGACGGCACTCCGTTTTCAGTATGACTTGGGAAGATCCAGCACCTTCTCGGCGATAAAGGAGAGGATGAGCTGTTCGGTGATGGGTGCGATGCGCGTCACCGTGACTTCGCGCAGCAGGCGTTCGACGTGGTATTCCTTTGCGTAACCGAAGCCGCCGTGCGTCAGCACCGCCTGGAGTGCCGAGTCATAGCCGGCCCGCGCACCAAGGAACTTCGCACTGTTGGCTTCCGCGCCGCAGGGCTGGTGCTGGTCGTAGAGCCAAGCGCCCTTGAGCACCATATTCCAGGCTGCTTCCAGCGCCATCCAGCGCTCCGCCAGCGGATGCTGGATGCCTTGGTTCTGCCCGATAGGCCGGTCGAAGACGATGCGCTCGCGGGCATACCTGGTCGCCCGGCGCAGCGCGTCCTGGCCGATGGCGATCGCCTCGGCCGCGACCAGCAGACGCTCCGGGTTCAGGCTGTGCAGGATGTAGCCGAAGCCCTTGCCCTCCTCACCGACGCGATCGGACTCGGGGATAAACAGGCCGTCGATGAAGATCGCATTCGAGTCCACCGCCTTGCGGCCCATCTTCGCGATGCGGCGAACCTCGATCTTGCTGCGGTCGAGCTCGGTATAGAAGATCGTGATTCCGTCGGTCGGCTTGGCGCAGTCCTCGAGCTTGGTCGTGCGCGTCAACAGCATGATCTTGTTGGCCACCTGCGCCGTGGAAGTCCAGACTTTCTGGCCATGCACGATGTAGCCGCCTGGCACCTTCTCTGCGAAGGTCTTGATCGCGGTGGTGTTGAGCCCCGCATCGGGCTCCGTGAAACCGAAGCAGCACTGGTCGCGCCCTTCCACCAGCCCCGGCAACCAGCGCTGGCGCTGTTCCGGCGTACCGAAGACCACGATCGGGTGCGGCCCGAACAGGTTGATATGAACGGTAGAGGCCGCCGCCATGCCGCCGCCGTGGCTCGCCACCTCGTGCAGCATCACCACCGCCTCGGACACGCCAAGCCCCGCGCCACCATACTCGGGCGGCATCGTAATGCCGAGCCAGCCGGCGCGCGCCATGGCCTGATGGAATTCGCGTGGAAACTCGCCGTCCTCGTCGCGCGCCAGCCAGTAGTCGTCGCCGAAGGAGCGCACGATGGCGCCCACGCCTTCTCGGATTGCGCGATGGTCCTCGGGGATTGTGAAGTCCATTGTTTCCTGTCTCCGTCGTTAGTTGTCAACGCCCAGCGTGCGCCGGGCCTGCTTGAGATGCGGCAGGTCGACCATCACGCCGTCGATGCTCAGCGTGCCCGCCTGCGGCTGGGCGGCAAAGGCGCCGACAATGCGGCGTGCAGCCGCAATTTCCGCCTCCGAGGGCGTGAACGCCTCGTTGATAATGTCCACCTGGTCGGGGTGGATTGCGATCTTTCCGCGAAACCCACGGCGCCTCGCGACGGCGCAGGCGGCCGCGAGGCCGTCGCCATCGCGGAAGTCGGCGTGCAACGTATCGATGGCGTCGACCCCGGCCGCGGCCGCCGCGCACAGACACATCGAATTGGCGAATACGTAGAGCGGCGAAAGGCTGCCGTCGGCCTCACGGTTCGAGATTGCGCCGAGCGCGGCCGACAGGTCCTCCGCTCCCCAGGTCAGCCCCGCGAGGCGAGGAATGCCTGGCACGAAGGACGCCATCGTCAGCATCGCCTGCGCGGTCTCGGTGGCCACCGGCACGACGCGTACCGTTCCCAGAGCCATGCCAGCGCGAGACTCCAGCGCATCGAGGTAAAGCCCAAGCCGGCGCACATCCTCGGCGCTCGTGGTCTTGGGCAGCATGATGCCGGCGAGTCCCGGTACGACCACGGCCGCGAGGTCATCGAGGGCAAGGCCTGAGTCGAGCGGGTTGATGCGCACAAAAAGGCTGGCCGGAAGCGCCTTCGCCTGTGCGGCCACGAATGCCGCGGCGGCCTCGCGTGCCGCCGGTTTCCGGGCTGGTGCGACTGCGTCCTCCAGATCGAGAATCAAGGCGTCGGCGCGGCTACCCAGGGCTTTGTCGAGCTTGCGCTCGCTGTCGGCCGGCACAAAAAGCATCGAACGCAATTTCATACGGGCCTCTTGAGCATCAGCGCCTGGCGGCGGCAGGTCACCACCTCCTGGCCGCTCTGGTTCAGCCCGCGGTGCACGAAAGTCACGATGCCCGCGTTCGGCCGCGAGCGGCTCTCGCGCAACTCGGCCACCGTCGTCACCGCGCGGATCGTGTCCCCCGCGAACACCGGCGACGCAAAACGCACGTCCGTCATGCCAAGATTAGCCACCGTGGTACCCAGCGTCGTTTCCTGCACGGACAGGCCAATCACCAGGCCGAGCGTGAAGATGCTGTTCATGAGTGGCCGCCCGAACTCGGTAGTCTTGCAGTACTCGGCGTCGATATGGACAGCGGCTGGGTTGTAGGTGGCGCCGCAGAACCACACGTTGTCGGCCTCCGTCACCGTGCGCCGGATTTCGTGCTCGAACACCTGATCGACACGGAACTGCTCGAACCACAGGCCTGCCATCGGAATATCTCCACAAGATGTGTTAATATAACGTGCACATATACACCATACACATGCGTACTATACCAAGAGAAAATTCAAAAGTGAAGCGCAACACTTGCGGTCCATTCAGGCACACGGATGCGGGAAAACCCGATTGAGCGGATGCATGCTCGCATGCTTCGCGCAGCGTTCGTGGAAACCAGGGGGCGTTGCGCTTCACTTTTGAATCCACAAAATCCGCCGATGTTGGGTGTCGGTGAGAACCTTGAGAAGGAGACGTACATGACCGCTACAGTCAACCGCCAGGTGCTCTTGAAGTCACGCCCGGAGGGCATCCCGGAGAGCCGGCATTTCCAGATCGTCGAGAGCGGCGTACCTACGCCGTCCGGCAGCCAGGTGCTGGTGCGCAACCTTTATCTGTCGGTCGAGCCAGCCATGCGCGGTTGGGTGAGCGCAGTAAAGAATTATGCCGAGCCCGTGCCTGTCGGCGGTGTGATGCGCTCGTTCGCCGTCGCGCGTGTCGAGGCCTCATGTCATCCGGACTATCGCGTGGGCGATCTCGTTACCGGGCTCTTCGGCTGGCAGGACTATGCGGTGGTGGAAGCCGAGGCAATCCGGAGCAAGGTCACCGAAACCGACCTTCCGCCTTCGACCGCGCTGGGCGTGCTCGGCATCAACGGAGTCACCGCGCACTATGGCCTGCTTGAGATAGGCCAGCCCCGGCCTGGCGAGACGGTCGTCGTCTCCACCGCGGCCGGCGCCGTAGGCTCCTGCGTCGGGCAGATTGCGAAACTCAAGGGCTGCCGCGCGGTCGGCATCGCGGGCGGCCCACAGAAGACGCAGCTGTGCACCCAATCATTCGGCTTCGACGCAGCCGTCGACTACAAGGCGCCGGACTTCGCGCAGCAGCTCGCCGCTGCCTGCAAGGGTGGCGTGGACGTCTACTTCGACAACACCGCCGGCCCTATCAGCGACGCTGTCCACGAACATCTGAACATTGGCGCGCGCGTCGTCATCTGCGGAACGGCGTCGGTCGCGAGCTGGGATCCGCCGCCGCAGGGCCCGCGCATCGAGCGGCATCTGCTCGTCAAGCGCGCCCGCATCGAAGGCTTCGTCATCTTCGACCATCCCGAACACGAGGACGTCGCGCTCCACGACCTGGCGGGCTGGTTGCGCTCGGGACAGTTGCGCTACCTTGAGGACGTGCTCGACGGCATCGATCAAGCGCCGGGGGCGATCGCCGGCCTCTACCGCGGCGACAACCTCGGCAAGCGCCTGATCCGGCTCACCCGCGAATGACACAACCGATCGCACACCTGGGTACTGTGTGTCTGTAAAATGTTCACATCCGCAAAGTAAAAGATCACCCAATCCGGAAAACAGATGAGCAACGACGCAAAAAGTACCGACTGGGAGCTACGGCTCGGCTTCCTCATACACGACGTCTCGCGCCTGCGGCGCAGCGCATTCGACCGCTGCCTCAAGCCGATGAACGTCACCCGCTCCCAATGGTGGGTACTGGCCTATCTATCGCGCCAGGACGGCATGACGCAATCGCAACTTGCCGAAGAGCTGGACCTCGGCAAGGTGGCGATTGGCGGGCTGATCGACCGGCTGGAGAAAACCGGCCTCGTGCGCCGCGAAGCTGACGCCGGCGACCGCCGGATCAACCGCATCTTTCTTGAGCCCACGAGCAAGCAACTCATTACGAAGATGCGCAAGCTCAGCCATCAGCTCAACCAGCAGATCCTCGCCGGACTGCCCGATACGCAGCTCGAAACCGCGGCCAGCACGCTCGATACCATGAAACATAACCTGCTGGCCTATCTGTCATTGGATTCCTGATCGGGCGTGGCTGACGCATCGGACGAGGTTGAGCGTCAAGCTCGCTCGCGCTTGACTATATTTAGTGCGCTAGTGTATTGTACAATACAACACTACATAGCGCATGCCGTGCACATGTTCGCGTCGCCCTCCCCAACATCCCAGGAGTTGAGTCCATGAAGGTTCTGGTGCCCGTCAAGCGGGTCATTGACTATAACGTCAAGGTTCGTGTGAAAAGCGACGCAAGCGGCGTGGACATTGCCAACGTAAAGATGAGCATGAACCCATTCGATGAGATCGCGGTCGAGGAGGCGGTGCGACTCAAGGAGAAAGGCGTAGCCACCGAGATCATCGCTATTTCCGCCGGCGTTGCCCAAGCCCAGGAAACCCTGCGCACGGCGCTGGCCATCGGTGCCGATCGTGCCATCCTCATCGAAACCGCAGAGGAACTCCAGCCCCTCGCTGTGGCCAAGCTCCTCAAGTCCATCGTCGACAAGGAACAGCCCCAGCTCGTTATCCTCGGCAAGCAGGCTATCGACGACGACGCCAACCAGACCGGGCAGATGCTCGCCTCGCTGGCCGATCTGCCGCAGGCGACCTTCGCCTCCAAGGTGGAAATCGAGGGGGACAAAGTTAAGGTCACCCGTGAAATCGACGGCGGCCTGGAAACCATCTCGCTGTCCTTGCCGGCGGTCATCACCACCGACCTGCGCCTCAACGAGCCGCGCTATGTCACGCTGCCCAACATCATGAAGGCCAAGAAGAAGCCGCTCGATACGTTCAGGCCCGAGGACCTGGGCGTGGACGTCAAGTCGCGCCTGAAGACCCTCAAGGTCAGTGAGCCGCCCAGGCGCGGGGGCGGCATCAAGGTGCCCGACGTGGCTACGTTGGTCGACAAGCTCAAGAATGAAGCCAAAGTGATCTGAGAGACTGGACAGAGGAGCAACGAAACATGACCGTACTTGTCATCGCCGAACACGACAACGCAAGCATCAGGCCCGCCACCCTCAACACCGTGACTGCCGCCGCCCGTGTCGGCGACGAGATCCACGTGCTGGTCGCCGGTTGCAAAGCCTCTGGAGCCGCGCAGGCCGCCGCCGCGATCGCCGGCGTGGCCAAAGTCATCGTGGCCGATGGCGCCAGCCTGAGCGAGAACCTCGCCGAGAATGTCGCTGCGCAGGTGCTCGCCATCGCTGGCGATTACGGACACATCTTCTTCCCCGCCACGGCCAACGGTAAGAATATCGCCCCACGCGTGGCGGCGAAGCTCGATGTTGCCCAGATAAGCGACATCACCGGGGTCAACAGCCCGGACACTTTCGAGCGCCCAATCTATGCCGGCAACGCGATTGCGACCGTGCAAAGCGTCGACGCGACCAAGGTCGTCACCGTGCGCACCACTGCGTTTGACGCTGCGGCGGCGACTGGTGGCAATGCCCGTGTCGAGCAGGTGCACGCGGTGGCCGATAGCGGCAAAAGCAGCTTTGTGAGCCGCGAACTCACGAGGAGCGACCGACCCGAACTGACGGTCGCAAAGATCGTCGTCAGTGGCGGAAGAGCCTTGGGGAGTGCCGAGAAGTTCGCCGAAGTCATGACGCCCCTTGCCGACAAGCTGGGGGCGGGCCTGGGCGCGAGCCGCGCCGCTGTGGATGCAGGCTACGCGCCGAACGATTCGCAGGTGGGACAGACGGGCAAGATCGTCGCACCTCAGCTCTACATTGCCGCAGGCATTTCTGGGGCGATACAGCATTTGGCCGGCATGAAGGACTCCAAGGTGATCGTCGCGATCAACAAAGATCCTGAGGCACCTATTTTCAGCGTGGCCGACTATGGTCTCGAGGCGGACCTGTTCAGCGCCGTGCCGGAACTGGTCAAGACTCTCTGACCACGCGCCTTGGCTAGCATTCCGTTTGAAGGAGAAGCAGATGAGCATCGCAGAAAAGTCCTTGAGCACGCTGGTTGAAAAATGGCTGGCACCCACTCCGGCGACGCCGATTCGGGTAACCCGATTCAGTCGCACGCACTCTAATTGGAGGCGTTATGTCCGCGTCGAAGCGCTGCGGCCGCAAGGCACGATTGCACTATTTTTCTTCCAGCACGATGACGGTACGTGGCGCGTGTTCCCGCCTGGGACCGGGCGCTTGACTCTGCGTACTTGCGCGGGCGCCATGTAATTGGGTTATCTGCCCGGACGAATGGCAGCGAACTCGTCCGCCGTCGGCTCGCCCTATCACCCCGAAACGGCGACCTTGGAGCGTCTGTGGGGCTGCTTAAAAGCCGGTCTCAGCCTTCCGCCAGGTACCGGTGCACGAACGCTACCGCCATTGCACCCTCGCCAACTGCCGAGGCACAGCGTTTCACCGCACCGTGACGAACGTCACCCACCGCAAAGAGGCCGGGAACGTTGGTTTCCAGGTAATACGGGTCACGATCGAGAGGCCAGTTGGGCGGCTGCCGCCCGTCGCGAAGAAGGTCCGGACCTGTCATCAAATAACCACGCTCGTCCCGCATGACCCCCAACTCTGGAGCCCATTCAGTGTGTGGCACACCGCCGATACAGACGAACAGCCAGTGTGTGGCAACCCTGCGTTGCTGCCCAGTGTTGCGATCCTTGAGCGTTATCGCTTGAAGCTGGGAATCCCCTTCCAGCCCCGTCACTTCGGTTCGCGTAAGCACCTCCACATTTGTGGAGGCACAAATGCGATCGACCAGGTATTGCGAAAGTGAGGATTCCAACGAATCACCACGGACGACGATGCTGACCCGCGAGGCAAAGGGAGCAAAATGCATCACCGCCTGCCCTGTCGAGTTGCCGCCACCGACGACATAGACGTGCTTGGTCCGAGTGAGCGAAGCTTCGCTCGCGCCCGCGCCATAGTACAAACCGGCTCCGATATACGCCTCCTCTTTCGGCAAATCGAGGTGCGCGTATTCGACGCCGGTCGCGCAGATGACAGCGCGGGAGACGATCTTCGTGCCGTCAGCAAGATGGCCGACGCGCTTCCCCGGCTGGAGTTCGCCGCGGACGCCTTCGCGCGCCACCAGAATCTCGGTTCCAAAGCGGCACGCCTGTTCCCTCGCTCGCTCAGCCAGTTCCGCACCGCTGATTCCTGAGGGAAATCCAAGGTAGTTCTCAATCTTGGAGCTGCTGCCGGCTTGCCCGCCGATGGCAGATCGCTCAATCAGAACCGTTTTGAGCCCATCAGATGACGCATAGACCGCGGCGCTCAAACCTGCCAGACCCGCACCGTAAATAGCAAGATCGTACTCGGCACGCGACGGAGCGAGGAACCAGCCGAGCCTCTCCGTAATCTGGCGTACGGTTGGTGCCTCGATTCGGCTACCATCCGGAAATACACAAACTGGCAGACGCGGATCATAGAGATGGTCCACACCTGCCCGCGAGCGCGCTTCTTCGTCAGTGGTAAGCTGAACCCATTCGAAAGGCACGTCGCTGCGATGAAGAAAATCCCGAATTGTGTACGCCATTGGCGAACCAGCCTTGCCAATGACTCTGACAATTGGAGGTGATGTCGTCTCTGAGTTCGCCGGCACGGTCTTCTCCCTGCTTGCGGTTCACTTGTCAGCAAGCGCGGCCCGGCGCGATCTATCGCTTCCACGAAGCCTCACTCGCCGGAACTCATGTTACTCCCGTTCCGTTTCGCGACGGCGGACCGCGCGCCGCCTCCAGGCCCGCAATAGCCTTGACTGGAACTCCGGCCGGCTCCGATTTAATGGGCGACTCCCTCTGCGAGGCGGGCAGACCTATGCCAAAGTGGGAAATCGTTGTTCCCGCTGCAAGGGACAGGAGAGTCGGCAATGAAGATTACGACTATTGGCGTGGATCTGGCGAAGCGCGTGTTATCGCACCAAACTCGATGCATTGGCCGCCACCCGGCGCCATGCCCCGATGATGGCTTCGACCGCCTGGTCCACGTTCGGCTGGGTGGTCGCCCATGAGATGACCGACACGCGCATGTGCGCGGCGACAATTGTTCTGTCACGACGACACAGACTCATAACAGCAGGTCGAGCGTGCTCATTCGTCAGCCTTGCCGAGCCCACTCCATACGACCTTGACAGCCTTGCGGAAGGCATGCAGTTGCGAGGGGCTGTCTTCACGATTTTTGCCTATACCAGATTCGGGGGCAATCCCATGCCCAGACGCGTCGAACCGAAGTCGGAGTTGGTGTTCCTCGCCGCCAAAGCGCGCGCCTAACCGTCGCGAAACGGCTTATCTAGCGTTAGAAATGTGCGATATCCAGACCGGAAAACCTTGTCGCGTCCTGACAGCGGTATGCGATGCGAAGTGGCAAATTTAATTCGGACTGAGGCGAAGTGACGGCTTTATTTCGTTCGGAGTGGAAGCAAAATTGTCAATCCGATCGGCGATTCCCTTCTGCCACGGAGAGTCCGGAGCGACAGAATTAATTTGGCCTACGCTGAGCGCGTCACGGTCCGCTGCAGAAAATGGCCGTTAGCAAGAGGGGGATTACTTGATGAATGACAGCGCCGCTGCCGGCCTGGCGCGCGTGCGCTTCTACTGACTCGGTGGGGCCCATCACTACCACGCCGTAGGCTGAGTCCGTAACAGGCTGGCCATCTCCGCGTTTGAACAGTGCATCGTCGTGTTTATATCCGAGGACGGCGTAGACGCGAAAGCCAAATGCCGTCAGGTTGCTGTCGTGCGCCGGTCGAAATGCGTTGACCGAGTTCGCTTCGACGCGCATCGGCTTCGGATCGATATACTGGTCCTTCAGAAGCGGGGCGATGAACGCGTGTGCGTTCGATCGACAGTCGAGTTGCGGATCGAGCGCGTAGGCATAGGACGAGACCGGAGGGAGCGCCGCGGCGATAGCAGTAAGCACCGTCACCCAGGCGTAGATTGCGGAAGCCTTCATCAGTCTCTCCATCCAGTTGAGCTTGCTCTTCAGTGTGAGCGAACTCGATCCGGCACCAGCTTGTTCTGCACCCGCTCCAGTTTCATGGCCAGCGGCCAGATACGCATTCCGAGTCAGCGTGAAGGTCTCTATCGTGGCGCTCCGGCACCACTTCTTCAAGATGACGAAGACTCCGCGCACAGGCTGCCTCGACACTGAGACCAATCGGACTCCTCGCTATTCACCAGTGCCGATTCCAACGCGTGAACAAAACGCTGAAACGCATCCAGGGTTCCATGGACGCTTCGGTACTCGGTGCGACCGATTCTGCCGTCAAGTACGACCAGCATTCCAGCATCCGCCGCCAATTCCAGGATGTTCATTCCGTTTCTCCTGAGATCGCCCGACTAGCGACCCATCGCTCATGCTGCAAGCGGGTAAGCGCGCATCGCCGGCGTGCTCGCCTTTGCCGGGAACACGTTCCACGAACCGTCATCGTGCCGGAAGAAAACGATGGTCAAACTTCCGTCCGGCCGCACCACGCCGATGCGCACGTAGCGCCTTCGATCCGATGGTGTGCGACTGAACTCCATCACGCGTACCGTCATCACCGCAGAGTGCCCAAACCACTTTGCGACCAGCGATCGCAAGCACATCTTGCCGGAACCCATCTCGCTCTCCTCTCACCGCGGCGCCACCATCGTGTCCCGCCAATTCGTGGCTGGAACATTGCAACGTCTTGTCGGTTACCTTACCGTCAAATATAGGTTATATAACCTATAAAGCAACCTCTAATTTGGGTGGCAAGGGTAAACGATATAGACCCGTCGAGACGTTGTTTTATTGGACATTTGGCGTGTCGATGTTTGGCAAAAATCGGTTTTTCAACCTATACTTAAGTCAGGTTAGATAACCTATTAAGTTGAGCGATTTCCGAAGCAACCACCGCGCAGTCGCGCCGCCGACTCTCAACGCGATGCCCGGAAAGCGCAGAACCGCAACGTTGATTGTTGTCGCACAGGGCGGGCGCGACCCCACGGGCCGTTGCCAGACGCGAACTTTGCGCCAAACAGCGAGACAGTTAGCGCCTCAGAACGGAGTGCACGTGAAAAAACTGACCCTCACTTCCGCAGCGATATTTGATCCACGTACCGCGACACTCACGAGACGGCGCGGCAATCGGGAGAGCCGGGTGCCCGAGATCATCGATGTATCGATCAACGTGCTGATCGCGGCGGGTTATGCGGGGTACACGATCAACCGCGTGGCCAATGATGCGGGCATTCGCCTGAGCACGTTACAGCACTATTTTTCGACCCGTGAAGCGCTGTTGCGCGCCACGATCGAGGAGGTCGCAAAGCGGTACTTCGAACGCTTTCGGGGCTTTGCCGAAAACAGAAACCGCTCCCCGCAGGCGCGGCTCGAAGCGATCATCGACGACGCTTTCGCCGAGTTTGTCAAACCCGGGTTGCCTGCAGCCATCTTCGAAAGCTGGGGATTGGCGCTGCATGAATCGTTCGCGCGCGATGTCTTCATAGAGATACAGAAGCAGTTCACGAGGCTCTTTGCGAAGCTCGTTGGCGAACTCAATCCGGCACTGTCGATGGAAGAACGCGAATTGCGTGGCGCATTGATCCTGTCCAGTTGCCAGGGTCTGGTTATTTTCCTTCGCTGGAGTGAAGACAACCCGTCGCAACTGCATGCCTTCCGCAAGGCTGTCAAGGTCGTATGGAGTGGCCTCGGCAAGGCTGACGAATGAGCACGCGCGACCTGTTGCCATGAGTCTGTGGTCCGCGATGCTGAGAACTCACTGCCCAAGCGCGCGCGGTTGAAAGGCGCGGCTTGCCGCAGGCAGTACGACACCGCTCTGAAGGCCGTCGCACATTCAGCCTGACGCCGCCAGATCGAGCAGGCCGGCGTCTTTCGCGGCGGCGAACCATTTCCCCTCGGCGCCGGTTCGGGTACAGTCAGGAAATCACGGCCCGGGCCAATCCATCAGCCCGATCCTGAATTCAGCAAGCTGGTTCTCAATCTCCCCTACCGCGTCGCCGTAGTGAGACTCGCCCCGCAGCATGTGCATCACCAGCCGATCATGCAGTTCGGGGGCAGCCAGAATGCCGACGATCTGTTGCCTGCTTTGCGCGGAAGCGATAGACGCTATATCCAATCCCAGCAATCTCGGACCGGCCCGCTCGAACACATAATCGCACGCGGCCAGCAATGGCAACTCTTCTCCATACAGCCTGTCGACATTGCCTGCAGCAGCATAATTTTCCAGCAGATACCGGAAGTCCACCGCGTCTTTCGGATTGGACCGCCCACGGTCCAGCCACGCGATCAATTTCGTCATCACGAGACCCGGTATCGATGCAACGGGGATCTCGCAGTGATCTGCGATGCACACGGTCACCGCACTATCCAGCGCTTCGGCGTAGCCCGCTACGTTCATCACGATTGCCATGTCCGGAGGCCACGCCACTTGCGCGGGAGAGATCTCGACGCCGCCGAACGGGACCAGATCGACCGGAAAGCCATCTCCCACGGCTGGCGAATAGTGAAGCCGATGCAGGACCTTCGCGTCCGCCCGGAAGCCTGGCTCCTGAAGAAGCGCCGCCCTGAGCGCCTCAAACACGGTCCAGTCCTCGATGGCCATGGCGAAATCGATGTCGGGACTGGCGCGGTTGAGAGCGAATCCGTGGAGGTGATACATCAGGATGTCGCGCGCCGTCGCGCCGACAACGAAGTACCGCAGGTTCGTCAGCCGGGCCACGCGATCCATGACTGTCAGCAGAACCTGCTTTCCTTCCGGCAGCGGCGTCTTAAGATGGACTGGAGTCATCCGCCTGCTCCATCTGGTTGCGAATCAACACCGCAGCCTCCGCATTGCGGGGTTCCCTCGTACGCTGCAGATCTGCGTACACGAGCAAAGGTGGCGCCGTCACTTTTTCCATCCGTGCCTCGTCGAGATGCCAGAAGGCATCGATGATTTCCAGCGTGCCGGCGGGATCGGCACGCAAGCGGTGACGCTTCGCGAGTGCCATCGTCACAGCCGGTCTTGCCGTGGGTTCGACATAGAGCGTTTGCGCGGCCGGCCGAAGCTGCCCGGTCAGTTTTGCAGCAGCAACCTCCCCGCCCCACCATGCCTGCCCTGCGGGAAGCCCGGCATGCTGCCACCACGATGGATCGGCTACTGCGAACCGTTGCACGTTGAGCTTCGGCAGCAGGCGCAGCGGATAGTTGATCGCCCACTCTTGCCTGAGCGCTGCAGGATCGAGCAATCTCCGGTCGTCCGTGCCCGCCAGCAAGCCGCGCTCACGCAGGTCGTCCAGCACACTGCCAACGGTGCCAAGCGCCACACCCGCCGCTGCCGCAATTTCCCGGTATGGACGGTTAAGCAACTCTGGAGCAGATAACAACACAAAAATCATCCTGAGCGCAGAGGCGCTCGCGGAACTGGCGGGCTTCCCCGATCCCGATCCCAGACGCCTGATCTCGGGATTCGCCGGCCTGCCGGTTACAAGCATGTACTGGCCAGGCGCATGCACGTACAGATTGCCAGCCAGATCGATGAACTGCAGGTCGTGCTCGACGCACTCGTCCGCTAACGCGGGCGTCAACCAGGCAGTGGTCAGCAGGACTGGAAAAGCCGCGGCGTGGTTCATCGCCGCAAGCGCGTTCACTTCTTCCCGCGATCTTATCCGGCCTCTGGCCGCAAGCGTGTATTGCTGGATCACACCGTTCACATCGAGCGTCAGTCGCCCCTCTCCGGCTGGCCCAGCTTTTCTCCCGCCAGGATAAAAGTCGATGATATGCAATGGAATGCGTCCTCGCCCGGTCACGGCGCCAACGATCCGGCTGAGCAGCGCTTGGGTCGGGCGGTCGAAACCCGGGAGGTCATACGGATCGGCGTTCATGAAGTATGCTTGTTCAGAAAATGTGAACACGCTGACATTATGAACAGTAGACCTCCGTCGTTCAACTATTTCTCCTGTTCATACTTCTTGAACGGCAATCCCGCCTGAACAAGCTCGCGCTCCCAACACTAAACACTACATTGCCGGCACCGAAGATCGTTGACCGAAATGACCTTCGCTGTCTCTGGCTTCAGGCTTCGACGCGACGCGCCCGCGAACGGAGGTCTGTAGACTCCAGGACGTCATTGATCCAGCGTTGCATTTGCGCAACAAACGACAGGTTTTACAGCAAACCGCGAGTGAGTACATCAACGAGCACGCCGTAGAGCTCGGAGTACAAAAATGTCATTAAAAATCAATGCACTACAAGACAAATGCGAGTCCTCTCCTGGGCAGAGAAAATTAGGTCCAGATCAATTGCTGGATTGCTGTTCATGAAAACGCCCGCTTTTGCGGGCTTTTTCATTTCTGGGGCGCATAGGGGGATGCTGCGTTCCACGAGATAAGCCGACGTCAAATGAGTACGTTTTTGAGTACATGAAAATTCGAGTTCGTGGAGGCGTAGTCGCCGCGCGCCCAGCATCTTTCCCGATAGCCGCGCACCGCATACGGAGCCAAGTTGGTTCTCCACCACTATGCCGCATGGGCCACCGTGCTTAGCGAGAACTCGCTGACGAACTGCTGCGCCGGCCAGGCGATCTCGGCAATGCGTTCCTTTATCTCGTCGCAATCGCAGCCTTCGACCACTCCTGACCTTCCGATCAAGGTCGGCGAATATCTTGCAGGTCGGCCCTTGCGCTTCATTGCGTAATGCTGCGACATGTTCTTTGCGAAATACGGTCGTCGCCATGAATGCGCCGCCCTATCCTGCTTCGCTCACCTCGCGCATCACGGACGACGTAGCGCGCTGGTCGGCGGCGCCGCGTGTTCAAGTGGCGGAGTCAACAGACAGGCGGGCGGCAACCGACAGCGTGCAATTTGAACTAAAGGTTCACGAGAAATGGTCACTTTAATTATGCAAAATTGCGGGGGCAACGGCCTTGCCCAATACGGCGACGAGCCGGCGGAAGGGATAGTAGAACAGAGGTGGCTCGCTGGGGAGTCAATGCAGCCGACGGTGCAACGCCACATCGAACCCGGCGATCGACGTTGAATTGTCGATCGCCCGACACCATGCGACACCATGCGGCGCAGGACGGGGCCAGTTCGCGCCGCCCATCCGTTATCAATGGGCACGCGCGTTCACGCCACAAAGCGGCACCCTGAAGCGGGCGTGCGCGTGTCCATGTTTCGTCCGCGGTTGAGGTGATCGTCGATTTCCGCCGCACATCCGAACATGCGCGGGTAGAGGAAGATCGTGAAGGCCGCGGTTTCCAGGTCGGACTCGCTGAACTCTCCACGTCGCAGCGGCTGCCAAAGCATCTTCAGCAACAGCGCCGCGATCACCGCATCGACATTGACGCAATAGACGTTGCGTGACACGCCCGCGTCGAAAAGTGCCTGTACTAGCTCGCGATAGTAAGCATGAAACGCGTTGTATTCGCCACGCTTGCCGAACAGGTCGGCGATGAACACCTCACGGGGATCGTGGTTGACCGGTCTGTCCTTGAAAACCGGATGATTCACGCCTGGAAGCTTGGCGATGTCGAGGCTGCCAGCGTTTTTTTGCCCGGCCTTGTATTTCGCATAGCGCTGGACGGAACGCTCGGCGAGCAACTGGAGATCCACACCCTGGCCGGGCTTCGACGGATCATCGAGGCCGCTGTCCCTGAACGCTTCGAGCAGAAACGCGATGCCTTCGTAGCCGTTGCCGCCATGCGTATAGCCGGTATGCGAAAGGAAGCCGACGATCGCCTTGTTGATTTGCACGCGCTCGGGACTTTCCGGACCGTCCGCGGACACCGCGCCCTTCGCCCCCTGTGCCGAGATAGCTCCCGGACCGTTGGTGAGCAGCAGGCCGACGAGCGTCCTGAACGCGAACAGGTCATCAGGGCCCGGCTCGAGGTTGAGCAGCGCCGCGAAGCAGATTTCGGTCAGGCTGTGTTCGGTCAGCAGCTTTGCGCTCGGCAAGCCGCAGAAAACGTCCGGACCATGTCGCGACGCGTCCGCCGAAGCCCCGATCATCGTGCCGAACAGCATGGTCCACCAGGGCAGGCTTTCTGCGGTAATGCGCGAAATACGTTTGCGCTTGAGAGGCCCCCACGCCAGCGTCGTGGTGATCGCGGCCAGCACCGCGTCCGCCGTTGGGTGAAGCGGGCGGGACACGAGCCAGCGAATAAATACCGACTTCGCACCACGATGAGCGAGTCCTGCGAGCATCGCATCGGCGCGCGGGTCGCGGGAGTCCGAGAACAACGCCTCGCAGCCGCTCGCGTCGATCTGGCCGATGTCGAAGGTCTCATCGAGCGCGTTGGCAAGGTTGACAGCCGCGAAGCGATCGATCAGCAGTTTCGCCGCGTCCCGCGCCGCGCGCTGACGATTGGGCCCGACGATCGAAGCCGCCGCTGCCAGCACCGCGTTCGGTGCGTTGCCGGCTTCGCGGGCGGCCTGCGCCGCGGAGAGTTCCGGTGTCCCATGCAGGTTGACCCAGGCGGCGACCGCAACGTTGATCAGCTTCGCGTCGTTCTCGCCGCCGAATTCGCGCAGCAGGGCAAGGCAGACGTTCGCTTCGATGGAGCGCGTGGCCGCTTCGAGCATCGACGTACCGTGCAGACTGCTCACCTGCGTCTTCGCATCCATCTGCGATGCGCCCGATGCGTCCTTGAGCGGCTGACGCGGCGCAATCGCGCCGACCTGGCGATTGACCAGGGAGACCTGCTCGTTATATGGCGCGACAGCCTCCACCACCGGAATCTCAAGGCTGGAAGGAAGCGCGATGCCCTGATCGGAGCCGAACCATGGCTTGAGCGCGAGGCTGCCCTCCGGGTCGAAGTCGGGCATCATCGCGTTGGCGCGCATCACGGCCGTCAGGGCCGCCGGGATATGCGCGATGTTCACGACGACGGCGCCTTTCGCCGAGCAGCAGGGATCGTCGGGTGCGAAGAGCCGATCCACGCCGAACTTCTCCATGAACCAGCGCTCCTTGGCCCGTGCATCGTCGGCCCCTCCAGCCATCGCCCCCGCGTGGCCGACCGCGCGCGTCAGGCGGCCTTTCCATCGACCGACGACGCACGCGACGACCGGTTTCGTGAAGGTGGCGTCGGCCTCATAGTAGCCGCCCGGTTCGCAGTAAAGCACCGCCGCCTTGCTGCGCGCATCGTTCGCGAGCGCGAACGCAAATTCAGGCGCGGCGTAGTGGATATAGACATCCTTGCCGCTCGAAATGACGGTCGACGTACCCCAGCCGCTCATGCGCAAGTACTGCGCGATGGTCGTGCTGAAGCCGCCGGAATTGGAGAAGATCGCAATGGACCCCTGGCGCAACGAGTCGTCCGGATTGTCGCCGCCAAGCGCCCCGCCGATTCTCACCCGATTCCACGAGTCGGCCACACCGAGTCCGTTCGCCCCGAAAATGTCGATGCCCGCTTGCTGGCCCATCGCGCGGATTTCGCGGGCGTCGTGAACGGCGATCTTCTCGGTGATGATGAAGATCCTGCGCAACTCAGGATTGACGCGAATCAGTTCCGCGACGCCGTCGCGAGCCGCCGACGGCGGCAGATAGACAACGCCGCAATTGAACCGGTGCCCCGCCTCCAGACCCTCGCGAACGTTGTTGTACACGGGGATGTCGCCAAGTGCGGTCTTGAGCACTTGTCCGCCCTTGCCCGGCGCAGTTCCGAAAACGACATTGCCGCCCGAGAACGCATGGCTCACCGGAGTGACATCCGACGATTCGCCGCCCAGGATGTTGAGCACGCAAACGCGATCTTCGCGCGAGGCGATCTGCGCGAGCGAATTGATGCCGACGAAATACTTGAACGGGTTATTGCCTTGCTTGTACATGTCGATCTCCTCAGGCATGAACCGCTTGCGTTTCCGTCGCGGCCGCACCGATCCGGGCCGCGATCGCTGCCCGGCCGCCGGCCTGCATCCATGCGTCCGCCTCGCGTGCGTACTGAATGACTTCGCTGATGTCGGAGTCGAATCCGAACAGCCGATAAGGCAGACCCAGCGAATCGCAGGTGTCTCTCAGCGCGGACATGCCCCGCACGAGGTTCGGCCCTCCCCGGCCCAGCACGACATAGAGCGGCGTCGGGCCGTGCTCGCTGAAGTGCTCGCGCAACGCGTCGGCCATCGCGCGGAGCGTCTCGTAGATGTCGGTGTTGTTCGACTTGCCGCCGATGATGAAAAGCACATTCGCCTGCTTGAGCCAGTGCCTGAAACAGATACGTGCTACTTCCTTCATCTTTGCGTAAGGCGGGTTGCCACCGAAGTCCGACGAGATGATCGCGGCATCGCCCAGCATTTCGGTGACGAGCGAATTGGCGCCGCCGCCGAACGTCGGCGCGAGGATCGTTCCCTTCTCGTTGATCACATACACGTCGCTCTGCCCCTGGTGCGTGCGTAGCTGATTGATCTCCTGCTCGAAATCCGAGTAATCGGCGGCGAACAGATGCGCCGGAAGTCCAAGACGCGTCCAGCGCGGATCGTCGCGATCGAAGCCGCATTTGAAGTCGCAGGCAACAGGCGTCAGGCGTCCCTGTTTGTCCTCGCGCATTCGGATCGGATTCAGCTCCAGCGTGGTCATGCCGAAGTCGTGAAAGAGCTCCCAGAGTTTTGGCAACTGCTGAACGAGCGAAGAGATGATTTCCTTCGGTGCGCCAATTTCGCTGAGCGCATTCGCGACGACGAAAGCCTTCAGGCCAGTCAGCGCGTCGAACGGCACCATCGCCACATGCTTCGGATCGACGTCCTCGATATCGATGCCGCCCATGTGCGAGAGCGTCATGGTCGGTGCCCGAAAACGGGTGGAATCGGTGATCGAAAAATAGACCTCATGCTTCGCCGGCACGCCGGCTTCGAATGTCACGCCGTTTGCTTTCGCTTTCAGATGTCGAGCGATGTGTTCGGCGAAATACAGCCGCTCCTTCTCGGCCAACGCTGTCTTGAGGTCGGACGCACGGCCGAGCAATCCCGCCTTCCCCTTCTTTCCGACTCCGCCCTTAAAGACAGGCTTGACGAAAACCTGCTTGTGCCTGTCGATCAGTGCCTTGATCTCTTCTTCGCTGGCGCCCGGCCCCACAACCTCGCTTGCCGGGAAGCCGACGAATTGCAGCAGGCGCGAGCCGTGCAACATACCGGTGATTTGCATGGGTAAGTCTCCTGAAAAGTCGTTACGATATGAAAACCGGCGCTGAATGCCTCGACATAAGCAGCGTGGTATAGCGGTCGTATTTCCACCGAGTTCCTTACCGCGACAAAACCCGCGGGCGAGCAGCGTCGCCGCCCACGCGTTCGCCGCGTTCATCTCCAGAATCAGTGCGGCGCACGCAACGCTTCATTGACGAACGCGTTCGTATAGGTCCGATCGACCTTCACCGACGCGTAGGCCGGGTTGGCCGCGGCGAGCACCTGCCATTCCTTCGTCGCGCCGTCGTCCGGCATGCGGCCGTCGTTCGCGAACATCGGGATCTCCTGTTTCAGCACCTTTAGATACGCAGCGCGGTCCTTTCCGACGATTTCCGGCGGAATCACGGCCATGATCTGCTCCGGCGTATGTGCGTTGATGTACTGCAGCGTACGCACGAACGCTCCCGCGAGATGCCGCGCGATTTCCGGATGCGCGTGTACGCGCGCGCTCGACATGTAGACCGTGCTCGACGGAAACAGCGTACCCAGACTCCGGCGCGTGCCATCGACCGTCGTCAGATCCGCGAACACGGTCGCGACCCCCTTCGCCTCGTAGACGTCACCGTCCGGCGTCGGTGCGACGACGAAATCGGCCGCACCGTCGCGCAGTGCGTCGACGTTCTTCTCCTTGCCGTCGGTGCCGAGGCGGGTGTAGTCGTCGATCCCGTTGCCACCCGCTAGTACGAGCGCATTCGCGACCGTGCTTTTCGACGAGCCAGCGCCGCCCGCGATGAAGCGCGCGCCCTTGAGGTCGGCCGCGCTCTTGTACTTGTCCTTCGCCTGATTCGCGACGAGCACCTTCGCGCCCGGCGTCACGCCAAGCGTGACAACCGCCTCCGTGTTGATTCCGTGCGCCTGATTGACGACGTTGTGATGGTAGTAGGCGACCACGGCGTCGACGCGGCCGTCCTTCAGCATGTCGGCGGTCGACATGTCGTCGCGGATGTTCATCAGCGTGACGGTCGTCTTGCCGTCGTCGAGGTAGCCGAGTCGTTCCGCGAGCACGACCGGGAAATTGCGGACTGCCTTGATCTCGTCGACGAGCAGGACGATGCGTTGCGGCGCCGCGTCCACGGCGAGCGCGGCCGGTTCGGCGGCCGATGCGTGGCTGGTGGCGACGCACGCGGATAACAGAGCGAGTGTGAGCTTTTTCATCGGATATTCCCTGCGAGTGGATTCGTCATTGATTCACGGCAACGGGATCGGCGATCACCACCTGCTCCTCGGTCCGCACGTTCTTCTTGCTGTCACTGATCGCCTTCCATTCCGGACTGCTCTTCAGGCGCTCGCGCACCTTCGCGACCACGGACTCGCGCGCGCTCAGCGCGGCCTCGTCCTTGTATTGGAGCAGCACCATCGCATTCCACAGGCGGCCCGCTGGGAACTGGCTCGTATACAGCGAATAGCCGGCGAGCACACCTTCGTCCATCCAGCCCTTGAACTGCGGGATCACGTAGCCGTCCGCGTATTTCTCATATTCGCCGGCCGACACCAGCGTCTTGTACGGAATGACGACGTACACCGCATTCGGCAACTTCGCGTCGAGCGCCTCCGCGCGCTTCGCATCGACCGGCGTTGTGTGGATCGATGTCGTGACCGCGAGCGCCTTTCCGGACAGCGCGGCCGGCCGCGTGCGCTCGACCACGCGCCAGCGATACAGATCCGCTGGCGTCGAAAACGTCAGCACGGCCATCGCGTCCCAGTTGTCCGAATCGGCATAGCGATTGAACAGCAGGTTGTACTGCTTGATGTGCCCGTCGTGCTTCCAGCGCGCGAGTTCGCGCGCGGTTGACTGCTCGAGCTCGTGGCGCAGCGCCGGCCGGTTCGCGGGCGCGGTCTGGTACGTGATGATCAGCGACAGCGCGTCGCCGTCCCCGGGCACCGCCGCGCTCGCGGCGCCGGCTTGCAGCACGCCCGTCAGCGCGACGGCGGCGGCGATGGCACGGCCGAAGGTACGAATCGAATTGGGTTTCATGAAAGAGTCCGTCGAAAGTGATGTGAGAAAAATCGCCGTGCCGCGCGTCAGAAATCGATCTTGGCAACCGCCTTTACACTGCGGTCCATCCCGGTGCCGAGCGTGCCGGTCTGCACCGAGTTCCAGTAGCGTTTGTTGAACAGGTTCTCGACGGCCAGCCTGAAATCGACGTGCTTGCCGCCGATCCGCGTCTCGTAGCTCGCGCCGAGCGAGTAGATCGTGTAGCCGGGGATGTAGCCCTGGTTCTGAGGGTTGACCGGGCGCTTCGCGATGAACGACATGCGCGCCGTCAGCGACAGGCCGGGTAGCCACGACGGCCGGTGCGTGAGCGCGACGTTGCCGATCCACTTCGGCGTGTTCTCCGGCGTGAGGCCCCTGATCGACTTGTCGCTGACAGGGTTCTGCACCGCGTGCATGTACAGGATCGCCTCGGTCAGCGACCACTGCCGCGACAGTGTTTGCGTAAGCACCGCTTCCGCACCCCGGTACTCGATCGTGCCGTCGTTCGCGAAGATCTGCGTCGTTGAATTGGTCACGGCGTTCGCGCGCTTGATGTCGAATACGGAAGCGCTCACCTGCAGCCACTTGAAGTAGTGATCGCGCAAGCCGAATTCATATTGCGTCGACACCGCCGGCGCGAGGACCTGATACGCGTTCTTCGCGTTCACGGGTGCGACGCCGCCGTCCTCGAGGCCCTTCATGTAGCTCGCGAACAGCGTGGTTGTCGGCAGCACGTCGTAGAGGATGCCGAACGCCGGCGACCCGACCCACGTCGACGACGACACGACACCGTCATTCGCCGAAGAGCGGCTCTCGCGGAAGCCGAGCAGGAACTTCCACTTCGATCCGATGCCCACGATATCGTAGGTATAGAGACCGGTATCCGCGTTGATCTGCTTTGGCAGCGACGTGTTCGGCTTCGTCGGCACCGGCGCGGGCAGCGCGATCGGATCAAAAATGTTGACGCGCACCGGCAGCACGATAGTGTTCTGCACGGGCGTCTCAGCGATCCGCTCGCTGCGCGCCACACCGAACGTGATGTCGTGCGTGAGCGGACCCGTCGTGAACTTGCCAAGCAGTTCCGCGCGCTTGTACTTGTTGAAATAGATCTGCGTCACGGTGTTCACGGTCGGGATGCCGCCCGCGCCGGTGAACACGTCGTAGCCGCCGATCCGGGTCGTCAGGCGCGAACGGTCGGAGTCGGACTGGCCGATCTCGGCAAGCGCCTTCCAGCCGGGCGCGATGTCGTAGTCGACGCGCCCCTGGACGTTCGTCGTCTTCGCGGAGAAGGTCGCCCACGGGCCGGACAGCAGATTTCGCGGATCGGGCACGCGCGGCACCGTCACCTGTCCGTTCACGGCCTTCGGCAAGCTGATGCTGCCCTGTTCGACGACCTCCTTGCGATAGGTTTCGAGATCGAACTCGAAGTGCAGCCGATTGGTCGCCTGCCAGTCGGCGCCGACGCTCCCGAACCAGCTCCGCCCGGACGCGCCGTGCACGCCGTTCTCGAGATGCGTGTCCGATGCGTTCACACGCAGGCCGACCTGCTTCTCGCTGCCGAACCGGTGGCTCACGTCGCCCGCTATCCCGATCTGCCCGAACGAGTTGCCGAGCAGGGCGAGCGATGCAACGTCCCTGTCCATCGGCGCGCGCTTCGTGACCATGTTGAGGATGCCCGCGGGGCTTGCAACGCCGAACATCAGCGCGTTCGCGCCCTTCAGCGTCTCCACACGCTGCTTGTTCTCCGCCGGCACCGACATCACGTTCGCGGTCGGCAGGCCGCCGTTGAGCCGGTAGTTCGCGAACAGGTTGACCTTGATCCCGCGAATGCTCGCCGCGTCGGCGGGGCTGCCCGATGAGTTCGTCGGCGCGACGCCGGCCTGATTCTTTACCGCATCGGTCACGCCTTCCTGCGCGGTCTGCAGCGACGCAGCGCCCATCACCTCCTTCGTCATCGGCAGCGATTCCTTGTTGCCGAGCGCGTCCTCGCTGATCTGCGTCGCGATCACCGACGTCGCCGGCTCGAGCCGCTGCGGTGTGTACAGCGCAGCCACGTCGCGGATCCGCGCACGCAGGTCGTCGCGGATCTTCTCGGCCTTCTTCACGAACGCCGACTCATCGTCGCCGGTCCGATACGGCATCACGACCGCGAGCGCGCCGATCGTGCGCCCCCCGGCATCCTGCAGCGGCAACTCCACTTCGAGACGGTCGCCGTCGGAGCCGATCTCGATCTGCGGCTTACCAGTCTCGATCACGCGCCGGTCGCCCGCGTCGGCCGGCTTGCCGATGCGCCCGATGTTCGACGCGATGATCGGATAGTCGCCGTTGCCGCCCGGCCGCTCGACGTGCATGACGAGCACCATCACGTCGCGGCGCGTGCGGATCACGTCGTCGACGAGTGTCTGCGCGTACGGATTCGTGGGAATGCCGGTGTTCGCGAGCACGGGATCGAAGAGCTCGACCCCGTAGCGGATCTGCCGACTCAATTCGTCACGGATCAGCGCGCCGCTGCGGATCAGCGCATCCTTGTCGAGGCCCGATCCGGGCGGGTACGGAAACGTCACTTCGAGCTCGCCGATCACCTTGCGCGTGACGTCGAGCAACGGCAGATGCACCTCGACGTTCTGATCGCCGCGCTTGTTCACTTCAACGAACGGCGTGCCTGTCTTGACCACATCGAGATCGTCCGGATCCGACTTGATGCCGATCCGGCCAGCCGATTTCGCCGCGACGATGACGCTAGCCGCCCCGCCCGGCGGACGCATGTGAATGTCCAGCTCGACAAGTTCCGGGTGCCGCGCGACCGTGCGATCGACGAGCTGCTGCGCATAGGTTTGCGCGTGTCCGGGCTGCGACACTTCCGCGTTCGCGCGCGGACCGCCGTCGGCCTGCGCGTAGAGCGCGGGGGAAAACATGGCGAGGACGGCCATCGCTACCATCGTCTTTCTGATCACGGTCACTTCCAGATTTGTTGTAGTGTCGATATTCGGTCCGAGCCGGTCGCCACGCGCATCGCGTCCGCTGCGAGGTCAGATATCCAGCACGAGCAGATCGCCCTTCGCGCGCGAGCAGCACGGCGTGAAATGCCCATGTCGCTCGCGCTCCGCATCCGTCAGCACGCAATCGAGATGCTCGACCTCGCCGGCGATCACGCGCGTGACGCACGTTCCACAAACGCCCTGCTCGCACGACGTCGGTATCCTGACGCCGTGCTCGGCCAGCGATGCGGTGACGGTCTTGTGCTTGGGGATCCGGTACACCTTGCCCGTGCTGGCGAGCTGGACGTCGAACGCGTGCGTCACCGCGGGCTTGCGCGCATTAGACGCGAAGCGCTCGCAGTGCAGTTGCCGCTCAGGCCAACCGCGTTGCCGCGCAGCGTGCAACACGGCATCGATGAAGCCGGCGGGACCGCACACGTACAGGTGCGTCGCCGCCGGCTGGCTGTCCAGCGTGCGCTCGAAGTCGAACCGCTGCTCCGCGCGAGTGTCGCCGAAGTGGTAGCGCACGCACCCCGCGAATGGCGCTTGCGCGAGACGCCGCACGAACGCCGCGCGCGAGCGCGAGCGAGCGCAATAGTGCAGCTCGAAAGCGGCGCCCCGCCGCGCGAGGCGCTCGGCCATCGCGACGATCGGCGTGATGCCGATGCCGCCCGCGAGCAGCAGAGAGCGCGGCGCCGATTCGTCGAGTGCGAAGCGATTACTCGGCAGGCCGATCTCGATTAAATCGCCTTTGCAAACGCGATCGTGCATCGCCGCCGATCCGCCGCGCGATCGTTCGACGCGCAGCACGGCGATCAAATAGCGATGGCGCTCGCGCGGATCGTTGCAAAGCGAATATTGACGCACGAGACCGTCACCGAGGTAGAGGTCGATGTGTGCGCCCGCCGCGAAGGGCGGCAGCTTGCGCCCTGCCGCATCTGTCAGCTCGAACGCGCACACTCCGTCGGCTTCGATCGTTTTTTTCGCGACGCGCACCGTGAGCCGCACGTCGTTCAATACGGGACGCTGCTTGCGGCGCAAGAAATTCCGCATCCCGGTGTATGCGAGCACCGGCACCGACAGCGCGCCGAACAGCAGGAGCAGTTGCCCGAACACGCCGCCGACCGCGCCGGTATGCCACGACAGCGCCCAGAAATACAGCTTGTGCCCGAGACCGCTCCTTGCATACGGAACGAAGCGCAGCACCTTGCCCGTATACGCGTCCATGAAGAGCATCGTGCGCGCGTTCGGATGCGGCGCGTCGCGGTCGATCAGGTACATCTCGACGGCGTCGCGGGGCTTTTCGGGGATGTGCAGCAGCGCATCCTGCGGATCGGGCGACAGCGACTGCGCGGTGCGCCAGAAGGTTTCGAGCGGCAGACGCGGCGCGCCGCTCGACGGCACGGCCGACTTCGGCGCCTTCGCGGGTTTCGGCGAACCGACGATCGTATAGATGCCGTACGCGTACCAGTCGAACGCCCAAGGCAGGCCAGTCAGCACCATCGACAGCAGAATTGCGCTCGCGTAGGCGCCGGCCGATCGATGCAGGCGATACGCGGACACGTGGCTGCACGAGCCGGACCGGAGCGTGAACGCGTCTCGCCAGCCGCGGCGCGTGCGCGGCCACCCGAGTGCGAGGCCGCCGATCACGAGCAGCAGACCGAACACGATCGCGCTCGTACCGGTAATCAGGCTGCCGTGCTCCATGAAGCGGAAGCGATGTATCTGCTCGATCGTGCCGAGCAGGCCGCCGTAGCGCGAACGCTCGCCCAACACTTCACCGCTGCACGGATTCAGGAAGACGAAATACTGATCGGTGAAGCGCACCATCGCGGACGGCATGCGCGGCGCGCCCTCTTTGCCCGCCACGAGCCGGACATAATCGAGCGTCGCGCCGGGCCGCGATGCGGCGGCATTTGCGCTCAGCGTGTCGAGCGGCACGCGCGCCGTACAGGCCGACACGGTCAGCAGATCGCGATTGAGCACGGGCTCGAGATCGGGACGAAACACGATCGATGCGCCCGTGCTCGCCATCAGCAGAATCACGAGTCCGACGGTCAAGCCGCACCAACGATGAATCCGCAGGAGTAGAGGACGGAAATCGAGTTTCATGAGGTTTGCTAAACGTCGAGGGTTGGTGACTATCATCTTTGCGTTCAAACCTGAATGAAACCTGAATTTTGGCGGAGTGCAGGGGTATTCACTGATTCGCCCCGCCTCGCTCGAAACGCGTTCACATTCGATTGCGTGTGATTCGCATCGGTGTGCATGCAGTGCTCGTCTGCCCTGGGAGGGTTGTGTCAGGCGCATCCCTTTTGCGTGCTCCTTTGGAAAAAACGACGCTGGAAATCGTGTTTTACCCCAGGGGGCTCAGTTCCGCAGGTGCCTTCCGTAGTGCCTCTCCCGGGTATGCATTGGTTGTCACGGCAATCCGCATGCGCTAGCCTGAAGATGTCCCTGACACGCGGTTTCGTTATGAAAATCCTGATTCTCGAAGACCAGCGCAAGCTGGGTCTGTTCCTCAAGCAAGCGCTAACCGAACGCGCATATACGGTCACGTGGGTCGAGAATTGTGCACAAGCGCGCGAAGCGCTGTGCGAATCGAATTACGACGTCATCGTGCTCGATCTCGGTTTGCCCGATGGCGACGGCCTGGACCTGCTGCGCGAATGGCGCCGCGCCGGCTTCAACGAGCCGGTGCTGATCCTGAGCGCGCGCGATGCGGTGGAAGACCGGATCAAAGGGCTCGACGTCGGCGCCGACGACTATCTGCCCAAGCCGTTCAGCATCGAAGAGTTGCTGGCGCGCATGCGCTCGCTGCTACGGCGCCAATCGTCCGTCAAGGAAACCGTGCTCCAGCATCAGGGCATCAAGCTCGACCTGCTAAGCCGCACCGTTCATCTGAACGGCAAGCCGATTGATCTGACAAGCCGCGAGTTCGCGTTGCTCGAGATCTTTCTGCAGAATCCCGGCCGCATCCTGACGCGCACGCTGATCGCGGAAAAGATCTGGGAATCCCATTACGACGTCGACACCAACCTGCTCGACGTCTATATGAGCCGCCTGCGCGGAAAGTTCGAAGTGCCGCTCGGCAAGCCGCTCTTCAAGACAGTGCGCGGCGTCGGCTATCAGCTGCTATGAAAACCATCGGTGCGCGCCTCGCGATCTGCTACGTGCTCGCGTCGACCGCGACGTTCGCGGCGCTGTTCCTCGCCGGGCGGTATATCATCGAAAGCCACGCGATCCGCGCGCTGGATCTGCTCAACCAGTCGGAATTCGAACATATCCGCGCGGGCGTCGCCGCGCTCGGCGCGAAGCCGCCCGAGGCCGCGTTGCGTCAGCGCGTCGACGCGCTGACGAGTGACAATCTCGAACTCTTTTTCACCGAGATCTACGGCCCCGCCGGCTCGGTCGTATTTCGGTCGCCGGCGCTGCGCGCGCTCGACATGACGCCGTCGCCCAGTCTTCAGGCGTTCAACGTCCATGTCGACGGCTTCGGCGAACTGCGCGCGGGCAAGTTCGCGCTCGGACCGTATACCGCCGTGGTCGCGACATCGAAGCGCCACGTGCGCGACGTGATGAGCGGCTACGAGCATACGTTCTACGGGCTGCTGCTCGTGATGATCGCGGTTAGCAGCGTGATCGGCTACGGCTTCGGCCGGATGGCGCTGCGGCCGCTGCGGCTGATCCAGGACACGGCGGTGCGCATCCACTCGGACAACCTGAGCGAGCGCATCCCTGTGTCCAGCGCGCGCGACGAGATCTCGGACCTCGCGCGCTTGCTCAATCAGATGTTCGACCGCCTCGAGGAGTCGTTCCACCAGATTCGCCGCTTTACCGCCGAGGCGTCGCACGAGCTCAAGACGCCGCTGACCCTGGTGCGCCTGCAGGCGGAGAAGCTCGTCGTCGACGGCCAGTTGACGCCCGCGCAGGAACACGCGGTGCAGGTGCAGCTCAAGGAGCTCACGCATCTGAACCGCATCATCGAGGATCTGCTGTTTCTGTCGCGCGCCGACGCGCGCGCGATTACGCTCGATCTGCGGCCGCAGGACCCAGAACCGTTCCTGCAAGGCTTCGCGCAGGACGCGCACGTGCTCGCCGAATACCGGGAACAGCGCTTCTTCCTGACCCATCACGGCAGCGGGCTGGTCGCGATCGAGCCGAAGTGGATACGCCAGATACTGCTGAACCTGCTTAGCAATGCATTGGCGGCTTCGCCCACCGGATGCCGCGTCACGTTGCGCTCCACCCTGATGAATCAGTGCTGGCAGGTGCGCCTGGAGGACGAGGGGCCCGGCGTGCCGGCCGATCAGCGCGGACGTATTTTCGAGCGTTTCGTGCGCGTCAATCGGCCGGGCAGCGAAGACAAGGGCACCGGCCTCGGCCTCGCTATCTGCCGCAGTCTCGTGGAGCTGCACGGCGGCCGCATTTTCGCCGAAGCCGGGCCCGGAGGCCGCGGATTGTCGATGGTCTTCGAGATCCCTGCCGCAACGGCAACCAACAACGCCGGTCCTACCGCTGCCGCACTTCATGCCACCGGCGCGGCCTGAGCGCGTCGCGTGCGTCACAGGTCGCGCTGATAGCCTACGTAGTAAGAAAAACGGTTGGTGTCGCTCACGTGCGTGATGCCGCGCCCGATGGAGAACAGGAGGCGGTCGTGCTCGGTCAGCCCGTAGATGCCGCCGAGGTTGAAGCCGACCGCCGACGGATCGTCCACGCTCGCCGCCCCCGTGTAGAAGACTTCGCCGCCGAGCTGGAGCTTGTCGCCGAGCTTGCGCAACGCGGCCCAGCCGGCGGTCCAGCAGCCCTTCTGTCCCCCATGACGGTTGACGACGTATCCGCCGCCGCCGAACGTCGTCCAGTCGCCGATCGTCTTCTGCACCCACAGCGGTAGCAGCAAGTGCGCATGCCCGTCGCCGAGGCCGAGGCGCTCGTTGCCGGTCGGCAGCGTGACGCTGGGCGCGAACGCGACCTGCGGACGCCAGCCGGCGTGGTGGGAAGAAGCGCGGCGCGGCGACGGGCGCGCGAACGGCGGGTGCCGGGCCGATCCGTCAGGCGCGCGGACCGGCCCGGCGCGCGGAGCTCAGTGACCCGCGTCGGAGAATTGCGGCGGGCGCCATTTGAGAAGCTTGTTCTCGAACTGCGTGAGCACGAACTCCGCGCCCAGTGCGACGACGGCGAGCACGATCATCGCGGCGAACACGCCGGCCGCGTTGAATGCTCCCTGGGCGGTCGAAATAAGGAGCCCGATGCCTTGCCTGGAGCCGAGAAATTCCCCGACCACCGCTCCCACGAGCGCGAACCCGAAACTCACGTGCAGGCTCGCCAGGATCCAGCTCATCGCGGCCGGCAGCACGACCGTCATCGTCACTTCGCGTTTCGTGGCACCCAGGATGTGCGCGTTCGCGATCAGGTTCCGATCCGCCTCGCGCACGCCCTGGAAGGCATTGGCGAACACCACGAAGAACACCATGACGACCGCCAGCGCCACCTTCGATGCCATGCCAAGACCTAGCGCAATGATGAACACAGAGCCGAGCACCACGCGCGGGATCGAGTTCGCGACCTTGATGTAGATGCTGAACACATCCGCGAGCAGCTTGTTGCGACCGAGCGCGATCCCGGCCACCACACCACCGACGCTGCCGATCAGAAAGCCGAGCCCGGTCTCCTCGAGCGTCACCAGCACCTGCACCCACAGCGGGCCTTGCGACGTCCCTTCGGTGAGCCACTGCCAGATCTGCGCGACGATCAACGACGGTGTCGAAAAGAAAAACGGATCGATCCAGCCCAGGCGCCCGGCGAACTCCCAGCCGCCCAGCGTCACGACCAGCACCGCCAACCGCAACGCATGCACGAGGGTCCGGCGTCGGCGCATGCTTGCCTGCGCCCGTACTTCCACCTCACGCAGCTCGATCTCGAGCGGGGCGGTTCCTGTCATAGGGGTATTCATGCTGTTCCTCAATGCGCCTGGGGCGCTCAAATGTGGACCTCGTCGCGAAGATCGTTCCAGATCTGGCGCGACAGTTCGATAAAGCGGGGGGAATAACGCGCCTCCGCAACGTCGCGCGGGCGCGGCAGGTCGATCTCGTACGATGTCTTGACGGTCGCGGGGCCCGACGTGAGCACGAATACCTTGTCCGCGAGTGCAATGGCCTCCTCGATGTCGTGCGTGACGAACACCACTGATGCGCCGTTCGCGCTCCATAGATGCAGCAGCTCGTCCTGCATCAGCGTACGGGTCTGCACGTCGAGCGCGGAAAACGGCTCGTCCATCAACAGGATTTCGGGTTCGTTGATGAAGGTCTGCGCGAGCGCGACGCGCTTGCGCATGCCGCCCGAGAGCTGGTGCGGGTAGTGACGCTCGAAGCGCACGAGACCGACGCGGCGAATCCACTCCATTGCACGCTCGTAGGCCCGCGCCTTGACTTCGCCGCGATAGAGCGGGCCGGCGGCGACGTTGTCGAGCACGCTCTTCCATGGGAACACCGCGTCGGACTGGAACACGAAGCCGATTCGACGATCGATGCCGGTGACCGGATTACCCCATATCCTGACTGAGCCCGCGCTGGGCTTCGCGAGGCCTGTGATCAGACTGAGCGTCGTGGATTTACCGCAGCCGGTCGGGCCGACGACGGCGCAGAACTCGCCCTTGGCGACGCTCATGGTGAAATTCTGCAGCGCCATGATCGCCTTGCCTTCCGGACTGACGAAGCGGCGACTGACGCGGTCGAGTTCGATCGCCGGTACGTCGTTCGAAGCGACGACGGGTTGCTGCACGGTTGCCAGGGAAACTGCCATTTGGTTACCACCTTTGGGACCAGATTGGAATCGACGATGCGTCCGCGACGACCCGCTGCCGGACCGTCGCGCCTTGCGCGGCTACTTGGTCTGCACCGCGTTGACGAACTCGGTGGTGTAGGTCTTCGACAGGTCGATCCTGTGACCCGTCACCGCCTTATCGAACGACGAAAGCACCTTGAGCACGGTCGGCGGGCCCGAGTCCGGCATGCGGCCGTCCGGGATGAACATCACCTTGCCGTTGGCCAGCGCCTTCACGTAAGCCGTGCGATCGCCCGCGTAGTAGTCGGCGGGCATCTGCGCGGTGATCTCGTCGGCGCTGTGCGTGTCGATGTAGCGCAGCGTCTTGACGAACGCGTTCGCGAGCTTCTGGACGGTCGCCTTGTGCGACTGCACCCAGCCATTCTCCATATAGAGGCTCGCCGCCGGATAGAGCCCGCCGAGCCACGTCTGCGTGCTTTCCGGCGAGCGCAGATCGACGAGCACCTTGGCGTCGCCGCCGTTGACGAGACGCGAGACGGTCGGTTCGGTCGTCATGCCGCCGTCGATCTTGCCCTGCTTGATCGCGGCAATGAACGTGCTGCCGGCGCCGACGGCGAGCGACGTCATTTCCGATGTCTTCACGCCGTGCGACACGCCCAGATACTGCGTGAGGAAGTTCGTCGACGAGCCGAGCCCGGTGACCCCGAGCGTCAGGCCGCGGAAATCGCCGGGCGACTTGACCTTGCCGGCGAGCCTCGTCGCGATCAGCTCGACTTCGCCCGGCGTGTGGCTGAACTGCACGACCGACTCGATGTACTTGCCTTTCGCCTGCAGGTCGATCGTATGGTCGTAGAAGCCGACGACGCCTTGCACCGCACCGGCGATCAGTTCGTTCTCGGCGTCGACGCCGGCGGCCTCGTTGACGAGCTCGACGTCGAGGCCCTGCTCCTTGAAATAGCCGAGCCGAACCGCAAGCGTGGCAGGCAGGTAGATCTGCTTTTCCACGCCGCCGACCATCAGCGTGATCTTCTCGTTCGCATGCACGGCGGGGGCCAGGGCGCCGAGCGCGATCGCGCCGGCAGCAATACGCAGGACAGTGCGTTTCATCGAATGTTCTCCTCCAATATCGAATAGGGTTGCGTGCCGCATTGGCTGCGGCGCTCGCACCGTGTCCCGGTTCGGGATGCCCGGGCTCATGAAACGGTTTCAGTTATACGGGGCAATCTTAAAAACAGGCTGAACGGAAAATGAATCTCTGTTCAGGGATCGCCAGCGGCGCGCGCCGGGACGGATTCGAGCGACCGCTACTTGAGCTTCGCCAGTTCTTCCCGCACTTCCGCCGCAGTCAGCGGGAAGTACGCCGAATAACGCACCGGCTCTTGCCCCTCGCGGCTCAGGATGTAGCGCAGAAACGCCTTCACTGGGGCCGTCAGCGGCCGGTTGAGCCGGATGTACATGTAGCGGGTGAGCGGATACCGGCCGCTCGACGCATTCTCGGCGTCGAGGACATAGAACGGCTCGCCGGCCCGCCGCGCCACGGCCAGGGACTTCAGCCCGGGGCCGACCTCCTCGAGTCCGCCGAAGCCAATCGCGCCTGGATCGTGGGCAATCGCACGCGCGGTGTCGTCGATCGATCCTTCGTGCACGGCCGCGTTCCATTGCCCGCCGGCGAGCACCATGAACTGCATCGACATCGCGTTCGGCGCGACGTGCGGCGGCATGTAGATCGTGATCGGACGGTCGGCCCACTCGCCCGTCAGACCGAGTTGTCCCCATCGAGTGATGGCCGGGTTGCGCTGCACGATCGATGCGAGCTGCGGCAGTGTGATGCCGGAGAGTGGATTGTCCGGATGCACGAAGATCGCTTGCGCGGTCGTGCGTTGCGGCGTGTTGAAGCCGCCGCGCGCGACACGGATTTCGAGCGGCGCCGCGTCGTGACGGATCTGCGCATAGGCAGCCCGCTCGTCAGGCCACAGTTCGCGGCCCATCGGCGCCATCTCGGTATCGCCTGCGAGCAGCGCGTGAAAGCCGTTCAACGTGCCGAGATGCTCCCATCGATCGCCCTTGCGCACGCTGGGCTGCACGTGCGTGAACGCATCGATCCACGTGTCCATCAGCGATTTCATGCCGTCGCTGCCGATGCTGTCAATCGCGCCGTGCAGGCCCGCCACCGGACGATAGCCGGGCAATCCCGTATCGAGCTGCGGCAGGAAGCCGTCGAGCTTCGCACGTTCTCGCGCATCGTCGTCGGCGGTGAGTGGCGTGAAGCGCTGTTGCGCAGCGACGATCGCCTGCCCGTCGCCGCTCAGCGCAAACTCGAGGAACGCCTTGACCTTCGGAGGCAACGGCGCACCGGGTCGCCGATTCACCGCGAGATAGGCCGGCTGACCGTCGCGACTCGCGACGCGCACAAAAAGCGGCGACTTCATCATGTCGCCCGCGAACTGGTGCGCAAACGGTTGTAGCTCGGTCGGCAGCGGCTCGCGCGCCATCGGTGCGATGTCGGCATCGCCGAACATCAAAGCACCGAACGCCGTCGCGCTGCCCGCATGACGCCAGTGCGGCCCGCGACGAATGCCCGGCTGACGTCGCTGGAAGGCGGCAAGCCACGCGTCGACCAGCGGCCCCATCGTGTCGTCGCCGACGCAATTGAGCCTCCCGCTCAGGTTCGCTTGCGGTTGGTAAACTGGAGTGCCTGCGACAGCATCCACTGCGAGTGCCATGGCGGGTGCCGTCAGCGCCAGACAGGCGGCAACCACAAGGCTTGCGCCGGCTGAACGCCGGTGGCCCCTTGGTGCACACGAACCGGTAAACCGGGACGTGCGCGATGAATGCAGTAGATGCCGCATCGACGATGATGCGTGCCGCTGGGAAAGATTGAAAGCAAGCACGGGTGTCTCCTGCCGGATAGGGAAAATGGCGCATTCGCCGGGCTTCCGGTCAGGAACGCCGCCCCGCCTTTGCGCCCGTGCAAGCTGTCCCAACGGTACGGCGACACGATGAAGCCAACCTGAACCGATCCTGAAGATTCGTTCATCTTGGGCAGATGCGTTTCATGAACGGATTTTCAGGATCGCTTCAGTTTTCGTTCATCCGGCGGCACTATTGTTGTGTCGTATCGGATCGGCACGCTACCTGATTCGCCGGATCGCACGCTATTCAGCACGTCATCCCCGGTCGTCTTTTTGCGCCGTTGGTCTCGGGATGAAGGAACAGCGGCATCTAGTCCAATTCAATAAAGGAGGAGACATCTCATGAATCGATACGAACCCTGTTCCGCGACGGGCCGACGTCGATCGCCCCACCGCTATTGCCGTCTGGCCGTCACCGCCGCCTGGACCGTTACATCGGTATTGATGGGCACGGCATACGCCAACACGCCGATGGTCGAGTGGGTCGTGCCCGCGCTCAAGACGGCGACGCCGCAGACCAAGGAGCAAGCCGATGAAGGCATGAAAGTTGGACGCACGCTGCTCGAACCCGAAATCCTACAGCCGCGGCTCGATGCCGCGTTGCCGGACTACCAGCCTCGCACCGACAGCAAGCTCTCCGGCACGTTCGCGGGCGCGGCGTCCGACGTGTTGCCCTCGCTTGTCAACCGCTGGATTGAAGGTTTCAAGAAGTACTATCCGAACGTCGACATTCACATTTCGCCGCCCTACGCGGGGAGCCTCGGCGCGAAAGAGTTGCTCAGGGAAAAGCTCGACTTCGTTTTTGTTTCGCGTGAACTCAAGCCGGACGACGTCACCGACTTTAAGGCCAAGTTTGGCTACGATCCGCTCAGCGTGCCGATTTCCGGCGGCTCGTACCGGCATTTCGGCTTCCTCGATGCGATCGGCTTCTTCGTCAACAAGGACAATCCGATCGAGAAGCTGAGCTACCCGCAGATCGACGCGCTCTACTCGCGCACGCAGCTGCGCGGCGGCAAGCCGATCAAGACCTGGGGTGACCTCGGGCTGACCGGCGATTGGGCCGACAAGCCGGTGCATGTCTATGCGATCAAGCCGTGGAACGGCTTCGAGGAATTCGTCAGGCAGCGTGTGCTGAGCACCGACGGGAAGCGCGGCGAGTGGCGCGACGACATCCATTACGACAAGCTGGTGTTCCCGCTCGCGAAGAACGTGGCCGACGATCGCTATGGCATCGGCTTCTCGGGGATCGCCTATATCGACGCGCCGGTGAAGATGCTGCCACTCGGCCAGTCGGATAGCGGACCGTTCGTCGCGCCGACGTACGAGAACGTTGCGCTGGCGACGTATCCGTTGAGCCGACTGATCTACTTCAACACCAACAAGGCGCCCGGCAAGCCGCTCAACCCGGCGATCGCCGAGTTCCTCCGCTACGTGCTGAGCAAGCAAGGCCAGCAAGCCGTACTCGATCACGCGATGTACGTGCCGCTGCGCGCGCAGCAAGTGGAAAGCTCGCGCGCGATGCTGGCCAACTGACCTCGCAGCCCGCCTCTCGCCCTCGCCCTCCGGCGCCGCTCGCCATTCCACACATCCCGCGGGCGGCGCCCTCTTCAGGAGCTTTCGCATGCACCGCATCCCCAAAGCCGCCGCGGCAGCGGCGTTGCTCGCGCTCGCCTGGTCGGCACGCGCCGAAGTGCAGGCAGCGCCATACGCGCAGCAACTCGTCGACACCACGTTGGCCGCACACCCCGAGCTCACGATCCTTGCCCTGCACGTCACGCCGCCCGCCGGTAGTGAGAACCTGATCATCGCATCGAACATCGGCCGCATCGGCAAGCCGGCCGATGCCGACGATCTCGCCGTGCTCGACAGCGGCCGGCCCCGCACCGAGACCACGAAAACCGGCGACCTGTCAGTCGAACTGCCGATGCACAGCGCCGACGGCAAGACCATCGGCGTGATCGGCTCGACGTTTCACTTTGCTCCGGGCGGAAATCGCGAAGTAATCGTGCGTCAGGCCGAAAGGATTCGCGACGAACTCGCCGCGCGCACCCGCACGCTGGATGCACTGTTCCAGCCCACGCACTGACCGTTACGTGCGCGCCTGAAGATTAATTCAGTAAATTTTCAGGTTGGTTTTATCTTCCAGGCCCACGATCGTGGTGCAGCCTCATCGTGTCGGCTACGCACAGGCTTCACCGCCGACACGACCGCCTTGCGACACACAACCAACGCCTTGCCGACGGCGACCTCACGACAACATGTCGGCCTTGGTTCATTCAGGAGACGTCCATGAAACGAAAGAAGGAGTTTGGAGCTTTACGCAAATCCGCAGCGGCATCGGTCGCGGCCATGATCGGCATGGCCGCGCTCGGCGCGCTGACATCGCCGTCGGCGTTCGCGCTGAAGTACGCGGCTGTCGAGCACCACCTCAATGTCGACCCGTCGATACCGAGCTGGCACCCGGGCGAAGTCCAGTCGGTACCGGAGGAGGAATTGCGCCTCGTCGGTGCGGACGTGATGGACGAGATCACGCTCGGATGGATCAAGCTCTATCGGAAAGCCTATCCGCGCCTGAGCGTGACGATGGAGGCGAAGGCATCCGGCGCGGGCGGTCCGGCACTGACAAACGGCGCGGCAGACCTGGCGCCCGTCGGACGTGAATTGCTGCCCGCCGAGGAGAAGGCATTCGTCGACAAGTTCGGCTACAAGCCGCTCGCGATTCGCGTCGCGACGGGCAGCGTCGGCTCGCTCGGCAAGACGGCGACGTCGGTGATACTCGTCGACCAGGACAACCCGATCAAGGGATTGACGCTGGCCCAGCTCGACGCGATTTATTCGAAGACGCGTAATCGCGGGCACGCCGACATCAACACTTGGGGTGACCTGGGGCTTGGCGGCGACTGGGCGGACCGGCCGATTCATCTCTACGGCCTGAAGCCGGTCAACGGCATCGAGTACTTCCTGAAGCTGAATCTGCTCGAAGGCGGCGAATATAAGGACAACATCCAGTTCGTGAAGGGCAAGGGCTTCACGCATGCGTTCACGGTGGCGGCAGAGGATATGGCGGCACATCCGGGCGGACTCACTTACGCGCTGCTCGCCAACGTGACGCCGAATGTCAAAGTCGTGCCGCTCGCGGCGGACGACAGCGGACCTTACCTCGCACCGACGCTGCAGAACGTGTACACGCACAAATATCCGCTCTCGCGCTACGTGTACATCTTCGTCAACAAGAAGCCCGGCGAACCGCTGCAGCCGAAGACCAGGGAATTTCTGAAGCTCGTACTTAGCCGCCAGGGGCAGGACGTGGTGGCAAAGGAAGGCGTCTATATTCCACTGACCCCATCCGTCGTCAAGGAAGAGCTGGCGAAGCTCGATCAGGCGGAATGACTTCGCAAACGCGGACGGGCGCGTTTCCGCGGTCCCGCTTGCGTCGTTGCTTTCCATCGGCGAAACACAGTGAGTCCCGGCTCGCTCTCGTTGTTGATGCCGATTCGATCAGCCTGTAGCGACATTCGCGCGGACACAAGGACGTCGCCACGCGTTGCAATGGCAACATCCACTGCGACAGCCTTGCCGTCTCAAACTGAATTCGAGTTCAGATCGCGTTAACGCTCGTTCAAGGTGACGACTCTACACTCGACTCACACCTGTTCCATAACGCCCGTAGGGCTAAGAGAGGAGAGACATGAAGACCCTGACGAAGACCCTGCTCGTCGCGATGCTCGGCGTCGTGTCGGTTTCCGCGGTGTACTCGGCCGACGCCGCCACCATCGCGCCCGAGCCTCACGCAAAGAACTGGACGCCGCCGAGCGCGAAGATTTACGCACAGAAACTGTCCGATCAAATCATGCGACAGCATCCCGAGCTGCTCAGCGTGACTTTCCACGGCGTGCCTCCCGGCATGACGGACGCCTACACGATGTTCGCCGGCTCCTACCTCGATCGCATCGGCAATGCAGACGATCCGGACGACATCGACATCTCGAAGAAGGGCATCACGATCGTCGACCCGCGCTGGCGTCGCCCCAACGACACGGTCAAGAAGTTCGTGATGATGTTGCCGCTGCGCGACGTGCACGGGGAGAACGTCGGCGAGATCGTGCTCGCGTACAAGAACGACGGCGCGAACGCGAAGGGCGAGACCGCGTTCTTCCTCGCCTCGACGCATCTGCGCGACGCATTGCAAAGGCAGATCCCGAGCTACGCCGCGCTGTTCGAGCCCGCGAGGTAGGCGACGCGCGCGGCCGACGAGATGCATCCGAAGCGTCTTTCCCAGCATCTCGGGGAAGACCCTTTTTATCGATTCATTCCCATTCAGGAGACTCAATATGCGTTTGGGAATTTCCGCGTTGGTGTCACTGACGACGTTCGCAGTCGCGATGCTCTGCGCAACGCTGCCGCACGCCGCCCGCGCGGCGGCACCGAAGGCCAGCGCTCCGTTGCGGCTCACCGGCAGCACGGCATTGCCCGGCTACAAAGGCGATTTCGACCACTTCGCCGCCGACGTCGCCGGCGGGCGCCTGTTTCTCGCCGGCGAAGACGGCGCGACGCTCGAGGTGTTCGACCTCGGCAGCGGCAAGCATCTCCGCACGATCAAGGGCTTCGACCAGCCGCACGCAATTCTGTATCTGCCCGACGTGAACCGCCTGATCGTCACCGACAGCGGCGCCGGCATGACACGCATCGTTGACGGCAAGAGCTATCGAATGATCGGTTCGATCCCGCTCACCGCCGGCGCCGATTCGATGCGCTACGATCCGTCGCGTCGCCATATGTACGTCGTCACCGGTGGCAAAAACGCCGAGCCGAAGATGACGCGAACGGTCGTCTCGGAGGTCGATCCGCGCACAGGTAGCCACATCGGCGACGTGACGTTCGACACTGATTTTACCGAAGCAATGGCGGCGGAGCAGCACGGTCATCGACTCTTCGTCAACGTAACGGGCAAGAGCACGCTCGCTGTCGTCGACAAGGCGACGCGCCACGCGATCGCGAACTGGCCGATCCACGGCGCGGAACTCAACGCATCCATGGCGTTCGACGAGAAGCACCAGCGCCTGTTTATCGGCACGCGCAAGCCGTTCAAGCTACTCGTGCTCGATGCCGCAAACGGCAACATGATCGCGTCGTTCGACGCGCCCCAGCGCACGAACGAAGTCATCTTCGACGAGGCCAATCAGCGCATCTACATGGCCGGAGACGATTATCTGGGCGTCATCCAGCAGAAGGATCCCCACCGCTACGAGGAACTCGCACACATGCCGACGGACATGGGCGCCAAGACGGCGATTCTCGTACCTGCGCGGAAATGTCTCTATATTGCGGTCTCGCCGGGCGATTCAGGCACCGGCGGAAAATTGCTGCGTTTCGATGTATTGCCGGGCGCCAGCGTGAAGACAGTGGCCGGGAAGTAAATGCTCGCTGTGTGAGATGGCGTGGCAAGTTGGGAAACCGCCATCGTTACCAGGTGACCGGGACGCGCAATGCAGTCTCTAAGTCTCTCTTAAGGAATCTTCCCGTAGCCTGTCGTCTTGCTCCGCTGACAGCCTGGCTTGAGCGTTCATCGACGGCAGCCCCGAGGTCAGCAGGTTGTCGACAACCACGTCCTAACCATATTTCAGGCCAAACGCCATGGAAAAAATGAACAGCGCAGTAGTCAAGGTTCCCGAGGTCACACTAGCGTTCTGGATCATCAAGATCGCCGCAACCACGCTCGGTGAAACCGGCGGCGATGCCGCTTCGATGTCCATGAATCTGGGTTATCTGGTCAGTACGATCATCTTCGCAGTCATATTTCTCGTGTCGGTCGTTGCACAGATCAAGGCGGACCGATTCGTCCCCGTGCTGTACTGGCTCACCATTATCGCGACCACAACTGTCGGCACGACACTCGCGGATTTTGCCGATCGATCGCTCGGCATCGGTTATGCGGGCGGCAGCGCACTCCTGATGTTCCTGCTGCTCGCATCACTACTCGTCTGGTATCGGACGATGGGTTCGATATGCGTGACGACGGTTTCGTCCGCGAAAGCCGAAATGTTCTACTGGGTGACGATCATGCTCTCCCAGACGCTCGGCACCGCGCTGGGAGACTGGACGGCCGATTCGGCAGGCCTTGGCTACTCCGGTGCCGCGCTGATCTTCGGCGGTCTGCTGCTCGTGCTCGTTATTGCCTACTACTCGACCGACATCCCAAGGACGCTGCTCTTTTGGGCGGCGTTCATCCTGACCCGACCGCTGGGTGCAGTGGTCGGCGACTTCCTCGACAAGCCCATCGCTAATGGCGGTCTTGCAATGAGCCGGTATGGCGCCTCGATCGCGCTTGTGCTGTTCATTCTGGTTTGCGGATCCGTATTCCGGCAACGGCCTGCCGTGGCAGCCCATTAGCAGCGAACAATTCCCGAGCGCAGAAACTCGACACGTCGAGAAAGAATGTCGGAAGTATTGCGTGTCGCCGGAGGTTAAGGTTGGAGGTGAAACCGGGTTGCGGGTGATGGCAATGAGCCCGGTTCACACGTCTGATCGTTCCGGCGCACGTCGATCAGATAGGCATGCGGACAATGCTGCAGCCAAATCTCCGCGTTTGAGCACGTCCGTCGAACGCCGCGGCCTCGGAGACGGTCACAACCACGTAACCCTGCCAGTGTGGATACAGAATCGATCGGTGACTGACTGCCCTTCAAGCCACGCTCATCGCCGGTCGATTCGAACGAAGCGGGGATACGCACCAGTTGCCCTCACGCTCGCAAAAGAAATAGATGGCAATAGGACCTGTGGATCTCAACGCCTCGACGCATACACAGCGCCTCCCATTCGAGCCTGCACGGTTTGCGCGGCTGACCCGAGCCGACATTGCAGAAGCCATCATCAGCCACTTCTCCACCTGATAACGCAAGGACGTCCTAGTCGTTTCCATCACCTGCTCCTTCAATCCCGTCATTGCCAATGCGGCCGGCCCGTGCCAATGCTTCCACTTCGTGGCCGCGCCTGGTCAGTGCGCCTCCTTCGCACCGTGTGTAGATGGATTAACGCGACGACGCGGCCCTGGTTACCGGGGTGCGGATCTTTCGCCGCCCGCTCGTCGTGTTCATGAGCAAAGCCTAGCGACGCAACCTGAATGCAACCTGAATTTCGGACTTGGGGTGAACCCTCGGTGCCGTCTCATTAACCCCCGCTCGCGAATAACCCGGCGGCTCGCGCGGTCCCGGCCGCCTGCGCATGTCGGCGCCGGCTATGCGACATATCGAACCACGTTTTGCGGCGTGGCCGCGATTGAGGTGATCGTCGATCTCTGCCGCACAGCCGATCGTCCTGCCAAAGAGGAAGATTGTGAAGGCTGCCGTCTCGAGTTCTGTTCAGAAACTCCGCCAGCGGCCTTGTCAAGTTGACGGCTGTAGACTACCTGTTTGGCTCGAGCATAGTTGTCCTTATTAGACAGCTTTCTGAGATGCGGCAGTGATAGTCCGACCATGTAGTGCGGATGCTCGACCTTCGGATATTTGTCTTCGGGGCCTATGCCGCCGCGATCACTTTGCGACACGCGGCCGCGACCTCGGGATGAGCCGACTCGCCGGTGTGACCCATGTCGGCGCAGAGGTCGTTGCAACCGAGCGCGAGCACGTCAGCGGCGACGTTGGGCGATTGCGGGTCGGCTTTACCAACGCTTCAACGCTGTCACCGTTTTTCCCCAAGCTGATTCACGCGTACCGGACGCAACGTCCGAAGGTCAACATCACGCTGCTGGAGCTGTCATCGTCCCGGCAGATCGAGGCGATCGAGCAGCGCGAAATCGACGTCGGTTTGCTGCGGGTGCCCGAAAGTGTGCCGCCTACCGATCTGGTGTTCACGCCGCTGATGGAAGAACCGCTGATGCTCGCCATGCATGCCCGCCATCGGCTCGCCAAGGCTTCATCGATCAAGCTCAAGGATCTGCGCGACGAGCCGTTCATCGCCTATCCGCGGCAAGCAGGGGTCGCGGTCTATGAAAAGACGGTCGCGTTGTGCGCGAAGCGCGGATTCGAACCTCAGGTCGGTGGCGACGCCAACGCCCGGGCGATGCAGTTTGTGGAGTTGGCGCTGGGCCTCCGGCAGGTTGCGACGGGGTCCGGCGGAGATGGTTTGCACCCGATCATCGGTGTCGATCTGTAGGACGATATGTTACGGCCGACCGCGACGCTCCATCTCGCATTGCCGGAAAAGCATCAAAGCGGTCCGTAGCGAACGCTGCGATGCATCGGTGCGAGCCGGGCACGCGTTTCGCGACGAGCGGGAAAGGAACAATCTGGAGAAGTCGATGAAGCCTCGTCATGCACTCGTAGCGCCCGGTACGACCTTCGTGTTCGTGATCTCGACGGCCTTCGCCGCCACGGCGCAGGCCCAAGCCGTGGCGCCGCAACCGGAAACCCCGATGGTGAAACCGCCGCCCGCCGCGGCTTCAAGCGCAGCGAGCGCGACCAGTCCTGACAACATGCCAGTGAAGAATCCGGACAGGCCGACCAACGACAAAATCATACGAAGCCCGCCCGCCAGCGCGGCGAATGCGAAATAGGCCGTTCAGGGAACGCCGATTCGGCGCATGCGGGCTGGCAACATTTACTCGATCCGCTAACAGATTGCACGGCGGCAACCTGGAGCGCGGCAGGCGCTGTTCCTTGCTGGTCCGGAAGCGCGCGGCACGACTTTTGCCTCTGTCAATGCATATGCCCTTGCCGACAGAAGGTGAAAACCATGATTCAACGAACGACCGCGCTTGTTTCCGCGGGACTGCTCGCCGCGATTTTTACCGTAGGCGAGCGGCAAGGAGTCTCGCGGTGACGGCGCCCAATGATCCTCCCCAAAATTTTTCAAAGCGCAGGAAAGTGTTCGCGACGCCAGCAAGGAGCCCTTCATGCCCATCAACTATCCGTCTCTTGTTGCACCCATTTCAGCAGTCGAACCGCGGCCATGAGCGTCGACACCCTGCACCGCGCGCGCAGCGTTGCACGCCATCCGGGCACGTTCCTGCTGCAGACGCTGAAGGCCTTTCGCGCCAATCAGGGTATGCTGCTGGCGGGCGCGGTCGCTTACTACGCTCTCCTCTCGATTGTTCCGCTTCTCATCCTGATTGTCATTGCGCTGTCGCACGTGGTGGACCCGCGCGTTCTGCTCGACACGCTTGCGCGTTTGCTGCGCTGGCTGGTGCCGGGCCAGGCCGACGCGCTCGTCCATGAACTTGCCAATTTCCTCGCTCACCGCGCAGTGATTGGCTGGGTGCTGCTCATGACGATGTTCTTCTTCAGCTCGCTTGCTTTTACTGTGCTGGAGAACGCGATGTCAGTGATCTTCGTGCACCGGGTGGCGATCCGCCGGCGTCATTTCATGCTGTCGGCGCTGCTGCCGTATTGCTATATCCTCTTTCTCGGCGTCGGCCTGCTGATCGTCACATTCGTCTCCACCGGCTTGCAAGCTGTCGGCGCGCAAGGTGTCGATCTGCTCGGTCGCCATGTTTCGCTGCAGGGATTTTCGCGCGCGCTGCTGTATCTGCTCGGCGTGGCCGGCGAAATCTTCGTGCTGACCTCGATTTACCTTGTGATGCCGGTTGGCCGTCCCGTGCTGCGGCACGCGTTGTTCGGCGGCGTGACAGCGGCCCTACTGTGGGAAATCACGCGTCATGTGCTGGTCTGGTATTTCGCCAGGCTGTCACAGGTCAGCGTAGTTTATGGCTCGTTGACGACTGCCATCGTGATCCTCTTCAGTCTCGAATGGCTCGCCACGTTGCTGCTATTTGGCGCCCAGGTGATCTCACAGTATGAATATTCCGGCATCGATGCCGGGCCGCCGCCCGAACAGGGACTCGCCACCCGTTGAATTGCGCCGGAGCGGCGCGGGCCAGCATGCTCCACGCACAAGCAGCGTGATTATCTGTCGAAAGCGGACAGGCACGGGGTCTGCTGCTCCGTACACACCACGTGCGAGATCGCGTGCTGTCCCAGTTTGCGCGCGTTCCACGCGTTCGCGGGGCAGGCCGTAAATTCCGGCGGATCGCCGGATCGGCGCTGCGCGGCGACGCATCTCGCGACCCATTGCAACCGGCTGACATTCAACCATGGACGAATTCTTCAACCGCCTCTTCCATCTGCAACCGTCGCTGCTCGCGTCGGTGACGCACGACGTCCTGCACCTGATCGTTGCGGTGCTGATCCTCGTGATCGGCTGGTGGGTATCGAACCGCATCGCGCAGCTGTTCGCGAGCATGCTGATCCGCTCGGACGCGGACCCGACACTGGCGCCGATGCTCGCCGGCATTGCAGCGTGGGCCGTACGCGTCGTCGCGATCGTCGCAGCGCTGAGTGAAGTCGGTATCGCCACGGCGAGCGTGCTTGCCGCGTTGGGTGCCGCCGGACTCGCGATCGGTCTGGCGCTGCAGGGCACGCTGCAAAACATCGCGGCCGGCATCATGCTGCTGATGCTACGGCCGTTCAGGACCGGCGACGTGATCGAAGGCAGCGGCGCCGCTGCGGGCATCGTTCGTGAAGTGGGGCTTTTCACGACGCGTATCGAACGCGGGGACGGCAACGTCGTGTTCGTGCCGAACAGTCAGATCTGGAGCAACCCCCTCATCAATTACAGCAGCGGCGGCACGCAGCATATCGATGTGATGATCGATCTCGCACGACGCGACCAGGTGGATGCGGCCATCGCCGAGCTGAAGAAGATGGTCGCCGCCGAACCACGTGTACTGACGGGCTCCACACTCGCGCCGACGGTCGCGGTCGACAGCTATCCGTCGAAGGGCGGCGCGCGGCTGCAGATCAGCGCGTGGGTGCGTGACCCGGACGCGCCCTATGCGGTCGACGATCTACGCGGGCATGCCTGCGACGCTCTGGCGACGGCGGGACTCGCGGTAGCGGGCAGCGCGGCGGGAACAGCCTCGGAGCGCACGACCGACGATACGGATGTTGCGCTGACGCACTTGTAATTCGTCAGTCGTCGGCTCGCAAAATTGAATCGTTCCGGAGCCGATCCAGGGAGCACGGCAATGAAGATCCAGTATTTCCTTGTGGCGGCCGCCGTCGCCATGATGACCTGCCCGGCATTTGCCCAGCCACAGACGTCTGTGGAGATCAAAAATGGAACAGACAAGACCACCGTGACAGGAACGGCAACGGTAATTGCCACGGTCGTCGCCATTGATCCCGCTACCCGCACCGTCACGCTCAAGGACAAGAACGGCCGGGTCGAAGAACTTGAGGCGGGCGAGGAAGTGCGCAACTTTGATCAGCTCAAGGTTGGTGATGTGGTCACCACCGAGTACCGGGAGGCGAGGTCTCTGAGTCTCAGAAAAACAAGCGGCCCGCGGTCTGCCAAGGAGCGGCAGGTCTTACAGCCGGCCGCGTCCGGGGCCAAACCGGGCGGCACAATCAGTCGTGAGGTGACGGTAGTGGGCGATGTCGTTGCCATTGATGCAGAGGGGAAACACGTCACAATAAAGGGGCCGCAGGGCACGGTGGATGTGTTGGTGGACCCCGAGCAGTTGCAGAAAATTCGCCAGGGTGATCAGGTTGAAATTGTGCACACCGAAGCGGTTGCGATATCCGTCACGCCCGGAACGAGCAAGTAGTCACCGGGAGCGTTCAGGACGGACGGCTCGCAGCCAAGGGCACCAATATCCGGACGCTGGCGTGAAAAGTTGTGTTGTGGCGCTCGTCAGCGCGCCGGCCGCTTACTGCCGATCGATTTCGACTAATAATGCCGATTAACGCCTGGCCGAGGCATACTGATCGCGCAGATCGCGCACACGGTCATGGTTTTGCAGCACGCCCTGATACTGACGCTCGACGATGCTGCGCACGTCCAGCGGCAAGTCCTTTTCGAGCGCATCGTGATAGCGTTTCTTCGCCACATCCTCGCCTTTTTCGCATTCGGCGAGGATTTCGTGGTCGCTGCGATCCGTCACCGCCGACTTCACGTCGACCCAGCCGCGATGCAATGCGCCGCTCATACTGCCGTGCGCTTCGGGTTTGCCGCCCAGACCTTGGACCACGTCCTGCAACTCACGCGCACCGCGCATGCAGTCTTCCGCGCACGCTAGAAGCATCGTCTTCAGTTGCGCGTCATGTGCATCATCGACGGCCCTGCGAAAACCCTTTTCGCCATCCTTCGACGTTTCGATCAGGTCATTCAGCACGGAAACAACGTTCGTAGCCATTCAATACCTCCATAGGTTTCGTCAATCATGGAATCTGCCGCCGCATACCTTCATGCAACAGCGGGGTTCCATGGATCTATTCGCATGGGGCGTGCCTGGAACGTACCGCCGTTCCTGTTTCCTGGCTCGTCGAAAATCTCAGCGAAAAACCTTCAAATCAAGCGTGCTTCTCACCGAATTCATTGAGCGGCACGGGTTGCTTGAGCGGATCAAAGTCGCCGGCCCGCCGTCGACGCGCGCCGTCAAGCGCATTGTCAGATTCGCGCCGTCGAAAACCGGCTGGTCGTTGGGAAAAGTGATGCGCATAAAGGAATCCTCATAGGCTGGCCGCGGCGCAATCCTACTCATGACGAACCCTTCATTGCGCCAGCGAGTTGCTGCGCCATTGCGAGGTGATGTTTGATGGTCGGCAGCGCGTGCATGGCTGCGGCCTTCAGTTGCGCGTCGGTGCCGCTCTCGCTCTCCTTCTGGAACAGATCGACTGCCTTCTGGTGACCTTCCAGCGCGACCTGTTCTACATACGCCTGATCGAACGCCTGGCCCTTGAGCGTTTGCAGCTTGCCAACCAGCGCAGAATCGGCGGCCGGTGCCGCGCCCAGGCCCTTTCTGGCAGCCAGTGCGTCCATGCTGCGCGAGAGCTTCGTATGGTCGATAATCATTTGCTGCGCGAATGTCTTGACGTGCGGATCGCTCGAATTCCTGAGCGCTATTTTGGCTGCCGCGATTTCGGTAGCGTCGGCCTGCGAGGCATCCTGCACGAACTGCTGGTCCGCCGGCGACAGCTTCGCGGCGCCCGCCGCTGCATCGCTCGCCTGTGCATACACCGCGCCGGTCGACGCGACGCCGAGACCCAGCGCGACAGCCATCATTTGAAGGAAATATCGGAATTTCATGCTCTTTCTCCCTGGTCGATGTATTCACCGAAACACCGCGGATACATGCGGCGCAGCGTTTCAGATCCCATGCGTGCGCCTCATTCGCCACACGGCGCCTATACAGCGTTGCGCCTCGCCGATTGCGCAATCAGCGTGTTGCACCAGCGTCGGCCAGCGCGCGTTTCGGTTCAACTCAAGCTTCTTCTTCGTACGCAGCCATCACTAGCCACAGGTCGCGCTCGCCGTCGCGAATCTCGGCAGCAAGCGCGTAGGGATCACCCGGTCCGCACACACGCTCGAGCGCCCGATGCGCGACCTCGCCGTTGTTGAATACACCGCCGAACAGACGACGCACTTCCTGTTTTCCCTCGAACATCCGTTGGTTCCACCGATACACGAGCGGCTGCGATTTCCAGTCGCGGAAGCATTCCCTGACGTGCGTGAAATCACCGCCACAGATATTCATCTGGTAATGGATTCTTGAGTTCATGATTGCATCTCCCGCGATGCAAGCGCATGCGTTCATTCCCACCCTTGCGAGAACCGAGCGGCATGGATCGGTTGCATCGATATAGCCGGCGCAGCATGTCCGCGCTTGTCCACCTCCCCAACTTGCCCGTATTGCTGCTCCGGCGTCTGCCTGGTCATGAGGCGTTCAACCCAGATCGCCTTACTGCAAATCCGCGCGGGACTGTCGTCATTGGCTGGCCCCCGACGCCGCGGCGGCCGTGGCCTGCGTGCTCGCCTTATCGGCGGCGGCCGCGCCGCTGCTCGTGTCGGCGGTGCTGCCGGTGGCCGCGTGACCGTCCATCACGCCGCTGCTGTTCAGCGCGGCGCCGGTGCTGTCGCTAGCGGAGCGCTTGCAGCCGCCAGCGGCTGTCAACAATACGAGCGCCGCCACCATCAGCACTTGTTTGCCCGTGCTTTGATTAGTTAGCTGTTTCATCACCCCCTGCTTTGTCGAAGTCTCGGTAGGTGAATGCGGCATTCGCCGGCTTACAGCGCAACTGTTGCCTGCTGCCACTCGTGATCTAGCAAGGTCTGTGCCTTCTGGGCGTGCATTCGCGAAAAAAACGGTGATGCCGGGCCCGTAGAACATTGGCACGCAGCGTGCGTCGCCCTCGAGCATAAGGGCCTTTACGGAGAAAACGATGCAAACCATGCAGATACCCAACGAGGTCTCCGGCACACCTGCATCGGAAGACGATCAGGCACAACCGGCACCACCGGACGACAGCCGCAATCTGCCCGAGTTGCCCGATCCCACTGAGGTCGGCGAAGACGGCTAGGCACTGGAGGCGCCGACCACGTACAACGCGGCCGCGCCTCTGTTCGCCGGAGATTCACCAACGATGCAGCGCACGACGTGCGTCTTCTGCATCCGCAGGAGTGCTTTGAAAGCCGTTTATCAGTTCTCCTCGTACTCATGCGAAAGAATTGCAAACGCGCCAGCATCCTTTACGCAACCGCGTCTCGCACCACGCACGTGCTGCAGCGCTACGAAATCGTTGCCGCCAAAACCAGCGATGCGATGCTGGCCGTTCATCGCACGAAGGAACGCGAAACGCTTATTGCGTGGCCACCTTCAAATGGTTCTTGACGCCGGCGACACCGTCGACGTTCTGCGCCACCTCTGTCGCAGCCGCTTTGTCGTCCACTGTCGGCACCGTGCCGCTCAACCAGACGATGCCCTGGCGCGTCTGCACATGGATATGGACCGACTTCACGTTTTTCGCGGTGAGCAGATCGGCTTTCACTTTCGCGGTGATCGTGCCGTCATCGAGATGTTGCCCCATCGTTTCGGAACTTGCCGGAGGGGCCGTACCGCTGGTTTGCGCAGTCGCGGTCAGTGCGAAGGCGACGCATGCGATACCACAAGCAGCCCTGATTAACTCGATGGTCTTCATGGTTTCTCCTTCCGATGGTTTACGGGTTTGAAATTCCTTACTTTCACTGTTTGGTCGTGCAAGGAACGTTCCGCGCGAAAGCCTTCAATCGTCCTTTCCTGATCGATCAAGACGCTTTCGCATTGCCGCGGTGATGCGTTGCCGGCACTTCGCGTAACCGGCCCATGGGTCGCCTTTGAGCGCGTCGAGGCGTTCGCGCAGGTTGCCGATGGTCCATTGATCACCGCTTGTCGTATGTTTGACCTCATCCCACGCAAGCGGCACCGAAACACCCAGTCCTGCCCGCGCGCGTGCCGAAAACGCCGCGATGGTGCTCGATCCGCGATTGTTGCGCAGATAGTCGACGAAGATCTTTTTCTTCCGGTTTTGCTGGCCCATCTTCGCGCTGAAGCGCTCGGGTAGCGTCCTGGCCATATGCTGCGAGATCGCCTGAGAAAACGCCTTGACGTCCTCCCAGCCCAGCCCCTTCTCAAGCGGCACCACCACATGCAGCCCCTTGCCCCCGCTCGTCTTGCACCACGATTCGAGGCCGAACTCGGCAAGCAGCTCGCGCGTGACTTGCGCCGCTTCGATCATCGCGTCCCAGCCCAAGGCGGGGTCCGGGTCGAGATCGAACACCATCCGGTCAGGCTTTTCCAAGGCCGACGCCACCCCGTTCCACGTGTGAAATTCGATCACACCCATCTGCGCAGCACTGGCGAGCGCCTCTATGCTGTCAATCGTCAGGAGCGGCGCATGGCCGGGGTCGAGCCCCTTGTGCTGCGTGACATGCGGTAAAGCGAGCTTGTTGCTGTGTTTCTGGAAGAAATGCTCGCCGTCGAGGCCGTCCGGGGCGCGCAAAAGCGCAACCGGCCGGTCCGCGAGATGCGGCAGCATCCGCGGCGCGATCCACTCGTAGTAGCGCACGAGGTCGAGCTTGGTCGCCCCCGTACTCTCATCGATCACGCGATCCGGATGCGATATCCGCACGCCGGCAACGATCGATTCGTCACGCGACGACGCTTTTTTTGCGTGCTTCGTTGGCGTGGCGGTGTTCTTGCGCGCCTCCTCCTGCACGATCTCGCGCGCGGGCTTGTCGCGACGCAGGCTGATGAACGACGCCTGACGCACGATGCTGTCGCTTGTCCACTGCGCAAAGTTGCATTCGGCGACGAGTTCGGGCTTCACCCAATGAATGGGGGTACGGCTGCGCTCGCGCGGCACGCTCGCGAACGGCATCTGCTCGGTTTCGCGTGCCGCCAGTTCCTGCTTCACCGTGCGCAGCGTGGCCGAATCGAAGCCGGTTCCGACACGTCCCGCGTATTGCAGCCGATGGTTCGCGTCATACACGCCGAGCAGCAGCGCGCCGAAACCCGCGCGACTTCCGGCCGGCTCGCTGTAGCCTCCGATCACGAACTCCTGACGCCGACGGCAGCGCAGCTTGATCCACGTCGGGCTTCGCCTGGAAACGTAGTGGCTGTCACGCTGCTTGCCGACGATGCCTTCCAGCGCCATTTCGCAAGCGCTTCGCAGCAGGTCGTCGGCATCGATTGCGAAGTCTTCGGAGAAGCGCAGCATGTCGCCGCCGGCATTTTCCAGCAGCGCACGAAGCAGCGCGCGCCGCCGTACGAGCGGCGCCTCGCGCAAGTCATAGCCGTTCAGGTAAGGCAAATCGAACAGGAACAGCACGATATCCTGAGGATGATCGGTATCGAACGCGTTTTGCAGCGCCTGGAAATCCGGCACGCCGCGTTCATCGAGCACGGCTGCCTCGCCGTCGAGCCATGCCGATTCGATATCGAGTCCGGCGATCGCTTCGCACTGCATGACGAATTTCGCGCTCCAGTCGAGGCCCGATCGCGTGAAGATGTGCACCGGTCGTTTCGAGTCTTGCCGGTCGATTCGTGCAAGAACCCGGTAGCCGTCGAACTTGACTTCATACGACCAGTCGCCGCCCTGCGGAGCAGCATCGACAAGCGTCGCGAGCTGCGGCTTGAGCATCGCGGGCAGCCGCGCCTTCACGGCCCCTTCGATTGACGGCGACGCCGCCAGTGTGCGAAGCGATGCCGCGCTGCGCGTGGCGACGATATCGGGATGGTCGGTCTTCGCATCGCCCGCATGGGGTGATGACACCGGTTTGACGAGCGATTTCGCGTGGTGCCTGGCGGCACTCGCGTGAGTCTCTCCGGCGCCGTGCTTGCGCTTTGAAGCGCCCTTCCCGGGTTTGGCGGTTTTGCCCGCGTTTTTATTATCGTCATGCGAAAGCACGCTACCGGGCAGTTCGGCAAGCACATCGAATTCGTCTTCGCTGCGGGCCTCGGTGTCACGCTCCTTGATCAGCAGCCACTGCTCCTTGTCGCCGCGGCCGCGCATAGGACTCTTCACGAGCACCCAGTCGCCATGCAGCTTCTCTCCGTCGAGCCGGAATTTCAGCTTGCCGGCCTCATAGGCGTCATGCGCCGCTCGCTCGCCGCCCGCTGGCTCCCAGGTGCCGCGGTCCCACACGAGCACGGTGCCTGCGCCGTAGTTGCCTTGCGGAATCTCACCTTCGAACGATCCATATTCCAGTGGATGGTCTTCGACGTGGACGGCCAGACGCTTGACCGAAGGGTCCAGGCTCGGCCCTTTCGGCACCGCCCACGACTTCAACGTGCCGTCCAGCTCAAGGCGAAAGTCGTAATGAAGACGCCGTGCGTCATGTTCCTGAATCACGAAGGAAAGTGCGTGCCCGTTCGGATTGCCGTCGCCTTTCGCGCGAGCCGTCGCCCGGCTGCGCCGCGGCGCGCCGGACGGCTCGGGAGTCTCGTCGAAGCGGCGTTTGCGCCGGTACGTTTCCAGTTTCCGCGCCATTATCGATTGCCCTTGCTGCTGCACCATCGCGCGACAATGTTACGAACTTCAGCACGAAGCGCGCCACGGCGACATGTGTCTCGCGCACGAGAATAAAAAAACGGCAGCCCTATGCAAGCGTGGTCAGCCGGTTGACTTCGCAATCCTTACAATGCCTGTTGTAATAGCTGCAATCCGAAGATCGATGTTGCGACCCGTTCCGGCCTTAGGTCGCCTTCATCGTCGCACGACGCCGAGCAGCAACGTGACCAGAAAAATCACGAGAAAGATGTAGAACAGGATCTTCGCGATGGCCGCCGCGCCGGCGGCGATGCCGCCGAAACCGAAGACCGCCGCGATGATCGCGATGATGAAGAAAACGAGCGCATATTGAAGCATGGCGCATCCCTCCTTATGGGCCGCCCGATGGGCGGTTGACATTGTTGTCGCAAGCCGGTTTTGACTCGCCGTTTTTCGCTTTTGAATTTCTCTCCGCTTTGTTCAATGCCTGTTCCTTCGTACACGCAAGCATGGTGCCCGCGCCGGTTACTTCCGGACCTTTTCCGGCAAGCCTTCGAGCAAATCCGCCATCTCGTCCGCGTGTTCCTCTTCGACAGCAAGAATGGTCTCCATCACCCGGCGTGACGTCGGATCCTTGTCGGAGAGGTACTGCACAATCTCGCGATAGCTGTCGATCGCCACACGCTCGGCGACCAGGTCCTCGTGAATCATGTCGACCAGTGTCTGGCCTTCGACGTATTCCGAGTGGCTGCGCGAGAGCAGTCCATCAGGCGAGAAATTCGGCTCGCCGCCGAGCTGCACGATGCGCTCGGCGATCTGGTCGGCATGCTGCTGCTCCTCGTTCGAGTGCTGCAGGAACTCGTCGGCAATACTCTTCGACTGAATGCCCTTCGCCATGAAATGGTGGCGACGATAGCGCAGCGTGCAAACGAGTTCAGTAGCAAGCGCATCGTTGAGCAGCTTCAGGACAGTCTCGCGGTCGGCACGATAGCCCGCGGTCACGGCCCCCTCCGCAATACGGTCGCGCGCGTGCTTGCGGATGGTTTCGACGTCGCTCAGGAACGGCTTCTGTGACATGAGGTTCTCCATGGGTTCGAATACGCTGGAAAGGCGACTTGATTCATCAGCTATTCAGCAGTCTTCGTGCCCGTCTCCGAAAGTACTGGCATAGGGATTGCACGCTTCCTGGCCAGGACCGTCCCTGTTCAGACGAGGCCCGCATGCCACCTGTGAAATCCCCTCACCCCTCGACGCGGCGCCGTACCGGCCGGCCGCCCCGCCAGCGCCATGCGCAGGCGGGCGCCGCATATCGAAACCAGCAGAGCGTGAGCAAGTCGCCCAACCGCTGGTCGCATCACGTGATGGAAACCAGCGACGCGCTGGATCTCGACGCCGGCATCTTCAGAACCGGCAGCGCGCAGGAGATCGCGCAATCGCTGAAACGTTCGTCCACGCGGAGCCGCCGTCGCAAAGGCACGCCGTTTCAATCGGCCATGTCGATGCTGAACTTCTATATCAACCGGGCCGGCAGAAACCTTCCCAGGTCGCGCCGCGACGAGCTCGAAAAAGCCAAACGCAAGTTGCGCGAAGCATTCGGCCGCGAGCCCTGAGGGCAAGCGCACGCAGCATGCACGAGACAGAATGGTTCCTCATCGTCGGCGGCATCTTCGTGGCAATGGGTATTGCGAGTTCGATGGTCGAGCGCCTGCCTTGCAGCACCGCGATGTTCTATCTGGCTGCCGGCTTCGCGCTCGGCCCCACGGGAATCGGATTGCTTGCACTCGCCCTCCCGCACGATGCCGGCATGTTGCGCATCCTCACCCAGGTCGCGCTGCTCGTGTCGCTGTTCGCGATCGGCCTGAGGCTGAGGGTGCCGGTATTCGACTCGTTGTGGGGCTTGCCGCTGCGGCTCGGATTCCTCGCGATGATCGTCACGGTGCCGCTCCTGACCCTGGCTGGCGTCGGCATCTTGCATCTTGGCTGGGGACCGTCGCTGCTGCTTGCCGCCATTCTCGCGCCGACCGACCCGGTGCTCGCGCACGACGTGCAGGTGCGCCACTCCAGCGATCTGGACCGCGTGCGCTTCGCGCTCTCCGGCGAAGGCGGCTTGAACGATGGCGTCGCGCTGCCGTTCGTGCTTGCCGGGCTCGCGCTGTGTCCAAACGCACGAGCGGACGCACAGCACGTGTTCTCCGCCGGTTTTCTGGGCATGACGGCATGGGGCATCGCCGGCGCAATCGCCGTGGGCGCGCTGATGAGCTGGACGACTATGCATGCGGTGGCCTGGCTGCGTACCCGTCATGCGCAGGCCCTCGGCCTCGAAGGTTTCTTCGCGCTTGGGTTGATCGAACTCTCGTACGGCGCCGCGCAACTGCTCCACACGTTCGGGTTCCTCGCCGTGTTCGCGGCAGGTGTCGCGATGCGCCGGGCCGAACACCGGGCGAGCGGCGAGCGTTCGCCGCCCGCCGCGATCGGCGCCGTCGATCCCGGAGATATCGAAGCGACCGCCGCCCATCCGGAGAAAGCGCACGCGTATATGGCCGAATCGGTGTTGGGCTTCACGATCGAACTCGAACGGATCGCCGAGATGGCCACCATGATGATCATCGGCAACGTCCTTTCGACGCTACCCGTACCGCTGTTCACCTGGTCGAGCGCCGCCCTCATCGTCGCATTGTTTGTGCTTGTGCGACCGCTCGCGGTCGAAGCGTCGCTCGTCGGATCGCAGGCCTCGCATGCGCAACGGCGCTTGATGAGCTGGTTCGGCATCCGCGGGATCGGCTCGTTTTACTACCTCGCGTACGCGCTCGAATACGGCCCGCGCGCCGACGTGCTGCCCCTCGTGCCGATCGCGCTGGCGGTGGTGACCGCTTCAGTGGTCGTGCACGGCATCTCGGCAACGCCGCTGATGAATTGGTATCAGCGTCTGCGCGGCGCGGCGCGTTGAGCCGGCGGCGCGCCGCGCAACGGATAGCGCCGCCGGTGGCGCCGTCGGCATGCTGGCGACAGGCATGGGCGCTCTCAGGATGAGCCGTCCTGCCCTTCAAAAAGCGCGTCATCGACATCGAGTTCGACCGAGCAGTCGCCTTGCCGCGGTGGTAAGTTGTACTGCTCGTCAAAGCGTCGCCGGACGAAAGACCCGAGTCGTTCCCGAAACGCGTTGCGTTTTGCCGTTTCCATTGCGCCGTAGCGATCGATCTGCTGCGCGGAGAACCTGAGCGCGACGACGCAACGCGAATCTAGCGACGTGTCGCCGGTCGACGCGACAATCCACGACAGATGAAGATAAAGACTCGAGCCTTCCGCGTAACTTCGTACGGCGGGCGGCTTGGGCGATGCGAACAATTTCGCCAACCCCAATTCGATCTCTTCGATCCGTTGCTCCCTGTCAACCGGACTCATGGCCGTTCCTCCTGTAGCTTCGCGGTTGCGCGCGTATTGACATCTGCGCCGGATCGCCGGGCCAGAACCCATTGCCGCGCACCCGTCGTCGGCGATGAAGCACCGCTGCCGTTGCCGCCATGCCGACCGGGAACAGCGATGCCGCTATCGTCCTTGCGCGAGCACGCATCACACGAAATGACAATCGCAGCGAGGAGAAGAATTTTCGCCCATCGGCCTCGCATCGCGCTCTCCACACGCTTCACCCGTTTTGCGATGCGCGCCCGGCGGGGTCGTGCTTGCCACGGGAATATTCAGGAGCGCCCTTTTATACGGACGCGGATATCACAATCGACACCGCTCACGCGCCTCGATAGTGTGCGTCGCATCGCTCGTGCCTGCAGTGCACGCTGACTGCAGGCGCGTCTGCAAGCGCCGTCCCGCTTATGTTCCCGAGGTCATGCGTCGTCTTCCCAGTCGTGCCATTCGACGGGATGCGCTTCGAGGTACTCGCCGACCGCGCGGCCCACTGTCGGCATGAAATAGTGGCCGCCGATCCGCTCGAAGATTCCGTAGCGTTTCAGACTGTCCTTGACTGGGCCCTTCAGCTCCGCGAAACATAACTGCACTTGCAGCGCGTCGAGTTCTTCGTCGAGCTGCATGAGCATGTCGGCCGCGGTGATGTCGATATCGGTGACCGGCTCGGCGGCAATCACGATCCAGCGCGTCGCCGTGGGCGCGTCGCGCAGCGCGCGCAACACGCGCTCACGAAAGATCTGCGCATTCGCGAAGAACAGCGGCGCGTCCCAGCGCAGCAGCACGAGGCCCGGGATGCGGCGCGCGTCAGGGTGCCGCGAGATATCGTGGTAGCCCTTCACGCCGTCGACCCGGCCCAGCACCGCTGAATAGGGTCGCCAGGCACGCCACAGGAACATCAGCACAGCAAGCCCCAGCGCGATGCCGACGCCTGTCACCACGCCGGATAGCACAACCCCGAAGAAGCATACAAGCGCTTGCGCCAGCTCGCCTCGCCGTAGCCGGTAAAGCCGCAGCATCCCGCGGGTTTCGAGCAGCGCCAGCGACGCCGCCACCACGACCGCCGCAAGCGCCGCTTGCGGCGTATCGTGCAGCGCCTGCGGCAGGAACAGCAGCAAGATCGCCACCATCAGCGCGGCGACGAGACCGGTGCCCTGGGTCTTCGCCCCGGCGGCTTCGGCGACCGGCGTGCGCGAGCCGCTGGCGCTGACCGGAAACCCCTGAAACAGCGCGGCAGCGATATTCGCGATGCCGAGCGCGACGCATTCCTGGTTACGGTCAGCGGGCACACCGCCGCGTAATCCGTAGGTCTGCGACAGCATGCTGACGTCGGTGAACGAGACGAGCGCGATGGCGGCGGCCGTCGCTGTCAGCGCCAGCCACTCGTGCAGCACAGGCAGCGCAATGTGCGGTGCCGGCAGGCCGCGCGGCAACGTGCCGACCACGGCCACGCCCGCGCTCGAGGCGAGATTGAGGAGCGCGGTGGCGATGGTCGCCGCGGCAACCGCAATCAGGACACCCGGCGCTTTCGGCGCCCAGCGCCGGCATCCGAGGATCGCGGCGAGAGATAGCGCGCCGATCGTCATCGCGGCAAGGTTGGTCCGGCCCGCGAGTACACCGTCCGCCAGTTCGCGCACCTGCAGCACGAACGTTTCGCCGTGTACGGAAAAACCAAGCAGCTTCGGCAGCTGGCTGAGCACGATCGTCAGCATGATGCCGTTCAGATAGCCATGACGGATCGGCGTCGAGAGCAGATCCGCGACGAAGCCGAGCTTCAGCAGACCGACCGCAGCGCAGATCGCCCCCGACAGCTGCGCGAGCGCCCCGGCGAGGATGACGGCGTGCGCCCCGCCGTCGCGTGCGAGCGGCATGACGGTCGCCGCAATCAGCGCGACCAGGGCTGAATCCGGTCCCAACACGAGGATGCGGCTCGGACCGAACAGCGCATACGTGACCAGCGCCGCGAGCGACGCGTACAAGCCGGATGCGGCCGGCAGGCCCGCAGCTTCCGCATACGCCATCCCCGCTGGCACGAGGACCGCACTGAGCGTCACGCCGGCGGCTACGTCGTGCGGCAGCCAGGCAAGCCGGTACGCCTTCACCCAGCTCAGGGCCGGGACCCAACGGGCCAGTCCGCGGGGGACGGCGTCCGGTCTCGCGGACGGCGGCGTTCGGCAGGCCACGGATTTTTCGTCAGCCGCCATACTCAATCAGCCATTGGCGAGCAAATCTCCACCAGGAACCCGTTGTTGTCGCGGACATAGCTAACTACCTGGCCCCAGGGCTTCTTCTCGGGCCGTTTGACCAGAACCGCACCGGCGGTGACAGCGCGGTTAAACATCGACGCCACATCATCGGTCACCAGTCCGAGCTCCAGCGGTGGTGCGGCCTTTGTAGGAGCCGCCGCTTCGAAGGGAACGCCGGTCAACCCTTCGACAATGCCATTGGCGGCGAAGGCCAGTTTCGTCTCGCCCGTTCTGAGTTCGCCGTACTCGCCGGTGTCGGCCACCATCCCGCGCTCAAGGCCAAATGCTTTTTCATAGAAGGCGATGGTGTCGGTGACGGATTCGACATACAGGATCGTGTATCCAAGCTTCACGGGGCATCTCCAATCAACGGTCGTGTAATACCGCTCAGACATGCGATCAGGCGGATGAAATGTCTACCGACCTGCCGGCAAGCTTTGCAACGACGGCCGCGGCGAACTCGCGCGAATTCAATCGCGGCATGCCGCGGCCATCCAAAGAGACCGGCGCGCGACGATGCGGCGCGCCGACGGTCGGCTACTGACTGGCGCCCGATGCCGGATGCCCCATCGCCGGCGCTGCGCTGCTGCTGGTCGCGCCGCCGCTCATGCCGGCACTGCTTTCGCTGCTATTGTCAGCACGCTTGCACGCCGTCGTTCCTGCCGCGAGCAGTATGGCCGCCACGACGACGAACACATATTTCAAGATCGATTCCATGACGTTTCCCCCTGAAGATCACCGCCTTGCCATGCCGTGAAACGGCAATGTCGCGCGAATTGCTCTCCCTCGCCGGGTTTACGCACGGACCGTGCCTGCTGGATCAGTCAGGGGCGTCACACGCAATCGTGGCGCCAATCGGGGCCAGGCAGGGCCAATCGTGCGACAGTTCGTCGAACCGCGCGCTTCTTACGGTCCGATTCTGCCGTGAGTTCAATGTGCGAGCGGCAGAGCAGCCTCCTTGCTGGCGACGCTATTGTCGCGTTCGTCGATCCATGCAATGGCCGATTGGCCCGCGAACTCGATGGCCCGCCCGAAAGCCGTACAGCCTCGTCTATTCGAGCAGTCTGATCCTTTCCTTCCGATGAGTCCCGGCGTACGCTATCGGTCTGAGCGCCGCCACCCTGATCACTCACTGCCAACGCGGCGCGACCCGCGTCGATGCCACCCCTAGCCAGCAATCGTTTAATGAACACCGACGCACCACCCTCCGCCCCTGGGCGCCCCGACGCCGCCCAGACTGTGCCCGCCCCGCTGGACTTTCCGGTGGTGGGCATGGGGGCATCGGCCGGCGGTATCCAGGCGCTCCTGCGCTTCTTCGAACAGATGCCCCAGGACGCCGGCATGGCGTTTGTGGTCGTGCTTCACCTGTCGCCCCGGCACGAGAGCCGCGCCGACGACGTGATCCAGCGGGTGACCGCGATGCCGGTCTCGGAGGTGCGCGAGCCGACGCGCATCGAGAAGAATCATATCTACCTGATCTCGCCGTCAAACGATCTGTCGATGAGCGACGGTTATCTGCGGGTGACGCACGCTGAACGCGATGCTGGACGTCCGGTCGCCATCGACAGGTTTTTCCGCAGTCTCGCGGAGGTCCACGGTTCCCGCGCCATCAGCATCATCCTGTCGGGAACCGGCAGCGACGGAACCGTCGGCATCGGTCGCATCAAGGAGTGCGGTGGTATCACCCTGGCGCAAAGTCCCGAGGACGCGGAATATCCCGAGATGCCGCAAAGCGCGCTCGCGAGCGGCCTCGTGGATATCACGCTGCCGGTCCTCGAGCTGCCGCAAAAACTGATCGAACTGTGGGCGAATGCCCGGACCATCCAGTTGCCGGCCGCCGACACGGATTCAGCTGTCGTGGCGCCGTCTGCCGATGCAAACGAAACCGCTGAACACGCCTTGCAGGAAATCCTGACGACACTGCGCTTGCGGACCGGTCATGACTTCCGGCATTACAAGCGCGCGACCGTGCTGCGACGCATCGAGCGGCGCCTGCAGGTCAATGCCCTGCCCGATCTGCCAGCCTACGAACGGTTCCTCGGCAGGCATACCGACGAAACGCCGCCCCTGCTCAGGGACATGCTGATTGGCGTGACGAATTTCTTTCGCGACCACGAGGCGTTCGAGGCGCTCGAGCGGGAGGTCATCCCCCGCATCTGCGACGGATCGCGTGAGAAGCAGGTTCGCGCGTGGGTAGCCGGCTGCTCCACAGGTGAAGAAGCCTATTCCGTCGCGATCCTGCTCTGCCAGGAACTCGCCGACGGTACGAAAGCGGGTGGCGTCCAGGTGTTCGCCACCGACATTGACGAGCGGGCGATCGAAGTGGCCCGGGCCGGCCACTATCCGGAATCGATCCTGACCGATGTCCCGCGCGCGCGGCTGCAGCAGTTTTTTACGCACTCCCGCAGCGGCTATGCCGTCAACAAGCCGTTGCGTGAAAAGGTGCTGTTCGCCGCGCACAATATCCTGCGCGATCCACCGTTCTCCCAGCTCGACCTGGTGTCGTGCCGCAATCTGCTCATCTATCTCGATCGCACCGTCCAGCGCCAGGTGCTGCAGACGTTTCACTTCGCGCTACAGCCTGGCGGGTATCTGTTTCTGGGCAGTTCCGAATCTGCGGAAATTGCGGAAGACCTGTTTTCCGCAGTCGACAAAAAAAACCGGATCTATCGCGCACTGCCTGTCACGAGCGGCACCCGGGTCGCGCCGTCGCTGCTGGTCGCCGGCCGGGCGGCGCAACTCTCGACGGTCCACGTTGCGAAACCGCTGCGGCGGGCCGCCAGTGTTTCATTTGCCCCTCTGCATCAGCGGGTGATCGAGCACTATGCCGCGCCCAGCATTCTGGTCGATCGCGAGGCGGAAATCCTGCACATGTCCGAACAGGCCGGCCGCTTCCTGCGGTACGTGGGCGGAGAGCCGTCGCACAACCTGCTCCGGGTGATCAATCCGGACCTGCGCCTCGAGTTGAGAACCGCGCTGTTCCAGGTGCTGCAGCACGGCGGCAGTGTCAAGGTGGAGCACGTGCGGCTTTCGCACGGCGATGCCTGCTCGTACGTCAACATGACGGTGCACCCGTTCCACGACGACGCAGCCGGGAGCGACGTGATCGCGGTATTTTTTGACGAGTTTTACGATACCGGCAACCAGGAAAGCCCGGAGGCCGGCCGCCTCGCCGACCACAATCCCGTCATCACGCACCTCGAGAACGAGTTACACCGCACAAAGGAATTGCTGCAGTCCACTATCGAGCAGTCGAACGTATCGAACGAGGAGCTGAAGGCATCAAACGAGGAGTTGCAGGCGATCAACGAGGAGTTGCGCTCGGCGACGGAGGAACTCGAAACCAGCAAGGAAGAACTGCAGTCCGTCAACGAGGAACTGGTCACGGTCAACGCCGAGCTGCAGACGAAGGTCGAGGATGAGGCCAAGGCGAACGACGACCTGCAGAATCTGATCGCGTCGACCGGCATTGCAACCATCTTTGTGGACCGGGCCATGCGCATCAAGCGCTTTACGGCACCCGCGGTCGCCATCTTCAACATTATCCCGACGGACGTCGGCCGGCCGTTACTGGATTTGACGCACCGCCTGAACTATCCCCAACTGGCGCAGGACGCCGCGGCAGCATTCGAAACGCTGAAGTTGACCGAACGGGAAGTCAGCACGCGTGACGGCCAGTGGTTCATCGCGCGGCTCACGCCTTACCGGACGCTCGATGACCGCATCGACGGCGCGGTGCTCACGCTCATCGACATCACGGCGCGTCGACGGGCGGAAGCGTCGGCACAGGCAAGCGAAGAGCGGCTGAAGTTCGCGGCGCTCACCACCAACGACTACGCGATCATCGTGCAGGACCTGAACGGCACGATCGTGAGCTGGAACAAGGGTGCGCAGAACGTGTTCGGCTATGAGGAACAAGAAGTGCTCGGCCAGCCGCTCGATCTGATCTTCTCGGCCGAAGACCGGGCACAGGGGGCGCCGCTCGCCGAGCGCACCGAGGCCGCAAAATCAGGGCGGGCGGACGATGAGCGGTGGCATGTGCGCAAGGACGGCAGGCGAATCTATTGCAGCGGCGTGATGACGCCGATCGAGACGCCGAACTTCAAGGGGTTCGCCAAGATCGCACGCGATCTCACCGACCGTAAAAGCGTTGAAAGCAGGCAGATGGTTCAGCTTGAACTCGAACGGCGGGTGCGCGAGCGGGCGGAGCTGGCCAACCGGCAGAAGGATGAATTTTTTGCGGTGCTCTCGCACGAGCTCAAGAATCCGCTGAACCTGATTCACGTCAAGGCCGAGATGTTGGCCCGCGCGGCGGAGTTCCGGGAAGTGCCGCTCGTCCAGGATGCGGCCGATGTCATTCTGCGCACGGTCGTGGGGCAGGCGAAGATCATCGACGACCTGCTCGACCTGTCGCGGGCGCGCACGGGAAAACTTGCGCTTCACCTGGCGCCGGTCGATATCGCGGCCACCGTGCGCGCCGTGATCGATGCAAGCACGGTCGATGCTGCCGCCAGTGGGATTACGTTGTCCGTTTCAGGCGTCGACACGTCCATCCCGATCCAGGCGGATGCCGTGCGCCTCGAACAGATACTCTGGAATGTGATCCGCAACGCGTTGAAATTCACCCCGTCGGGAGGAAAGGTCGATGTGACCGTCGCCCATGGCAACGGGTACGTGAGCGTCGATGTGACCGACACGGGACAGGGCATTGCTCCGGACTTTCTGCCTCGCGTGTTTGACATGTTCAGCCAGGCCCATACCGGCCCGAGCCGCGAGCGCGGCGGACTGGGTATTGGCCTGTCGCTGGTCAGGCAACTGGTGGAGATGCACGGCGGCCGGATCGACGCCTTTTCCGAAGGAATTGGACGAGGCGCGCGTTTCTGCCTTAAGTTGCCCGACGTCGCGCCCGCGTCACCCTCGCCGTCCCCGCGCACTGCCGTCGATGCGAGCAGCCTGCGGGGATTGCGGGTCCTGCTCGTCGACGATTCTGCAGAAGGGCTCGAGGGTTTCCGGGCACTGCTGGAAATGGAAGGTGCACAGGTCCGGGCCGAACTGAGCGGCAAAGCCGCGCTCGACGCCGCGAAGGGGACGGAATTCGACCTGATCCTGTCGGACATCGGCATGCCCGGCATGAGCGGTTATGAACTCATCGCCGAATTGCGAAAACTTCCCCAGACGGCAACCGTCCCGGCCATCGCGCTGACTGGATTCGGGCGGCAGAAGGATGCGACCGATGCGCTGCAGGCGGGTTTCGACGCGCATCTGGGGAAACCGGTGTCGCTGCACGCGCTGCTTGCCGCGATCGCCCAAATCCGGTCGGCGCGATAAAGGGGCTCGACTGCCTCGCGCGGTACGCGCCGCATCGCGCCGAGAATGCGCGTATTTCCGAGTAGGTCCGGCAATTCGCCGCGTGTCAGCGAGCCCGCCCGGAGGCCGCCGACATCTGTCCAGGCGCCTCACCTGCATCGTTGTCTGCCTGCGTGACGAGGTCGCCGAGCGAGACGATACCCACCAATTCCTGGTCGCCGTTCACGACCGGCACGCGACTGATCTGCTCCGCTTGCATCGTCTCGCGAACGGCCTCCACGTCGTCGTACTCGTAGCAGCGCTTGACGTTGCGCGTGTACACTTCGCTCACGACGGTATGCGCGCTCTTTCCCTGCGAAACGCCACGAAACAGGACATCCCGGTCGGTCACCATGCCGATCAGCACATTCGAATCACACACGGGGATCGCGCCGACATCAAAGGCGTGCATCAATTCCGCCGCACGCTGCATGCTGTCGGCAGGCGCCAGCTTGACGGGATCTCTTGTCATGACTTCAGATACGGCAACCATCACACTCTCCCAGACAGATTTGCGCGGCACATCCCGGACGAGCCTTCACGGTTGCCCCTGGATCGGCGCAGCTATTTGAAAACAGAATTGCCTGCCGCTACCGGATTACGGGCCGCACGCGTGGCAGACTCTTTTATTCCGATTTTGACTTATGGACTGGCTTGCCGCTCCGGCTAGTCGTTGCGAACTCTTCAAGCTGTTCTTTGCTCATCGACTCATACATCGATTTCGCAGCGCCCTTAAGTTCTGCTTCCGGCTTCTCCCCTTTCTTCACGGCCAGCGCCATGCCGGCAGCCATCTGTTGTGCTTTCGATTTCGCAGGCATTTGACCCTCCACTGCGAGCTAAAAAGACTAGCCATCGATCCGCTGGCAGTCTGCCGCGGACAAACCTCCTTCCAGCAACTGTCGTGCCCCGGCGGTCTCGTGCGCGTACAGGTCGTACAGGTCATTGCGTCACGTCGTCGCCGCAGCGACGACCGACAGCCGGGTTGCTGGAATGGTTGATGCTAGCATTTTGAAGCGACAAGTCGGCGCTGTACGTGCCGCACTCACGACCGATCGCGCCCGTGTATAACTTGCATTGACGCGTAAAAATTGATTGCGAAACCGGCCGCTTCTACCGTGTTGTGCGGAGGACTGGTGAACTGGATGAAAGGGCGACTCGCCCGCTCCGCCGGGTCTCAGCATCCATGACTGCCACGCTCACTTCGGAGTTCACCATGGGTGCGGAACCGACCGACGCGCAAATCAGGATGTCACCGGACGATCCTGTCATACAGGTGATGTCTGCACGGCACGGCGCCCGTGAGACGGCACCTTACCGCCTCACGGTGCGAGCAGCCTCGCACGGCCTGAGAATCGTCGCCGTCTGGCAGGCGCTTGGCCGTGAGACGCGACATGCCGACCATGTTCGGGTCCGTATCGATCGCCGTCACGGCTTCGAGGAGGTGACCCTTACGTACGTAGCTGTATCTGCCGACGTACTCGCTGAAACAGTGAATCGGCTGATCGCGCTGCCATGGGTTCTGGATGCATGCTTTTATCCGTGACGAAAAAGGAGCCTCCCATGCGAACCTATCGTCGTCGTTTCATGATATTCGCCGCTTCGCTCGCTTCGAGCGCCCTGTTTAACCAGGAATCACGCGCGGACGCCCCCGTGCTCTCCGAAAGCGATCCCACCGCACAGGGGCTCGGTTACAAAACGGACGCCGCTCGTGTAGACAAGGCAAAATTTCCGAAATACCAGGCCGGTCAGACATGCGCCAACTGTCAGTTCTTCCAGGGCAAGTCAGGCGATATGACGGGTCCCTGCACGACCTTTGGCGGCAAGCTGGTCAATGCAAAGGGATGGTGTAGCGCATACGTGAAAAAAGCCTGAGTCGGTATTGTCCGCGCCGCAACGCTGCCCGGATAACGGTCAATCATCGCGACGAAAAACAGCAGCGGCGCGATCAGTTAGAACAGCATCCCGGCACCGGTCAGAACAGCATCCCCGGCACCGGTCGAGCACCCTCGCGGCGCGACGTATCTCCACGGGAAACGCGATGAAGCGCCGTCATTTTCTGGAGTCGACGGCTTTCTTCACGGTCGCCGCCGCAACCGGCACGCTCATGCCGTGCCGATCCGCGCTGCCTGTGAACGCGTCCTCGCCCAAGCGCCGGTATCTGTTCCCGCAGGGCGTCGCGAGCGGCGACCCTCGGGATACGTCGGTCGTCTTCTGGACGCGCTGCATCGCCGCGAGGGGCAGCGCTAACAGAGTTTCGGTGCGGCTCGAGGTGGCCGCGCAGCCGGATTTCGCAACCACCGTCGCAAGCGTCCCGCTGCGCGCGTCGGACAGTTTCGACTTCACCGTCCGGGCAAAAGTCACGGGTTTGCTGCCAAAGACCCGGTATTACTATCGATTCGTCGCCGGCCGGGACGTCAGCGTCACCGGTGCGACCCGCACTGCGCCCAGCCCGACCGATGCGAATACCCGGGTACGGTTCGCATGGTTCACCTGCCAGGACTGGAGCGTCAATCACTGGCAGGCCATGGTCCTGATGGCCGCCGAAACCGATCTCGATTTCGTCGTGCACGTCGGCGACTATATCTATGAGACCGTCGGCGCCCCGACCCACGACGCGGCAGAAGCGTCGCATCCACCGCTGAAATTACCCGACGGCCAACCGCTGCCGGGCGGAGGTTTTTACGCGGATACGCTCAACGACTATCGCACGCTCTATCGAACCTACCATACCGACCCGCGGCTGCAGGCCGTGCATCGCCAGTTCCCGATGATCGCGATCTGGGACGATCACGAATTCTCGGACGATTGCTGGCAGGATCATCAGGCGTACACGAACGAAGCAAAACAGGAAACGCAACGTCGGCGCCACGCCAACCAGGCCTGGGCCGAATACATGCCGGTCGACTGGAGCGATGTCGCGTTCACGCCCGGAAATGAATCGTACGAAAACATCCGTATCTATCGCACGTTCAGGTTCGGCTCGCTCATGGAGCTGGTGATGACCGACGAAAGGCTCCATCGCGACGGGCCCGTCGTCAGCGCGCGGGCGATCGCCGAAGCGCGCGGACACGACCCGGTGCAGGGCGACGACGCGGTCGGTTCGCGGTACTTCGTCAGACAGGACATGCTGGCGCGCTCCGAAGCGCTCGATGCTGGCCAACTCGGCCGGATGCCATCGATGCTCGGCACGACGCAAACGCAGTGGTGGAAAGACACACTGAAGGCGTCGCGTGCGACGTGGAAGGTGTGGGGCAACGAGGTCATGCTGAATCGTCTGTGGGCGACCTTTCCGAAACCGGATGCGAAGCAGAAGGAGCGGTTCGTCATCAACTGCGATTCGTGGGACGGCTATCCCGCCCACAAACTAGACCTGCTCACGTGGCTGCGGCAGGAGTCGATCCACAACGTCGTCGCGATCACCGGCGATCTGCATGCGTTTCAGTGCGGCGTGGTGCGCGATGTGCCGGACCCCGCAACCGGTACGCCGGTGATCGTCGATTTCGTGTGCGCTGGGATCAGCAGCACGTCTTTCTATACCTACGTGAAGGCCGCGTGGAGCGGGACGCCGTTTGCGCCGCTCGTCGCCACGCCTGCCGCCTTTGACGCTTTCCTGAAGACGAACAATCCGGATCTTCGCTATGTCGATCACGACGCACAAGGCTACGCGTCGGCCACGGTCACGCCCGAGGGCTTCTCGGTGGTATTCAGCAAGGTCAAGCGTGCGAACGGCGACGGGACGGCGCCGGCCGATCCGCTCGCCGGCCGCATTCTGCTTACCGTGCCGCGTGATTCGACCGACGTGCGGATCGGATAGCCGTTGCCGTGACAGGCACGGGAACCCATCCGCGATGCCGACGAGTACGTGTCAATCTCGTCCACGGCGCGCCGCTTTGCGATGAAACGCGCAACCGCTACCGTCACCGCATGCACAGGACGGCCGCGCCCGTGACTCTGCCGTCACGCAGGTCGCTCAGCGCGCGGTTCGCATCGGCGAGCGCATAGCGGCTCGTTTCGATCTCGAGCGGAATCTCGCCGGCGAGTTGCATGAAAGCGTGCCCGTCGGCGCGCGTGAGATTGGCCACCGAGCAGATGCGTCGTTCACCCCACAAAAAATCATACGGAAACGACGGGATATCGCTCATGTGAATCCCCCCGCATACGACGGTGCCGCCCTTGGCCACCGCCTTCAGCGCTGCCGGCACGAGCGCGCCGGCGGATGCGAAGATCAGCGCGGCATCGAGTTCGTCAGGAGCAGTCTCGTCGCTGCCGCCGGCCCAGCGGGCACCGAGGCGCAGCGCAAGCTGCTGGGCGCTCGCATCGCCGTGGCGCGTGAATGCATAGACCGAGCGCCGCTGGTGGCGCGCCACTTGCGCCACGATATGCGCGGCCGCGCCGAATCCATAAATGCCGATCCGCTGCGCGTCGCCCGCCATGCTTAGCGTGCGATAGCCGATGAGCCCGGCGCACAGCAGCGGCGCCGCCTCGACGTCGGAATAGCGCTCGGGTAAGTGAAAGCAGTAGCGGCTGTCGGCGACAGTACGCTGCGCGTAGCCGCCGTCGATGGTGTAGCCCGTGAAGCCCGGTTCGTCGCACAGGTTCTCGCGGCCGCCGAGGCAATAGCGGCAGTGGCCGCAGGTGCGGCCTGTCCACGGTACGCCGACGCGATCGCCGAGCCGGAATCCGGACACGCCCTCGCCCAGCGCGGCAACGGTTCCCACGATTTCGTGCCCCGGAATGAGCGGCTGTTTCGGATGCGCCAGCTCGCGGTCGACCACATGCAGGTCCGTGCGGCACACCCCGCATGCATGGATGTCGATCAGCAGTTGACCGGCCGACGGTTGCGGATCGGCCACCTGCATGTCATGCAGTACTGGAGCAGTCCCGTCGAACACCATTGCGCGCATGTCGCCCTCCTTGGCGTGGTGGTTGCATGACGGCCGTGAATGCGGCCGTGCGCGATACATCGCCGTGGGGATCAAGCATACCCGTCGTCGATCATCAATCCCACCGTGCGTCGCGCACCTGAATGAGCCCGTCCTCGACGCGAACCGGAAACGTCGCGACGTCCTCGTAGGCCGGCGGCCCCAGGACCTTCCCCGTCCTGATGCAAAAGCTGGCCCCGTGACGCGGACAGACGACCACGTCGCCGTTCACCTCGCCGCCCGTGAGGATGCCGCCGTCGTGCGTGCAAACGTCTTCAATCGCATAGCAGACGCCGTCGAGATTGAACACGGCAACCTGCGCGCCGTCCACGTCGACCGTGCGGTGCGTACCGGGCGGCAGATCTTCGATGGCGGCGACTTCGACCCAGTCCGACATGTCAGAGCATCCCGAGTTGCAGGCGCGCGGCATCGGACATCCGCTCGCGCGACCATGGCGGATCCCACACCAGTTCGACGTGCGCCTCGTTCACACCGCTCACGTCGAGCACCGCCTCCTCCACCGTCGCCGGGAAAGTCTGCGCGACCGGGCAGCCGGGCGCGGTGAGTGTCATGCGGATATCGACGCGCCCCGCGTGCGCGTCGATATCGAGCCCATAGACCAGGCCCAGGTCGAAGATGTTGACCGGGATCTCCGGGTCATACACCGTGCGCAACGCGTCGATCACGCGTTCTTCCAGCCGTTCTGTCGTGGCGGCACTGCCAGATTGTGCGCCCTCGGCGCGCTTGAACCAGTCGAATGTGCTCATCGTCTGCCTCACTCTGTCGACACGGGGCGATCCTCGCCTTGCAGCGCGGCATGCAGCGTATGCCACGCCAGCGTCGCGCATTTCACCCGCGCGGGAAATTCACGCACGCCCGACAGCGCCGCGAGCTTGCCCAGATCCGGCGCTCCCACCGGTACCAGACCGGATGCCGTCACCATCTCGCGAAAGCGCCCGAACAGCGCTTGCGCCTCGGCTTCCGTTTTGCCTTTCAGCGCTTCGGTCATCAACGATGCCGACGCGGTGGCAATCGCACATCCCGAGCCCTCGAAGCTCACGTCCTTGACGATACCGTCCTCGATCCTCAGATACAGCGTCACCTTGTCGCCGCACAACGGGTTGTAGCCCTCCGCCTTGCGGTTCGCGCCGGCCAGCACGCCGTGATTGCGCGGCCGCCGGTAGTGATCGAAGATGACCTCCTGGTAGAGTTCGCCCAGATCGCTCATCGTCCGAATACCTCCCCGACGTGGCCGAGTCCCTCGATCAGCGCATCGATATCGTCGCGCGTGTTGTAAAGGCCTAACGACGCGCGCACGGTCGCCGGCACGCCGAAGCGCTGCATCACCGGCATCGCGCAGTGGTGGCCCGCACGCACGGCGACGCCGTGACGATCGAGAATCGTGCCGACATCGTGCGCATGCACGCCGTCGAGCACGAACGACACGATGCTCGCTTTATCGCGCGCGGTGCCGATGAGGCGCAAACCCGGTATGGCCTGCAGTGCGTGCGTCGCATAAGCGAGCACGCTGGCCTCGTGCGCAGCGATCACTTCCATGCCGATCCCGTCGACATAATCGAGCGCCGCGCCGAGCGCGATCGCGCCGGCAATGTTCGGGGTGCCCGCCTCGAATTTCCACGGAATCTCGTTGTATTCCGTTTTCTCGAACGTTACCGAGCGGATCATGTCGCCGCCGCCCTGCCATGGCGGCATCGCCTCGAGCAGCGCGGCCCTGGCGTACAGCACGCCGATTCCCGTCGGCCCGTACACCTTGTGCCCGGAAAACGCGTAGAAATCGCAGTCGAGCGCGCGCACGTCGACGGGCAGATGCGAAATCGCCTGGGCGCCGTCCAGCAGCACCGGCACGCCCTTCGCGTGCGCCGCGGCAACGATGTGCTCGACCGGATTGATGCTGCCGAGCGCATTGGCCAGATGCGTAATCGCGACCAGCCGCGTACGCTCGCTCAGCAAGCTTTCATACGCGTCGACAACGAGCGCGCCCGTATCGTCGATCGGCACGACTTTCAGCACCGCGCCGGTCTGCTCGCAGACGATCTGCCACGGCACGATGTTCGAATGGTGCTCCATCGCGCTGATCAGGATTTCGTCGCCGGACCCGAGCCGCGGCCGCGCGTAGCTCTGCGCGACCAGATTGATCGCCTCGGTCGCGCCGCGCACGAACACGATCTCCTCCGCGCGCTCCGCATGGATAAAGCGTGCAATTTTCGCGCGTGCCGCCTCGAATGCATCGGTCGCGCGCAGCGACAGCAGATGCACGCCGCGGTGCACATTGGCGTTGCTATGACGGTAAAAGGCGTTTTCCGCATAGATAACTTCCGCGGGCTTTTGCGTCGTGGCGCCGTTGTCGAGATAGACCAGCGGCCGGCCATGCGCGCGCTCGCCCAAAATCGGAAAATCAGCGCGCCAGTGCGCGACGTTGCGCGGATCCGGCACCGGCATGGATTCAATCGGCTTCATAGCAACTCCCTGATGCGCGCGCCTTCCGGGGTGCGCGCGAGCAGCACGTTTTCGAGCCGGTCGCGCAGCGAATCGATGCGCACACGTTCGACAACATCACGCGCGAATGCATAGGTCAGCAGCGCCCGCGCCATGCGCTCGTCGAGGCCGCGCGCGCACAGATAGAACAACTGACCTTCGTCCAGCTGACCGACGGTCGCGCCGTGCGTGCATTTCACGTCGTCGGCATAGATCTCGAGCTGTGGCTTCGTGTCGATTTCAGCGTCGCGCGACAGCAGCAGGTTGTGATTCGACTGATGGGCGTCGGTTTGCTGCGCATCGGGATGCACGATGACGCGCCCGTTGAACACGCCGTGCGCGGCGCCGTCGAGCACGCCGCGGTAGTACTCGCGGCTTGTACCGTGCACGTCGGCGTGGTCGATGCGCGTGTGGTGATCGACGTGCTGCCGGCCGCCGACAAAATAGAGACCGTTCAGCGTGGCTTGTGCGTTGGCGGCGTTCAGACTGGTGCCGATGCCCGTGCGCGACAGCGCGCCGCCGAACGCGAACGCATGCGATGCAAAACAGCTGGCGCGTTGCTGGTCGACGACGACCGACGCGATATGAAAAGCCTTCGGCCCTTCCTGCTGCAACCGGTAGTGCTGCACATCCGCCTGTTCGTCGGCGACGATACGGGTGACCGCATTGGTCCAATACGCGTCGCCGTCTGATCCGACGAAGTGCTCGACGATCGTGCAGCCCGAGCGCGCGCCCGCCAGCACGACGCTGAAAGGCTGCACAGCCAGACCGGGCTCGTCGCTCAGGAACAGCATGTGCAACGGCTGATCGAGGACTTCGCCAGGCGGCAGCACGACGGCAAAGCCATCCGCCAGAAACGCGGTGTTCAACGCCGCGAAGCCGTCGGTATAGGTCTTAGACACGATTGCCGCTTCAAGCCGTTGCGGCATTTCTCGCAACGCCCGCGCGAGCGAGCCCACGAACACGCCATGCGCCAGGCCATTCAGTTTCGAGCGCCGCGGCACGTAGTGACCATTCACGAATACCAGCCGATGACCCGCCGGGTCCAGCGCGAGTTCATCGACGATACGGCGCATCTCGCTGTCGTCGAGATGACCGGCGCGGCCGGTACGCTGTGGCGCGAAATGCCAGTCATGCCGGCCGATCGCCGACACGTCCGTGTATTTCCAGTCCTCCTGACGGGTGGTCGGCAGGCCGAGCACGTCGTCGAACTGCTCGAAGGCGTTGCGGCGCGCGGCGCGCAGCCACGGTAACTCAGCGCCGGGCAAGGTTCTGGCGACGTGTCTGAAAGCCTGGTGGAAAGGGTCGGTCGATTTGTCTTTCATCAAAGCCCCGCACTTGCTCCAGCGGCTGGATGCATCGTTTCATTCTCGATCCAGCCATAGCCCTTGCGCTCCAACTCGACGGCCAGTTCACGCGATCCCGACTTCACGATGCGGCCGTTCGCCAGCACGTGCACGCGGTCCGGCACGACGTAATCCAGCAGCCGTTGATAGTGCGTGACCAGTACGATCGCCCGTTCGGCAGCGCGCATGCTGTTGACGCCGCGCGCGACGATCTGCAACGCGTCGATATCGAGTCCGGAATCCGTTTCGTCGAGAATCGCGAGCCGGGGTTCCAGCACCGCCATCTGCAATATCTCGTTGCGCTTCTTTTCTCCGCCGGAGAATCCTTCGTTGACCGCACGATACAACAGCGTCTCGTCCATCTGCATCAGCGTCATTCTGGCCTTGACCAGTTGCAGAAACTCCATCGCGTCGAGTTCGGGCTCGCCACGATGCCGGCGCTGCGCGTTCAACGCGGCCTTCAGCAGATAAATGTTGCTCACACCAGGAATCTCGACGGGATACTGGAACGCGAGAAAGAGTCCCTCGTGCGCGCGTTCTTCGGGCGCGAGCGCCAGCAGATCGTGCCCAAGGTACGAGACCGTGCCGCCCGTGACGACAAAGTCCTCGCGCCCCGCCAGCACTTGAGCGAGCGTGCTCTTGCCGGAGCCGTTCGGCCCCATGATCGCGTGCACCTCGCCGGCCTTCACGCTCAGATCGATGCCGCGCAGAATATGCTTGCCGTCGACTTCGACCTGCAGGTTGCTGATTTCAAGCATGGTTCGTGTACCTCACGAATCGCCGTGGATAAATGGGTAAAAATTAGCCCACACTGCCTTCCAGACTGACGCCGAGCAGCTTCTGCGCCTCGACTGCGAATTCCATCGGCAGCTCCTTGAAAACGTCCTTGCAGAAGCCGTTGACGATCAACGACACCGCGTCTTCAGGAGACAAGCCCCGCTGCCGGCAATAGAACATCTGGTCTTCGCCGATCCGCGATGTCGATGCTTCATGCTCGACCTTCGCCGTCGGGTTTCTGACTTCGATATACGGAAACGTATGGGCGCTGCACCGCGCGCCGAGCAACAGCGAATCGCACTGCGTGTAATTGCGTGCGCCCTGCGCCGCGCGGCTGATCTTCACGAGCCCGCGATAGGCGTTCTTGCCGCGGCCCGCCGAAATGCCCTTCGACAGGATCGTGCTGCGCGTATTGCGGCCGAGATGAATCATCTTCGTGCCGGTGTCGGCCTGTTGATAGTGACTGGTCAGCGCGACCGAGTGGAATTCGCCGATCGAGTTATCGCCTCGCAAAATCACGCTCGGGTATTTCCAGGTGATCGCCGAGCCGGTTTCCACCTGGGTCCAGGAAATCTTCGAATTCGCCTCGCGGCAGTCGCCGCGCTTGGTCACGAAGTTGTAGACGCCGCCCTTGCCCGACGCATCGCCCGGATACCAGTTCTGCACGGTCGAATAGCGGATCTGCGCGCCTTCCAGCGCGATCAGCTCGACCACCGCGGCATGCAGCTGATTTTCGTCGCGCATCGGCGCGGTACAGCCTTCCAGATAGCTCACGTACGCGCCCCGGTCCGCGATGATCAGCGTGCGCTCGAACTGGCCGGTGTTTTGCGCGTTGATGCGAAAGTAGGTCGACAGTTCCATCGGGCAGCGCACGCCCGGCGGGATGTAGCAGAACGAACCGTCGCTGAACACGGCGGAATTCAGCGTGGCGAAGAAATTGTCGGTGTACGGCACGACCGAGCCGAGATACTTCCGCACCAGCTCGGGGTGATGCTGCACGGCATCCGAGAACGAACAGAACACGATGCCGAGTTCCGCGAGCTTTTCGTGGAACGTGGTGGCCACCGAGACGCTGTCGAATACGGCATCCACCGCCACGCCTGCCAGTAGTTCGCGCTCGGCCAGCGGCACGCCCAGTTTCTCGTAAGTACGCAGCAGCGCCGGATCGACCTCATCGAGGCTTTTCGGACCGTTCTTCTGCGCCATCGGCGCCGAATAATAGACGATGCCCTGATAGTCGATCGGCGGATGCTGGATCGTCGCCCAACGCGGCTCGGTCATCGTGAGCCAGTGCCGATAGGCTGTCAGCCGCCATTCGAGCATGAACGCCGGCTCGTTTTTCTTCGCGGAGATGAGCCGGATCACGTCCTCGCTCAGTCCGCACGGCAACGCGTCGGCCATCAGTTCGGTGACGAAACCATGCTGGTATTCGCGACCGATCAGTTCGTCGAAACTACTTGTGGATGGGCTCATGCGTGGCCTCCGTCAATCGTCCCATTAGTCGCTCCATCAATCGTCCTGCGCGCCGCCGGTGCCGCACCCGCACGTTGGCCCGGGATGCTGCGCGCGCGAATCGCGCTGATATCCACTGCGCGCAAGGTCGGCCCCGCCATGTCTGCCATCGTGACCTGCTGCAACGCCTCGTAGATCAGGCGGTTGACTTTCAGCCAGTTGGCGCGCGCCGCACACGCCGCCTCCTGCATACAGAGGCCGGGCAGCGTGCTGCATTCGGTCATGCCGAAGGGCCCGTCGACAGCGGCGATCACCTGGGCCAGCGTGATCCGCTGCGGCGGCCGCGGCAGCAGGTAGCCGCCGTTCGCACCGCGCAGCGACACCACCACGCCGCCCCGCGTCAACACCTTCAGCACCTTCGACACGGTGGGCATCGCGATGCCCGTCGCGGCCGCGATACTGCTCGCGCTATGGACGGCATCGGGATCCCGCGCCATTGCGGTCATGATCACCGTGCCGTAGTCCGCCAGTTTGGTCACGCGCAGCATCCGGATTCCCTCCTTCACAATCAGGACCCGATCAGTACGGATTACGCCCGTCCATATTGCGGATGGCGAACTGGCCGGCTGACGCCGGTTTCGCCTCTCGTCCGCACGGGAAGTGCCGCCGTCGACTCCGCAGGTTCTTATCGTTTTTAGCTGGCCGCTTTTAGCCGGCGGGTCGTGCCGCGAATCAGCGGCGACGTGCATTCAGTGTAGGCCGATATCTATAACCCTGGCGACGCTCGGGTCTTGTGCGCGCGGGTCCCGGAACGCACGCCGCCTGCAAGGCAAAGCGTGTCGTCGAACGCGATAAGCGCTACGATCAGAAGCGCGTGCCGAGTTGCTGGAAGCGCGGACATTTTCCAGTCGAAACGCGGGTGGCGCGCGTACTGCTTCTGGTTCGGGAACGAATGCGTACCGTAGAAGGAGGTCGCGATGCAACATGGAAACGCTATTGAATATGGCGGTTGCCTCATCCATCCGATTGTGACCGCATCGAACGGTGGACGATTTGCCGGCGCCGCGACAATTGTCGATCGGGATGGAGAAGAACGTACGATTGGGGTCGATGGCGATTTCGGACAGGCTCAGGAAGCAATGGATCAGGCAATCGAACTGGCGATCGCCTGGATTCATCGACGACGCGTGGTCTCTGACCACTATGTACGCGGGGGATAACGACTGGACGGCAAATCGTGCTGTGCACAAATTGCAATGCAGTGTAAAAAATTGCGGCGTGCGCGTCTCTTCTACTACTGGAAGTCTGACCGCCGCACGCCGCCTCGCCTATTCCTCTGCAGAAACCGCGCAGGACCTGAATCACCGCAGGACCTGAATCACACTTGCGAAACACGTTAGGTCTTGTGGTTAGGGCGGTTTCGGCCGTCTCCATCGTGGCACAGCGAACGATCTGTTGTTCCGCATACCGGACTGTTCACCACGCACGCGTGCGTCATGGCGCGTCCGGGCGAGAGCCGTCGAGAAGCTGATGAATCGTCCCTATCAGCCGTGCTATCGGGGCAGGCTTCAACAGGAGTACGTCCCATAGCGGCTCCTGCGAATGAGGCGGCAGCGCGGCCGACAGCATGATCACCGGAATGCGCGCCGTCGCACTGTCACCCTTCAAACGCCGGCACAGTTCAACGCCATCGACGTGCGGCATCATCCAGTCGGTCACAATCAGACTGGGGTTCTCGAGCGCGGCGACGCTCTGTGCCGCCTCGCCGTTCTGCGCCGTGAGCACGCGATATCCCTCACGCTCCACCAGTAGCCGGAGTGGGCGCAGAATATTCGGATCGTCATCAACTAAAAGGACCGTCGGCAATTCACGTACCGCGCATTCAGGTCAAAAGGATAACAAGTGGCCTTCGCAATAAGCGTACCCGAGAGACATTCCGGCGTCGCGTGCGGCAGCACGGCCGAATCTTCGTGCCGCGAGGACTACAATTCAGTCTGCACGGCGTCGCTTGGCACGTGCATCCCAATACCAATTTCGCCTTGGAGGCCATATGGCCAGACCGTCCGCGCAATCCGAGGCGGACCGCGCGCGGCGCGCGGGCACCCTGGTCACACCAGCGCTTGGTGCGCGCGCGCATCGACCGCCCGACTTCGCGGCTGAAAGCGAGTCGATGCATCGTCTCGCGCAGGCGCTGATCTCCTCGGATGGCGCCATGCTGCAGACGCTCTCGGACATGGCACTCGATCTATGCGAGGCGGGCAGCGCGGGCATCGGCTTGCTGGAGCCCGGCACCGGCGGCCCCCCTGTTTTCAGATGGGTTGCCGTTTCGGGCGCGTGCGTTGCCGCCGTAGACACTACAACCCCGATTGAAGACAGCCCGAGTGGCATTGCGCTCAAACTGGCCGCGGGGCAACTGTTCTCGTATCCCCAACGCCACTATGCCTGTCTGGAACACGTTGAACCCGAGATTATCGAAGAACTGGTCGTACCGATTCCAGGCGAACCGGAACCGTGGGGCACCGTGTGGGTGATGTCTCACGACAAGGCGCATCTTTTCGACTCCGAGGACCTCAGGATCCTGACCCGCCTCGCGAACTTCACTTGCGCGGCGCTCACCATCACACGGGCGAAAGCTGAAGCGGAAGCCCGCGCGGCTGAAGCGGACGCAGCAAGGAACGCACTGGCGCTAGCCGAAGCACGCAAGGACGACTTCATCGCGACCCTGAGCCATGAACTGCGCAATCCGATTGCCCCTATCGACAGCGCGCTGAGGGCAGCGCGAAAGCTCGCGACGGACAATCCCGCCGTACTGTCCGCGTTGGGCATCGCCGACAGGCAAATGCGGATACTGAAACGGCTCGTCAGCGACCTGCTCGACGCGTCCCGGATCAGGCATGGCAAACTTTCCGTGCGTCCCTCGTACGGCTTGCTCCAGGACATCGTGGCGGACGCGGTGACGGCGCTGAAGGCCGACGTCAACAATGACCGGCACCGGCTGCATATCACCGTTCCGCCGTATCCGGTGACCGTTCACGCGGACCCTGCCCGCCTCACGCAGGTTGTGTCGAATCTGCTGTCGAATGCGGCGAAATACACGCCTCCCGGCGGCGACATCACGTTGCTGGTGGAGGCGCCGGATCTTGGCAGTGCCCCGATAGACGATTCATCGCCCCGTACCGCGATCATCCGGGTAAAGGACAACGGCGCCGGTATTTCAGCGTCGCTACTGCCACACGTCTTCGACATGTTTGCCCAGTCGGCGTCGGCACGCCAGCATGCAGAAGGAGGACTCGGAATTGGCCTGGCTGTCGTGAAGCATCTGGTGACGGCACACAACGGCACCGTTACGATTGCGAGCGCGGGCGAAGGCGAGGGGACGGAAGTCACCCTGCGACTCCCGATTGTCTGCAAAACCGCCGGCGAGGCGCGCATGACCCCGAAGCGCACGATGGCGCCGATGCGCATCCTCCTGGTCGACGACAACGCGGACGCGACCGAGGCGCTGGGTACCTTGCTGGAACTCGATGGACACGAGGTGAAACGGGCACAAAGCGGACCCGACGCGCTTCGGATCGTGGAGTCGTTTACGCCGGGCGTTGCCCTGATCGATATCACGATGCCCGGCATGGACGGCCTCGAGCTTGCGCAGTTGCTTCGCCTGCGCCCGCAGTGCGGCCAGACGAAGCTGGTGGCGTTGACCGGCTATACCGAAGGCGCCGGTCGCCTCGAGGCGGGCGTTGGCGTATTTGACTGCCATCTCACCAAGCCGCTGTCGCTCGACGACCTCGCCGATGCGCTGTTGCGCCTCGAGCGCTCATGAAACACGCGATTACATTCACCCGACATCTTGCATGCATAAAGATTCGTGGCGCAATTCACTCCAGGTATTAATACGGATAAACGACGGATAAACGACGGATAAACGACGGATAAACGCCAGTTCATCCATGCAAGCGCTTAACACTCGGCGTACACTCGCTCGAAACCCATACTACGGGGCATACGGGGCTGCGCAGCCGCCCGTAGTCAAACGAAGGTTATCGGAGAATCAGGAGAACAATCAATGAGCTGGACTCGGGAACAGAGAAACGTCACGATCGCCGCCTATCTGGGCTGGACACTCGACGCATTCGATTTCTTTCTAATGGTATTCGTATTGAAAGATATCGCGGCGGAGTTCAATACGAATATCCCGGCGGTCACCGTCGGCATTATGCTCACCCTGATGATGCGTCCGGTCGGCGCATTGATTTTCGGCTGGCTCGCCGACAAATTCGGCCGCCGTCCAACGCTGATGGTCAACATCGCGTGCTTCTCGTTGCTGGAATTGCTCTCCGGCTTTTCGCCGAATCTGACCACCCTGCTGGTGCTGCGCGCGCTGTTCGGCATTGCGATGGGCGGCGAATGGGGCGTCGGCGGCGCGCTGACGATGGAAACCGTGCCGCCGAAGTCGCGCGGCTTCGTCTCGGGTCTGTTGCAGGCCGGTTATCCGAGCGGCTATCTGCTCGCATCGGTCGTGTTCGGCATCTTCTATCAGTACATCGGCTGGCGCGGCATGTTCTTCGTCGGCGTGCTGCCGGCGTTGCTCGTGCTGTACATCCGGGCGCACGTGCCGGAGTCGCCGGCGTTCAAAACGCTGGAAAAGAAAGCGCATCTGGGTCTCGTCGCCACGTTGAAGCAGCATGTCGGACTGTCGCTGTACGCAATCGTCCTGATGACGGCGTTCAACTTCTTCTCGCACGGCTCGCAGGATCTGTATCCGACCTTCCTGCGCGTGCAACGTCAGTTCGACGCGCATACGGTGTCGTGGATCACGATCACGCTCAACGTCGGCGCGATCTGCGGCGGCCTGTTCTTCGGCGCGTTGTCGGAGAAGATCGGCCGTAAGCGCGCCATCTTCATCGCCGCGCTGATCGCGCTGCCGGTGCTGCCGCTGTGGGCATTCTCGAGCACCCCAGTGCTGCTCGCGGCCGGCGCTTTCCTGATGCAGATTTCGGTGCAGGGCGCATGGGGCGTGATTCCGGTGCACCTGAACGAAATCTCGCCCGATGAAATCCGCGCGACGTTCCCGGGCCTCGTGTATCAGCTCGGCAACCTGATCGCGTCCGTCAACGGTCCGCTGCAGGCGAGCGCCGCCGAAGCGCATGGCAACAACTACGCACTGGTGATGGGCGTCGTGATCGGCATCGTGGCAGTGGTGATCGCCGCGTTGATTCCGTTCAGCCGCGAACGCCGCGGCATCGATATGACGCAATCGGCGAAGGAAGTTGTAGCGTAGCTTCAAGCGCTCGAACTAAACAGCTATTTCGTCGGCCCGTTATCGGGCACAATAGCCCCAAAGGCGGCTCGAACCGCCACGCAGCAACAGAACAAACGCAGGGCCAAACACAAGCAGCAAGCCATACGAGGCCGTTCCGATTTCGATCGGAACGGCCTTTTTTTATTTCCGCGCGCCTGGCCGTATCACGCGTGTTCGCATCCCGACCCGCGTCAGGTCTTCTAGAGGAGTTAATCGACAGTGAATCCTTGATCGCCAACGCTATTCTTCTTATCCTGAAAAAACGGCTGTTTCAAATATTCATTTGAATCGCTTGTTTGCGGCCGGATGCCCGGCAACTGGGAGACGCGACATGGCAGTTCGCACAACAGGCCGGCATGCCGGCGACACGAAGTCCCGCATCCTCGACGCCGCCGAAACGCTGTTCATCGAATGTGGCTATGAGGTCATGTCGCTGCGCCAGATTACTTCGCGTGCCGAAGTAAATCTCGCGGCGGTCAACTATCACTTCGGCAGCAAGGAATCGCTGATTCACTCGATGCTGTCGCGCCGGCTCGACCAGCTCAACCAGGAGCGGCTCAAATTGCTCGACCGCTTCGACGAAATGCTCGGCGTGCGTTTGACCTGCGAGCACGTGCTCGGCGCGATGTTCATTCCGGCGCTGCGGCTGTCGCGCGATCCGCGCGTGGGCGGCAAGGCGTTCCTGCGGCTGCTCGGGCGCGCTTATACCGATCCGTCGTCGTTCATTCGCGACTTTCTGAACGCGCATTACGAGTCGGTGGCCATGCGCTTTTTCGATGCATTCCAGCGCGCGCTGCCGCATCTGCCGCGTGAAGAACTCGGCTGGCGTTTGCACTTCGCGATCGGCGCGCTGTCCGGCGTGCTGGCCGGTACCGATACCGACAGCCTGATTTCCGAGTTCTCACAGGGCAAGTCGATGAACGATCTGCAACTGATCGCGCGTCTCGCTTCGCTGATGGTGGCCGCGCTCAAGGCACCCCTGCCCGATGGCACGCAACTGGCCACGTTCGCCGCCGTGCTCGGCGACGCCACCGACGGCGGCGAGCAAGACCAGACGGCATGCGCCAACCCGGCGGTGGCCGCCACGCAGCCGGCTTCAAGCGGATCGGCGGCGGCCTCGCCCGCATCGGACGGCGAACGCCGCGGCGGCAGTGTCGACGCGAACTCATTTCAGCACGCGTTGCATGGCACGGCTTGAGCGCCGCCACCGGAACATCACGAATGCCGCATACCTGAGCAGCGCCTTCAGGTCCCGCACCTAAGCGCCGCCGCGCGGTCGAACAATAGACACGACACAAACGCGACCAGAAAGCGACCCCGACGCGCGGCGGACGCAAAACCGCCAGTAGAAGATCAACAACAGAACGCGAGCCGTCCGCGCCCCGTGGATGCGTTCGCACGCACCATCGAAACAGGAGGAAACGTCATGCCGTGGTTCATCCTTGTGCTCGTCATCGCCGCGCTGGCGCTCGTCTACGTGCAGGCACGCGCTTCATGGTGGCTTGCCTTCATGATCGCGTGGGTGACAGCCGCGCATGCCAGCGGCGCTTCGGGCCCGGCGGCGACCACGGTTCTGGCCGTCCTGTTCGTGCTTCCCGCACTGGTGCTGGCGCTCAAGCCGCTGCGCCGCGCATGGCTCACCAAATCGCTACTCGATGTGTTCCGCAAGATCCTGCCGGAGATGTCGCCGACCGAGCGCGATGCGATTGAAGCCGGCACCGTCTGGTGGGACGCCGAACTGTTTTCGGGCCGCCCGCACTGGGACACCTTGCTCGGCTACGGGCCGGCCACCCTCACCGCCGAAGAGCAAGCCTTTCTCGACGTGGAATGCCAGCATCTGTGCGAGCTCGCCAACGATTGGGACACCACCATGGTGTGGCAAGACCTGTCGCCGCAAACCTGGCAGTACATCAAGGAGCACGGCTTCCTCGGCATGATCATCCCGAAGCAATACGGCGGCAAACAGTTCTCCGCGTACGCCCATTCGCAGGTCATCATGAAGCTCGCGACGCGCTGTTCGGCCGCCGCCGTTTCGGTGATGGTGCCGAACTCGCTCGGGCCCGCCGAATTGCTGGTGCACTACGGCACCGAAGCGCAAAAGAACCACTATCTGCCGCGCCTCGCGCGTGGCGACGACATCCCCTGCTTCGCGTTGACGAGCCCTTACGCCGGTTCCGATGCGGCGGCGATTCCGGACATCGGCATCGTCTGCCAAGACACTTTTGAAGGCCGCGAGACGCTGGGCTTTCGCGTCACGTGGGACAAGCGCTACATCACACTCGGCCCGATCGCGACCGTGCTCGGCCTCGCGTTCCGCGCGCTGGATCCCGATCATCTGCTCGGCGCCGACGAAGAGCCCGGCATCACCTGCGCGCTGATTCCGACCGACCACCGGGGCGTGAACATCGGCCGCCGTCACTGGCCGCTCAATGCGGTATTCCAGAACGGTCCGAATTCGGGCAAGGACGTGTTCGTTCCGCTCGACTGGGTGATCGGCGGCCGCGCGCAAGTCGGCAACGGCTGGCGCATGTTGATGGAATGTCTGGCGGCGGGCCGGGCGATTTCGCTGCCGTCTTCGAATGTCGGCATGGCGAAGATCGCCGTGCGCGGCACCGGCGCGTACGCCGCGATCCGCCGCCAGTTCCGCACCGCCGTCGGCAAGTTCGAAGGCGTGCAGGAAGCGCTCGGCCGCATGGGCGGCAACCTGTATGTGATGGATGCCGCGCGCAGATTGTCCGCGCATGCGGTGGACCTCGGCGAAAAGCCGTCGGTGATTTCGGCGATCGCGAAGTATCACGTCACCGAACGCGCCCGCATGGTCATCAACGACGGCATGGATATCGCCGCCGGCAAGGGCATCTGCATGGGGCCGTCGAACTTCCTCGCGCGCGCCTATCAGCAGGTGCCGATCTCCATCACGGTGGAAGGCGCGAACATTCTGACGCGCTGCCTGATTATCTTCGGCCAGGGCGCGATTCGCTGCCATCCGTATGTGCTCAAGGAAATGGCCGCGACGCGTGAAACGGATCGCCCCAAGGCACTGCGCGATTTCGATGCGGCGTTCTTCGGTCATGTGAGCTTCACGCTCTCCAACGTGGCGCGCAGTTTCGTCTACGGCGTGACCGGCGGCGCATTCATCGCCAGGCCACGCACGGCGCATGCCCCGCTGCTGCCGTACTACCGCGCGGCGACCCGCATCTCGACCGCCTTCGCCTTGCTCGCCGACGTATCGATGTTCGTGCTCGGCGGCGATCTGAAACGGCGCGAACGCATTTCCGGGCGTCTTGGCGACGTGCTGTCGCAGCTCTACCTGATCTCGGCGACGCTCAAGCGTTTCGAGGACGAAGGCCGTCAGGAAGAAGATCTGCCGCTGGTGCGCTGGGGCGTCGAAGATTCGCTGTACCAGGCACAGCAGGCCATCGACGGCGTGCTCGCCAACTATCCGAACCGCTTCGCCGCGCGCCTCGTGCGTATGCTCGCCTTTCCGTTCGGCCTGCCGTATCGCGCGCCGTCCGACCAGCTCGGCACCGAGATTGCCGAGTTGATGCAAACGCCGGGCGCGGCGCGCGATCGTCTGGTGTCGGACTCATATGTGCCGCATCCGGACGTCGATGCGCTCGGCTACGGCGAACTGGTGTTCCAGTTGAACCCGCGCGTCACCGGGATCGAACAGAAACTGCGCGACGCGGTCCGGCAAGGCGTGCTTGCGCCGATGCCGCAAAGCCTGCCGCAACTGGCCGCGTGGACCAGCGCCGCGCAGCAGAAAGGCCTGATCGATGCCGACGAGCGCCGCGTGCTCGAGGACTACGCGCGCTATGGCGCGGAAGTCGTGAAGGTCGACGATTTCCCGGCCGACTTCGACATGCTGGCCGGATTGCAAAAGCGCAAGGAAGCGCTCGACAAAGCGCTGCAGCTTGCGGCCTGAGCGCCCAGAAAAAAAACCCACGACAACGCGCAACGCATGCACACTGACGCACATTCGAAGAGGCCAGCGGAGCAACGGACCCAATGAACGACTCTTATCTGAACTTCGTCAACTCGCCGTTCGGCGCGCGCCTGGCGCGCTCGCTCGGCTTGCCGTTGCCCGAAGTGCTGCGCCGCTATCGTGCAGACCAGCCCGAGTTCGACGGCCTGGTGGCGATCGGCGCGGGCCGCGAACCGCATCTGCTCGACGCGCTCGCCAAGCTCGTGGCCAGTGTCGGCATGACCAGCGTCGCGCACGACAGCGCGGGACTGTGGGTGCCGCTCGCGAATCGCCATGGCCTGATGACGGGCCGCTTCGAACCGGCCGAATCCGGCTCGCACGGCAAGCTCAACGCGCTGCTGTTCGACGCGAGCGGTATCGAAGACAGCAGCCAGCTCGATCCGCTGCACGGGTTCTTTCACGATACGTTGCGCTCGCTCGGCAAGTGCGGCCGCATCGTCGTGCTCGGCCGGCCGCCGGAAGGTTGCGCGAGCCCGCGCCAGTGGACCGCGCAGCGCGCGCTCGAAGGCTTGACGCGCTCGCTCGGCAAGGAAGCGCGGCGCGGCATCAGCGCGAATCTCGTGTATGTCGAACAAGGCGCCGGGAACGGCATTGAAGCGACGCTGCGGTTCTTCCTGTCGCCGCGTTCGGCGTATGTGTCGGGCCAGGTGGTGCGCATCGGCGCCGGCAGCGACGCCGTGCCGGCGTTCGACTGGCAGCAGCCGCTCGCCGGCCGCCGCGCGGTCGTCACCGGTGCGGCACGCGGCATCGGTGCGGCCATTGCGGGCGTGCTGGCGGCCGAAGGCGCGCATGTGATCGGCATCGACATTCCGGCGGCGCGCGACGCGCTCGAAGCGACGCTGCGGCAACTGAACGGCACCGCCCTCGCCTTCGACATCGCCGCGCCCGAAGCGCCCGCACAGATCGCCGCGGCGCTCGATGAGCAAGGCGTCGATATCGTCGTGCACAACGCCGGCATCACCAGGGACAAAACCATCGCCAGGATGGCCGACGCCGCGTGGCACAGCGTGATCGACATCAACCTGTCCGCGCAGGAACGTATCGACGATGCGTTGCTCGCGGCCGGCATCCTGCGCGACGGCGGACGCATCGTCGGCGTATCGTCGATCAGCGGCATCGCGGGCAATCGCGGGCAGACCAATTACGCGACCTCGAAAGCCGGCGTAATCGGCCGCGTGCAAAGCATGGCGCCGCATCTGCGCGAGCGCGGCATCACGATCAACGCGGTCGCGCCGGGCTTCATCGAAACGCAGATGACCGCGAAGATTCCGCTGACGATTCGCGAAGCCGGCCGCCGCATGAATTCGATGAGCCAAGGCGGCCTGCCGGTCGACGTCGCGCAGACCGTCGCGTGGCTCGCGCATCCCGGTTCGGCGGGCATCACTGGCCAGATCGTGCGCGTATGCGGGCAAAGTCTGATTGGAGCGTGACCATGCGCGAGCCGTTTAATGGCGGTCACGCAACGAATGCGGTCCGACCCAAAACCGTCGTCATCGAGCAACTGCCCGCGCCGGCGAAGCTGTATGCGCGCGCATTATCCGGCCTCCTCAAACGCGGACACGACACGCATCTGCCGGCGCTGCGCCTGGTGCGCCCCGCCGCGCCGCTCGATGCGGCGGCGATCGGGCATTACGCGCGGGTGTGCGGGTTCATTCCCGAGCACGGCGTGCCGCTCACTTTTCCGCATCTGCTCGCCTTCCCGCTGCATCTGCTGATGCTGACCGACCCGGCTTTCCCGTGGCCGGCGCTCGGGCTCGTGCATCTGGCCAATCATGTGCGGCTGCGGCGGCCGATAGCGCATAACGACGTGCTGCGCGTCGAGGTCGAATTCGGCGCGCTGCTGCGTCACGACAAGGGCCAGGCGTTCGTGCTGCATTCGCGTCTGTACCGGCGCGGCGAAGCCGTGTGGGACGGCGACAGCGTCTATCTGAAGCGGGGCGTGCCGGCAAGCGGCGATCCTCTTGGCGCGCTCGAACTCGATCAGGCTGCGTTGCAACGTCTGTCCCGCTGGCAATTGCCGCCGCAACTGGGCCGCGACTACGCTCGCGTATCCGGCGACTACAACCCGATTCACATGACCGCGTTGTCCGCAAAAGCATTCGGTTTTCCGCGCGCCATTGCGCACGGCATGTGGACGCTGGCCCGCGCCGCCGCCGCGCTGCAACCGCCGAAACCGCTTGCCGAAGCCACGCTCAGCGCGGAATTCAAAGTGCCGATGCTGCTGCCGGGCGAGGTGTCGTTCTGGAGCGCGTCGCCTTCGCTGATCGAGCGCGAACTGGAAGTACGCGATATCGCCGGAGAGAAACCGCATTTACGCGGCCGCATGCAATGGATGCTGCAATGAAGTGCGCGCTGTTTCGTGCGAATGCTTCGTGCGATTGCCGTGCCATTGTTTCGTAACCGCATGGAATGACAGCAGCATGAAATTCGTTGTGTAGTGAATGTAGACCGCGAAAGCGGAGCCGAACGCAAACCCGAAGTAGTCGTCATTCGCACCGTTCAGTAACCGGGGAACGACCCAAAGGAGCCGAGCATGTCCAACCCGCTGCCCGCCGTGCGCCGCGTCGCCATCATCGGCGGCAACCGGATTCCGTTTGCCCGCTCGAACACCGCCTACGCGACCGCGTCGAATCAGGACATGCTGACTTTCACGCTGCAAGGCCTGATCGATCGCTACGACCTGCACGGCCAACGGCTCGGCGAAGTGGCCGCCGGCGCCGTCATCAAGCATTCGCGCGACTTCAATCTGACGCGCGAATCGGTGCTGTCCACCACGCTCGCGAAGGAAACGCCCGCCTACGACGTGCAACAGGCTTGCGGCACCGGTCTTGAAGCGGCGATCCTCGTCGCCAACAAGATCGCGCTCGGGCAGATCGACGTGGGGATCGCGGGCGGCGTCGATACGACCTCCGACGCGCCGATCGGCATCAACGAACGGATGCGCAAAATCCTGCTCGAAGCGAATCGCGGCAAGAGCACGGGGCAACGCGTCGGCGCGCTGACCAAGCTGCGCCCCGCGATGTTTTTCAAACCGCTGCTGCCGCGCAACGGCGAGCCGCGCACCGGGCTGTCGATGGGCGAACATTGCGAGCTGATGGCCAAGCGCTGGAACATCTCGCGCGAAGCGCAGGACGTGCTCGCCTACGAGAGCCACCGCAGGCTCACCGAGGCGTACGCGTGCGGCTTCGTCAACGATCTGATGACGCCGTACCGCGGCCTCGCGCGCGACAACAATCTGCGCGCCGACCTGACGCTCGAAAAACTCTCCGGCCTGAAGCCGGTCTTCGATCGCGACGCCGGCACGCTGACGGCCGGCAACTCGACGCCGCTGACCGACGGCGCGTCCGCGGTGCTGCTCGCAAGCGAAGACTGGGCAGCACAACATGGCCTGCCCGTACTCGCGTATTTGAGCGGGTCCGAAACCGCCGCGGTCGACTATTTCGACAAGAAAGAAGGCCTGCTGATGGCGCCCGCCTACGCGGTGCCGCGCATGCTGGCGCGCGCCGGCCTGAGCTTGCAGGACTTCGATCTGTACGAAATCCACGAAGCATTCGCGGCACAAGTGTTGTGCACGCTCGCGGCGTGGCAGGATGACGAGTATTGCCGCACGCAACTCCGTTTGCCGGGCCCGCTCGGGGCGATCGATCGGGCAAAATTGAACGTGAACGGCAGCTCGCTCGCCACCGGTCATCCGTTTGCGGCAACCGGCGGGCGGATCGTCGCCGGCCTCGCGAAAATGCTCGCGCAACTCGACAAACCGGCCGGCACCGCGCGCGGGCTGATTTCGATCTGCGCGGCGGGCGGCCAGGGCGTAGTGGCGATTCTGGAACGTTGAAGCGCACGAGCGTCGTACCGACCGATTCAATGAGCGACTTAACGAGCAACTCAACGACCGCCTGGATCACTGCATTAACGATTGGCCGCAAGACCGGCACACAAACATACGAAGCCACTGCTTCAGGAGACGACCGATGACCCAGCCCACGCACGCCCCGCCCTCGTCCGCTGCCGAATCCGTACCTTCAACCGCTGCCGAATCCGCACCTTCAACCGCTGCGGCGAATCGCGCGCCGAACACCGACGGCATCTGGTACGCGTCGTACCCGGCGGACGTGCCGCACGAAATCGACGTGCGGAAATACGAGTCGATCGTGCAGTTCTTCGACGAATGCATCGCGCAGTTCCGCGAACGTGTCGCGTACGTGAGCGTCGGCGCGAATCTGACGTATGGCGAACTCGGCCGCAAGGCGACGGCGTTCGCCGCGTATCTGCAAAGCATCGGCGTGAAGCCGGGCGAGCGCGTCGCGATCATGCTGCCGAACACGTTCCAGTATCCGGTGTCGCTGTTCGGCGTGCTGAAAGCCGGCGCCGTGGTGGTCAACGTCAATCCGCTCTATACCGTGCGTGAACTCGCGCATCAATTGAAGGACAGCGGCGCGCAAACCATCATCGTGTTCGAGAACTTCGCGAAGACCGTCGAAGAGGCGCTGCCCGGCACCAAAGTGCAGAACGTCATCGTCACGGGTCTGGGCGACCTGCTTGCCGACGGCCTGAATCTGAAGGGACGTTTCCTCAATTTCATGCTGCGCCATGTGAAGAAAATGGTGCCGCAGTACAACCTGCCGACAGCCGTGCCGCTGCTCGAAGCGCTCGCGATCGGCTACACGCGGCCGTTGACACCGGTTCGCCCCACCCACGACGACATCGCGTTCCTGCAATACACCGGCGGCACCACCGGCGTCGCCAAAGGCGCGATGCTCACGCACAGGAACATCATCGCCAACCTGTTGCAGGCGAAGGTGTGGTCCGAGGGGCAATTGAGCGGCGACATCGAAACCGTGCTTACGCCGCTGCCGCTTTATCACATCTATTCGCTGACCGTGAACGCGCTGATCTTCATGGGACTCGGCGGGCGCAACATCCTGATCGCGAATCCGCGCGACATGAAGCGCGTGATGATGATCATCCGCCACGAGAAATTCACCGGCATGACCGCGGTGAATACGCTCTACAACGCGTTCCTCGAAAACGAAGAATTCCGCAAGCGCGACTTCTCGAATCTGAAACTCGCGATGGCCGGCGGCATGGCCACGCAGAAGTCGGTTGCCGATCGCTTCAAGGCGGTCACCGGCAAGCCGATCATCGAAGGTTATGGGCTGACCGAGTGCTCGCCGATCGTGTCGATGAATCCGGTGGATCTCACCAATCTGCGCGATTTCGAAGGTTCGATCGGTTTGCCCGCGCCGTCCACGCAAGTGCGATTCAGGAAAGACGACGGCACGTGGGCGAACATCGGCGAAGCGGGCGAACTGTGCGTGCAAGGTCCGCAGGTGATGAAAGGCTACTGGAATCGTCCGGAAGAGACCGCCAAGGTGATCGATGCCGACGGCTGGCTCGCCACCGGCGACATCGGCGTGATGGATCCGCGCGGCTTCATCCGTCTGATCGACCGCAAGAAGGACATGATCCTGGTGTCGGGCTTCAACGTCTACCCGAACGAAATCGAAGACGTGATCGCGATGCATCCCGACGTGCGCGAAGTCGCCGCGATCGGCGTGCCCGACGAGGTGCACGGCGAGCGTGTGAAGGTGTTCATCGTCAAGCGCAATGCGTCGCTGACGGAAGAACAGGTGATTGCCCACTGCCGCAAGAACCTGACCGGCTACAAGGTGCCGAAACTCGTCGAATTCCGCGACGAGTTGCCGCAAACCAATGTCGGCAAGATCCTGCGCCGCGCGCTGCGCGACGAGGAACTCGCCAAGCACAAGGCGGCCTGAGGGGTAAGGCGCGTCCGCGCCACCCCAGGCTAGCCTTTTCGGAGAGATTCATGAAGCACAGCACGTCCGCACGTTCGCGCCGCTCGCCGGCCTTCATGCGCCTCGCCCGTTTGCCGTCGGACGTCACCGCGCCGCGTGCTTCGCCGAAGGTTTCGCCGAAGGCTTCGCCGGAGGTTTCGCTGGGAACGTCATTACGTGCCGCATCATTACGCGTGTTAGCGATAGGCGCGCTCATGGCGGGCGCGGCAACCATGCCCGCGTTCGCGCAGAACGACGACGCGCCGCCCGCGCTCGATATCGCAAACGCTGTCAAAGCGCCGGCCACGCCTTCGGCACAGGTCGGCAAACTCACGCTGGACCAACAGGTCAAGTGGCTACGCGCCGCGCAACAAAGCGGCGCGCTGGAAAAGCTCGACGACGCGCAACTGGTCGCGCTGTTCAGGTCGCTCGATCCGCTTGCGTTGCCGCGCTACATCAAGGAAGGACCGAACGGCTATCCGTCTTACGAGTTCACGATGTCGCGTATGGAACGCATTCACGGGGAGCAGCCCGACAAGGCCGATCACATGCTGGTGCGCATCGCGCACAACCCGCTGCGGATCTACGCGAAGTGGCTGCCCGACGGTGCGCACGCCGGCCAGGAAATCATCTATGACGAGTCCAAACGGAGCGATGAAATGTACGGCCACCTCGGCGGCTTGCTGAACGTGATGCCGCTGTGGACGTCGACCACCGGCACACTGGCGCGTGCGCAATCGAACCATCATGTGCGCGACCTCGGCACCGAATTCATCGCCAGCCAGTACCTCGCCGAAGGCAAGAAATACATCGAGACGGGTCTGCCGCGCTCCACCCAGGTGGACGTGAAAACGATCGACGGTGTGCGCGTGGTTGCCGTCACCTTCGAATCGCCCACTGGACAGCCGCAGTTCTATGCGAAGAAGGAAACGCTCGGGCTCGATCTGCGGCACCCGTATTTCCGCACGGTCGAGTCTTACGATAACGACGGCAGGCTCTTTGAGAAAATCGTCTTCGAAACCATCACGCCGAAGACGTTCGACGACATGGCCTTCGATCCGAAGAACAAGGGGTACAACTTCTAGCGAGCGAGGCGCGGCGCAAGCACGAACGCGACGTGCGCAACGCGTCCCGCGCCCTGCTCGTGGCTATGCTCGACCCTACGTGCGGTGCGGTTCGCAAGCTGCTCGAGCACGAAGTAATCGGATGCGCGCGTGAGACCGATCAGCGAGACCTGAGCTCGCGACAGGCGCGGCGCAAGCGTCGTGTACCAGAGCGAGCCGATATCGTCGCCCGTTTCGAAGGCGGGCAGGTTCAATTGCGCGACGTAGTCCGCGAACGCAGGGCCGCACGCGAGGGTGGAATCGATCACCGCCAACGTATTGCAACGAGCAGCCGCATGCGCGAGCCACGGCCACGCGCCGCCCGCCGCGGTCGAAAACCATGCGCCTGTCATCATGAAAGTGCGTCGGTCCATTGCTTCATTACGCCGTCGCTTTGCGTGTGTCAGGTATAACCGCGCCGGTCGCGCCACGCCGCCGGCCAGATGCCCTGCTTGCCCGGCGCGAGAATGCCGTTCGGGTCGAGCGCGTCCTTGATCGTTTCCGAGAGCCGCAGTAATGCGCCGTCGTTGAAACTGTACTGCGCCGCGGCGAAATCCATGTACGCGAGATGCGCGCGATATTCGCCGTAACCGGCCGCGCGCGCGTCGCTCATCAGCGAGCGCACCAGCTCGCCGGCCTGCTCGACCTGATTCGCGTCGTTACGGTCGAAGATCGCCGCGAAGATGTGATGCAAATGACGCACGCCCGCCGTGAAGCCACCGTAGTAATCGAAACCGTATTCCGCGGCGCGCGTTTTCACCATCGTGTATTGGCGCAGCGCGTCGCGCCCGGTCGCCGGACAGACCGGCGCGAAGTCCACATGCGCGCCCGCGCCGCCGCGCCAGTCGAGCATGCGGAATGCGCTCATCGCGGGAATGCCGGCCTGGTTACGGTCGCCGCCCGCGGCGGGTTGCGCATCGCCTGCATAGCGTACGGCCGAGAGTCTTGCCTGCGGGAAACGGGCGAACGCGCGCTGCACGATCGCATAGCGCGCATCGATCAATTCCGGCGTGCCGTACAGCGCGAAATGCAGATTCCAGCGGCCGACATTCAGCTTGTCGAGCATCGCCGCCACCGCGCTCTCGGGCATTGCGCCTGTGCCGTCGTACCACTGCGTACGCGCCGACAAACCCGCGGCGCGGCGTAGACCGCCCTCGATCACCGCGTTGCTGCGGATCGTTTCATCGAGCCGCAGCGGCCGCAAGATTTCCACGATCGCTTCGAGATCCTGCTCGTGACGAAACTGGATTTCACCGAGCAGATATGCGGGCGGCGCAGGCATCAGCCAGACGCCCAGCTTGGTGACGATGCCGTAGTTCGACTGCATGAACATCGCGTCGAACGACGGCCCGTAGCCCGGCTGATACAGCTGCCACGCCGTGCCGATTTCGATGCCGCCCATCCCCGTGCGCAGCACGTCGCCATTGGCGAGCACCACTTCCATGCCGCATTGGGACGCCGCGTGATCGCCATACGCGGTATAGCCGAAGCCGCGCTCGAGCGTATTGCCGACCACGCTGCCCCAACCCGCGGCGGGTGGATCGACCCATAGCTTGTAGCCTTTGTCGCGCAGATGCGCATACAGATCGAAATAACTGACCCCCGGCTCGACCAGCGCATAAGCGAGCGTCTCGTTCACTTCGATGATCCGGTTCATCCGTTGCAAATCGAGCACCACCGAGCCCGGCAGACGCGGCGCGGCGCCGCCGTACGCAAAGTTGCGGCCGGTCGAGACCGTCCACAACGGAATGCGATATTGATTGGCAATGCGCAGTACCGCGCGAATCTCGTCGACGGATGCGGGCAGCACCGCAGCGGACGCGGAGAACGCTTCGCGCTCGCCGGGCGCGAACGGATCGAGATACGCCGCGAGCCCGGCTGCCGAGCTGACCACCTGCGCCTCGCCGACGATCGAGCGCCAGCCGGCGAGCGCGCGATCGAACTGGGCGGCTGAAACTTTCGGCGGCAAGCTGCGTGTCAAAGCGTCTCCTTTGCGGCGCGACGTGTGAGCCGCGGCAAGCTAACGACGCATCCCACCGCCGCCGTGCGACATGCCGCCCGCTCCCTGCATCGGCACGGTGCCATGCCAGCCGCCATGTCCGCCGCCGTGCCAGTCGCCGTGGCCGCCGCGCCAGTCGCCGTTGCCGCCGTGCCAATCGCCGTGGCCACCCATCCGCACATGATCCATATGGTGATGATGATGAAAGCGGTCGACAAAAACGAACGACACGCCGCCTCCGAACACCACCGGCGGCCCCCAGTACCATGGGTCGTAGTAATAGACCGGCGCCGGGTACGATGCCAGCGCGGTGCCGTCGCCTTCGACCATCTGCCAGCTGCCGTCCGGCTGCAGGCACGCGCGGCCGGTAATCTGCTGCATGACGCCGTCGATTTCCGCCTGACCCGCGACGATGCGGCACGGCGGCGTGTCGTTCGACGGGGCACTCGCATCGTACTGCGCCGCACAACCGGTGCTCAGACACAGACAACATATGCCGGAGCATAGCCCCGTGCCGAATTGATGGAAAGTAACCATGATTTCGCTGCCTCGACGCGCCGGCGTTGCGACTCGCCAAGGGGCGTGTCGACACCGTGAAGACCCCGTCGGTTTGCCTCGCTCGAGACCGCGCCGCGCGCGCACTTGCGCGGTATCTGCGCGTACTGATACGCCGCCGCGACGGCACGGTCCTGCAACGAGTAAACGAAGCGCGGCGCGGCGCTATTCCGCCGGCGGCCCGCGAGCGCGGGAGCTTTTCTGTTACCGGGTGTTGCAACGCCAGCAAACGGGCCGGCGCTCACCGCCATCCGCTTACCGCGCTCACGGCGTTACTGCCACGCTTCCGGTTTGCCGCCGAGGGCACTGCACACGTCGATGGCGATAGAGCGCAGCTTGCCTTCGGAGATCGGCCCGGACAACGCGTAGCCCATGCGGTCGCTGACCCAGTAGAAAGTGCGCCGGTTGCCGTCGCGGAACAGGCGGAACGCGGTTTCGTCGCGCGAAATGCCGGTGACGTACAGCGTGAGGCGCGCGCCGTTCTGGTTCTCGTACATGAACTGCGCGGCCGGTCCCGCTTCGCCCGGCAACAGACGCCCCCCCACCAGCGAATAGCCATATTCCTGCAATGACGGTACCGACAACGGCCGGTTCAGCCGTTTGGACAACCAGTTGATCAGATGCTCTTCCTCGCTCGCCGCGACTTCGACCGGATGACGCCGCTCGGGCGTATAAACCGCATAGGCGACGTCCGCGCGTTGGGCGAAGCTGGCCGGAGCGGCGCCGAAGCCGCTCCACCCGCCCAACCCGCCCCACGCACCGCCCGTCAGGCGCGGCGCGAGCGGTCCCAACGCCAGCGCGAGCCCGGCGCCGGCCGCGAGCCAGCACGCCGCAAGGCCGACGCGCCGCCACCACGGCGCAGACGGGCGCACGACGATGAAAGCGGGCTCCTCGCGCGCCGGCGCACCGCACAGCGCCTGCAACGCCTTCTTCTGCGCGCGCCACGCGGCCACCCGTGCGGCGGCCTGCGGATGCTGCTCCAGCTGCGTCTCGATCGCGGCGCGCTGCGCGTGCGGCAACTCGCCGTCGACAAACGCCGACAGCACTCGCAAATCGAGCCCCTCGGTCAAGCCGGAATCGTAGTCGTCGTTGTTCATCGCGGATTTCTCACTACTTTCAGCGGCGGGTTTTTTTTGTGCGCCGGACCTTCTGTAAGCAGCACGCGCATATGTTCACGCGCGCGCGACAGCCGCGACATCACCGTGCCGATCGGCACCCCAAGCGCGCTCGACGCCTCCTGGTACGTCAGTTCCTCGACGCAGACGAGCAGCAGCACTTCCCGCTGCTCGAGCGGCAGACAATACAGCGCGCGCTGCAGATCGCGCAGCACCAGACCGTCGACTTCGCCGTGCGGCGCTTCGAGATTGCGCCACGGCGCACTTTCGTCGTCGACGGCGATCTCGCGACGTCCGCGCAACTGATCGATGTACAGATGCCGCAGGATCGTCAGCAGCCACGCGCGCAGGTTGCTGTTCGGCCGGAATGCCGCCCAGCGCGCAAGCGCGCGCTCCGCCGTATCCTGTACCAGATCGTCGGCCCAAGCGCGGTCGCCCGTCAGTGCGCGCGCATAGCGGCGCAACTGCGGGAGCCACGAAATCACTTCCGCTTCGAAATTCACCCGGTGCGCTTAACGCTCAGTAACCGCCGCCGGTGCCACCGCCACTGCCGCTGGTGCTCGACGCGCCGCTATCGGTCGCCGACGTGCAGCCGCTCGTCGCGAGCGAGCCCAACGCCAGTGCCAACAGCACGAAGACGGTGGAAAGAATGCGGGTTGCTTTCATGTGTATCTCCTGACTATGTTTCGGCCGACGCGTCCGCCGGCTGGCGCGCGTGGGCCGGGACCCGGTCGGCCGCGTGCGACATGCAACGCTGCCATGCTGACTTAACGCAGGCGGACACCGGTTTATTCCGTGCGTTCGGCGCGAGGCGCCATCTTTTTCCGCCATCCGCGGCGGCGACGCGCCACCGCCGCCACGAAAAGCGCCATTCATCCGCAGATTCGTAACTCAACGTTACAGTCAATAGTTATCAGATGCTTATGTGCGCGCAAGCCGTTATAGTGGACGCAGTTCGCCCGCCGACGCGTTCCGCCCCTACACAGGGTAGAATCGCGGCGAACAACCGTCTTTCTAACCTGAATTGTCCATGGCTTCCGCAGAATCGCATCCGCAAAACGACTTCATGAACGCAGCGCGCAAAGAACGAAAGCGCGTGGAGATCTACCTTGTCAACGGCATTCGCCTGACAGGGTGCATCGAGTCGTTCGATCAGTATCTGGTGATGCTGCGCACGCCCGTCGGCCTGCAAGGCATCTACAAGCGCGCGATCTCGACGATCCAGCTCGACACCGGCACGCGTCCGGCTCCGCGCGCCGGACGGCCTGCGCACGGCGAACACACCACGCGTGGCCCACACGGCTCGCGTGAACCGCGCGATCATCGTGAGCCCCGCGAACCGCGTGAGCCGCGCGAGTCGTATGGCGCGCAGCCGTCTTCCGACCGTCCGGCATCGTCCGAGCGCGGCAGCACGTCTGACGGACCGGTGGTCGTGACGCGTCGCCGGCGCCTGTTCGGCACGGGTGGCGGCGAAGGCGGCAACCATGGCGGCGGTAACGGTGGCAATGGTGGCGCCATTGGCGGTAACGAATAAGCTGCTCACGCAGCGGCCAGCTACTCCGACGGATAGCCGAGCCGCTGCAGAATCTTCTCCAGCCGCATGATCTGCAGCTGCGTCAGTTCGAATCTGCATTTGACCGCCAGCACGCGGCGGCGCCAGTAGCCGGCGTCCAGCATGCGCTGCGCCGGTTGCCGTGTTGCCCAATCCAGATGTTCCAATTCCGCTTCCACTACGTGTGATGCGTTGACGCGCTGCGTCTGTGCAGGGGTCTTGGGTTCCATGTCGTTGCGCTGCCTTGTTTTTTTGCGCTATCCCGTTCTGGAGATGCCGTTGGGCGGCATGCGGTTTTGCCTGGTCTCGCCTTTTGCTTTTCTTTTTTGTTTGGCGACACACTCGAAGACGAGGTAGAGCGGCGGGGTTTTAAGTTCGCTTTAACTACGTTCTTAAGTTGCGCTCTTTAATTGCCGTTGGCTGGGTGTTTTTCTTTTTGAAGGAAATGCCTACCGGCGTAGGGGAAATGTGCCGTTGACCGTTCGGCCGGTTTGGCTTTGCGCTATGCTGGACTATCGACACTACTTTCGAAGTGGAGCACGTCATGTCCAAGCCGAAGCCGCATGCGCCCGATGCCAAGGTAGCGAAGCCGCCCGCCCCGTCCGCGGAGAGTCGCCTCGATGAGGCGCTTGAGGAAAGTTTCCCTGCTAGTGATCCGATTGCTGTCGATGTCACTGATCCGCATCATTTGCCGGATGCGCATTCGCCGGAGAGCGGGAAGAAGCGGCATTGAAGCAGGCGGTTTTTTTGCCTTTCGCAGCGGCATTTGACCGTGCGCCTGGGGTGGTGGCGCCTCTTTTCTTATTGGTTTATCAGCGTTGCCCCGTGCAGGGCCGGGCGGTCCTCCGCCCCTGCCCCCTTCCTGCCCGCTCGCACGCTTCAGTGCGACGGCAAGCCTGTTTCCAGCTGACGCTGCAACTCGCGTACCTGGCGCTGCGCAACGCGCAACTGGTCTTGCGCTGCCGCCTTCTGCTGCGCCAGCGCCGTTGCCTCGGCGCGGGTTTGCTGCTGCTGGTTCGCGACAATGTTCTGCTGTTGACGCGCAACGTCCAGGTCAGCCTGCAGGCGGTTCGCGCGATCCTGCGACAACGCGATCATCCGTTCCGTGAACGCTTTTTGTGCCTCCAGCTGCGTGCGGCGAATCTCGACGTCGGATAGCTGCAACGTCTGGCGCACAAAATCCTTGTAGATCATGTCGGCACGCGTTGCGTCCTGCGTCTTGATGACGCGCCAGAAATTCTTTTGCTGGAACAGCGCGACGTAGTACGTCATCTCCTTGCCATAAAACAGCAGGCTCGTGCCGTAGCTGCCGTTGTACGTCGTGCGCAATTCGTTCAGATCCGACCCGTGGATCATCTGCTGCAATTCCGCCACATTCCCCGCGGCAGATTGCTTCGCTTCGTCCGGCGTCAGCACGCCGGGTTGCGCCTGCGAAGTAGCCGGCAACGCCATCGTCGCGCCCGGCTGGGAAACAACGCCAGCACTCGTGCCGCTATCCGGCAGAGCCTGCGCATTCACGCCCTGCACGGCCCCCAACGCGACGAATGCCGCCAGGGCAATCTGTCGTAGTTTCGACTTTCGGTCCATGTAATTCCTGCTCGAACAGTTTTTGTTTTAGCACAACCATCTCATTATTACTCACTTTCGCGTGTTTCGGGCTCTTCGTCGAAAATTTGGTACTTACGCATTTTCTCCCACAACACCTTGCGGCTGATGCCGAGATAGAGCGCTGTATCCTGCCGGCGCCAACCGTTTGCGTCGAGCGCGGCGAGCACGCGGTTGCGCTCGGCCATGTCCCATTTGCTGCGGTCCACCAGCACCTCCGCGGTGCTCTCGGCCGGCATCGGCTGGCTGGTGCGCGCGAGCGCCAGCAGTCGTTGCAGACGCGCCGCATCCCACGCGCCGATCTGCCGCACGGTCACGCCGATGCGTTCGGCGAGATTGCGCAGCTCGCGCACATTGCCGGGGAAATAGGTGTCGGCAACCGCGTCGGCAAGCCAGTACGGGTATATCGCTCAGCGCGCGCGATACCGACATGACGCCGGCGCAGTCGAAGACAGGATCCGCGCGATCGCCGGCCGCATCACGGCCGACCGGCCATTGCGGCGCGCCACCTTCGAGCGCTCAATGTGCTGGGCTGGGCCTACTGCCCGGCGTGAAGGTCGCGGCCACCGTGCCGCCGCCGCAAAACACCGATGGCGCCACCATGCTCGAACCGAACGTGGATCGTAAGCCGTTCAACGTCAGCACCGGCATCGACTTCAACCATCCCGGCGTGCAAGGTCTGCTGACCGCGACCGAGAACGGGCTGACCGCGCTCGGCGAACAATTGAGCGTGTCTGCGTTGCTGCCAAAAGGTCGGGACGACGTAACCTATCTCGCTGCGCACGGCGCGCTGCCGATCGGCAGCATTGGGCTGATCGCGAAGATCGCTACAACAACCACAACACCGGCGCGCAGATCGGCTTGCGCTCGCAAATCCGCGTGCTGCAGTTGCAGGCCGACTACACCAGCGTGCACCCGACTCAGGTGCGCCACGCGAGTTTCAATGTGGCGAAGGCATTCGATATCCTGGGCGCGTCGAAATCCGGCGACTCGAACGTTCCCGGTGCGCCCGTCACCAATCCGGCGTCGATCAACTTCGTACGGACCGGCGCGACCTTCTCGCAGACCAACGAGTGGCCGCTCCAGATCGGCACCGCCGTCTCGCTGACCGGTCAGTACAGCGGCGTATCGCTGCCGACCTCGGAACAGATCTCGTTCGGCGCGCAACGTTTTGCGCAGGGCTATCAACCGGGCGAAGCGTCGGGGATTCAGGCTGGGGTGCGATGCTCGAAGTCAACCGCGCGTTCACGCCCGGCTTCACGTACCTGCGTACTTTCACGCCGTACCTATCGTTCGACATGGCGCGCGTGTATCTGCATGCGGGCACGCCTTCGCCGTCGAGGCTGTCATCGATTGCGTTCGGCTTCAGGATCTCGGATGCGAAGTACTACAGCCTGGATCTGTCAGTCGCGAAACCGGTCGGCGACGCGCCGGTGGAAAGCGCGTCGCGCAGCCCGCGCATCAACGCTACGTTTTCGTATCAACTGAACTGATGAGCGAAAGTGCCGCGTTCTGACTAGAGGTTCCACTATCAAACGGCACGCGCACTTTCACGTATTCTGCGCTGACGGTGTTCAACCGATGCAGCTGAAGCAGAACCTGAGAGGCAACACGAGGCATCACGGCGGCTGATCGCTCAAGAAGGCCCAAGAAGGCCCAGACGGGCCCGAGATGCCAATAACGCCGCGCGACCATGATCGTGCGATTTTTTTTCAAGGAGGAAGACATGACGCAATTCACTCAACGCGCTCGCGCAATCGTGCTCCGCACAGCCAGACACGCCGCCGTTGCCGGCGTGCTGCTCGCCAGCGCCGTCACCGCGATGGCGCAAGCCGACAACCCGGTCGGCACCTGGCAAACCGTCGACGATCATACCGGCAACCCCAAGGCGCTCGTTCAGATCACGCAGGACAGCACGGGCTCGCTTAACGGCAAGGTGATCAAGGGGTTGGGCGCGAACGATCAACCGGATCGCCGCTGCACGGAATGCACCGACGCGCGCAAGGATCAATTGATTCTCCGCATGACGATCATTAACGATATGAAAAAGGACGGCGACGGCTGGGATCACGGGCAGATTCTCGACCCGGAAAACGGCAAGGTCTATAAGTGCAAGATGCACCTGGAAGACGGTGGGAACAAGCTGGTGGTGCGCGGCTATATCGGCGTATCGCTGCTTGGCCGCTCGCAGACGTGGGTTCGTCAGCAATAAGTCCGCGCGTGGTTCAGGTATGAATGCCTGAGGTGCTGGTGTAGGTCGCCAGCATACCGTTACTGCTGTCAGGACAGCGTCAGAAAAAACGGCCGACGATCACCATCGTGCGGCCGTTTTTTTGCTTGATTTGCTTTGTTCACGCCGTCATGCAGCGTGCTTGAAGGGCGACGCAAACGCGAACGGCGAAGCCGGTACCGGCTTGGCGGACGCAAGGTCGTACGCCGCGGGTGCCGCAACCGGAGCCGCATCTGCCGGCTCGCTCTCCTCTTCCGTGCCCACGTGCGTACGCATACGTGCTTCCATCGTGCTGCACAGTTCCTCGCTTGCGGCACCGAACAGCAGATCCATCACGCGCTTGAGCACGCCGGATTCGTACCACGCCTTGAAGCGGCGATGGCAAGTTTGATACGACGGGTATTTGCGCGGCATGGCCGACCACGTAGCGCCGTTATACATCACCCACAGCACGCCGTTGAGCACTGAGCGCGTATTGGCAAGTGGACGGCCGCGCAGTTCGGAGCGCGGACGCAGTTCAGGGAGCAACGGTGCAATGCGTTGCCATTCTTCGTCATTGATATCACGGTACGGATTCATGGCTTCTCCTTTGTCAGAACCATGACAAAGAAGATACCCAGTCGCCCGCGGGCGGAATATAAGACCAATCCGAATCTTGAAAATACGTTTCGGACACCGCCCACTTGCCGAGCGGACCGTGATCTATCGCAAAAGCGCCGCCGCGAGGATGACGCCGGCCCTCAGGTCAGCGACGTATCGACGATGCGCCGCGGCGCGTCGAGATATTCCTTCGACTGCATTTCGACGATGCGCGACACCGTGCGCGTGAACTCGTTGGCCATCGGGCCGTCGACGTACAGTTGCTCGGGCGGCACCGCTGCGGACATCAGCAGCTTGACCTTGTGGTCGTAAAACACGTCGATCAGCCACGTGAAGCGGCGCGCTTCCGAAGCCATGCGCACCGACATCTGCGGCACGCCGGACAGAATCACCGCGTGAAAACGGCTCGCCAGTTCCAGGTAGTCGTTCTGCGAGCGCGGACCGCCGCACAGGGTCGCGAAATCGAACCACACGACGCCGTCAGCGCGGCGCAACGCCTTCAGTTCCCGCTTTTCGATGTGCAGCAGCGGGCTTTCGTCGGGGACCGCCGCAAGGCGCGAATACGCGTCGCGCAAAGCCTTGTCCGCCGCCGCGCCGAGCGGCGTGTGATACACCTCGACCTGGGCCAGCGTGCGTTGCCGGTAGTCGACGCCGGCATCGACGTTGATCACGTCGAGCTTTGCCTTGATCAGTTCGATTGCCGGCAGCATGCGGTCGCGATGCAGGCCGTCCGGATATAGCGTGTCCGGATCGTAGTTGGACGTCATCACGAACTGCACGCCGTTCTCGAACATCTTGTCGAGCAGGCGATACAGGATCATCGCGTCGGCGATATCCGACACGTGGAATTCGTCGAAACAGATCAGCCGATAGCGCTTCGCGATACGGCGCGCGAGTTCGTCGAGCGGATCGGCCTGGCCTTTCAGTTCTTCCAGTTCGCGATGCACTTCGCGCATGAACTCGTGGAAGTGCAGCCGCGTTTTGCGCTGCACCGGCACGATCATGTAGAAGCTGTCCATCAGGAAGCTCTTGCCCCGCCCTACGCCGCCCCACATGTACACGCCGCGCGGCAGATCCGGGTGGATGATCAGTTTCCTGAGCGCGTTCGAGCGGCGCGATTTGTACTCGACCCACTCTTCATAGCACCGCTGCAGGCGGTCGACCGCCGCGCGTTGCGCCGGGTCCGATTGATAACCCCGCGTCTGCAGTTCTTTTTCGTAGTATTCGGTGACGTTCATTGTGTTGCTGCAAAAAGAAAGGCGGGAGGGAGTGAACCCGCCCGCCTTCGTAGTGATGCCGCAGTGCTGCGATCAGTCAGGCGTGCGCTGCCGGTTACATGTTCAGCGCGCGCTTGTCGACGGCGAGAGCGGCTTCGCGCATGACTTCGGACAGCGACGGGTGCGGATGGCAAATACGGCCGATGTCTTCCGACGCCGCCTTGAATTCCATCGCCACCACGGCTTCCGCGATCAGGTCCGATGCGTTCGCCGAGATGATGTGCACGCCGAGCAGTTCGTCGGTCTTCGCGTCGGCGATCATCTTGACGAAACCATCCGCCTTGTTGATGCCCAGCGCGCGGCCGTTCGCCATGAACGGGAACTGGCCCGTCTTGACTTCGCGGCCTTCGGCCTTCAGTTGCTGCTCCGTCTTGCCGACCCACGCGATTTCCGGTTCGGTGTAGATCACCCACGGAATGCAGTTGTAGTCGATATGCGGCTTCTGACCGTCGATGATTTCGGCAACCAGCACGCCTTCGTCTTCAGCCTTGTGCGCGAGCATCGGACCACGCACCACGTCGCCGATCGCGTACACGTTCGGCACGGCCGTTGCGCAGTGGTCGTCGACGTCGATGAAGCCGCGCTCGTCGGCCTTCAGGCCGATCGCTTCGAGGCCGAGGTTGTCGGTATTCGGCACGCGGCCGATCGACACGATCAGACGGTCGGCTTCCAGCGTTTGCGCGTTGCCGTCCTTGTCCGTGTAGTTCAGCGTGACGCTGTTATCGGTCGCCGTCACTTCGCCGACCTTCACGCCGACGTGGATGTCCAGACCCTGCTTCTTGAACTGCTTGGCGGCTTCCCTGGCCAACGCCTGGTCCGCGGCGCCGAGGAATTCCGGCAGCGCTTCGAGCACGGTCACTTCCGCGCCCAGACGGCGCCACACCGAGCCGAGTTCCAGGCCGACCACGCCTGCGCCGATCACGGCGAGCTTTTTCGGCACGGTGTCGAAGCTCAGTGCGCCTTCGTTGTCGGACACGATCTTGTTGTCGACCGGCACGTTCGGCAGGTGACGCGCCTTCGAGCCCGTCGCGATGATCACGTTCTTCGCCGTGACGACTTCGCTGCTTGTACCATCCGCGCCTTCGCCGCCGCTCACTTCGATCTGCACGCCGGCGTCCGTCTTGCCGGTGAACTTGCCATGACCCTTGAGCCACGTGATCTTGTTCTTGCGGAACAGGAACTCGATGCCCTTGGTCATCTTCTCGACGATGCCTTCCTTGCGGGACAGCATCTTCGTGAGGTCGAGCTTCACGTCCGACACGTTGATACCGTGATCGGCGAGGTGGTGCTGCGCGTTTTCAAATTCTTCCGACGATGCGAGCAGCGCCTTCGACGGAATGCAACCGACGTTCAGACACGTGCCGCCGAGCTTCAGCGCGCCGGCCGGGTTCTTCCATTTTTCGATACATGCAACCGACTTGCCGAGCTGGGCAGCGCGGATTGCGGCGATATAGCCGCCGGGGCCTGCACCGATCACGACAACGTCAAATTCTTTGGACATGACAATCCCTTTGATGGCGAAACGGCGCGCGGCCACGCTTCGTGGCGCGCGTCGTTCCAGTACTGCGGAATGCTGGAGGCGTGTTGCTTATATCGCGACGACTGTAGTGATTACAAGCCGGCGATTACAGGTCGAGCAGCAGGCGAGCCGGGTCTTCCAGCGCGTCCTTCATCGCGACCAGCGACAGCACCGCTTCGCGACCGTCGATGATCCGGTGGTCGTACGACAGCGCCAGATAGTTCATCGGACGGATCACGATCTGGCCGTTTTCGACCACAGCGCGTTCCTTGGTGGCGTGCACGCCGAGAATTGCGGATTGCGGCGGGTTGATGATCGGTGTCGACAGCATCGAGCCGAACACACCGCCGTTCGAGATCGAGAACGTGCCGCCGGTCATTTCTTCGATCGACAGTTTGCCGTCCTTGGCCTTCTGGCCGAATTCGGCAATCTTCTTCTCGATTTCGGCGAGGCTCAGCTGATCTGCATTGCGCAGGATCGGCACCACCAGACCGCGCGGCGAACCGACCGCGATACCGATATCGAAGTAGCCGTGATAGACGATGTCGTTACCGTCGATCGACGCGTTCACGAGCGGGAACTTCTTCAGCGCGTGAACAGCCGCCTTCACGAAGAACGACATGAAGCCGAGCTTCACGCCATGTTCCTTCTCGAACCTGTCTTTGTACTTGTTGCGCAGGTCCATCACCGGCGCCATGTTCACTTCGTTGAACGTCGTGAGGATGGCGTTGGTTTGTTGCGACTCGAGCAGACGCTCGGCGATACGCGCACGCAGACGCGACATCGGCACGCGCTGTTCCGGACGGTCCTTCAGCCATTGCTCGGCCGATGCCGGCGCCTTGACGTCCGGCAGCGAGGGCTTCGCAGCCTTCGGTGCGGCAGCCGGTGCAGCAGCCTTGGCGGCCGGTGCCGGTGCCGGTGCGGCTTGCGCGGTCAGCACGTCGCCCTTCGTGATGCGGCCGTCGCGGCCGGTGCCGGCGACGTCGCCTGCGGACAGATTCTTTTCAGCCATCAGCTTGCCGGCAGCCGGCGAAGCAGCGGTGTTCGCACCCGTTGCGGATGCGGCTTGCGCAGCAGGTGCTGCGGCGGGTGCCTGAGCGGCGACCGGAGCCGGCTTCACTTCTGCTTCGACAGCAGCGGCGCCGGCGGTACCTTCGGTGTCGATCTTGGCGATCACCTGCTCGGCGGTGACGGTGTCGCCGTCGTTCGCGATGACTTGCGCGAGCACGCCAGCCGACGGAGCCGGCACTTCGAGCACGACCTTGTCGGTCTCGATTTCGATGAGAATTTCGTCTTGTGCGACAGCCTCGCCGGGCTTCTTCTTCCACTGCAGCATGGTGGCTTCCGAGACCGACTCGGAAAGCTGGGGAACCTTGACTTCGACAATAGCCATTATGAATATCCTGAATACGTATCGGGTGACGGCGCGGTGAACGACGACCGCCTGCGAACCATAACTGCCGCGAATGAACCTTCAGACGCGGCACGGGAAAGCGCGTGGCGCTTTCCCGGTTCGTCTGTTGTGTTTATTTAGCGATCGACGCGCTCTTGAGGCGGCCGAAAGCGCCTTCGACCAGCGCCTTCTGCTGCTCGTAGTGCTTCGCGTAGTAGCCGACTGCCGGCGAGGCCGAAGCCGGACGGCCGCTGTATGCCAGCTTCTGTCCGTCCTTCATGCCTTCCTTCAGGTGGTGCTCGATGTAGAACCACGGGCCCTGATTCTGCGGCTCGTCCTGCACCCAGACCACTTCGGTCGCGTTGTCGTACTTCTTCATTTCCGCTTCGAACTGCTTGTGCGCGAACGGATAGAGCTGTTCGATACGGATGATCGCGACGTCGTTCGCCTTCGCTTCGCGGCGATGCGCGACGAGGTCGTAGTACACGCGGCCCGAGCAGGCCACCACGCGCTTGACCTTCTTCGCGTCGATGGCGTCGTCCACTTCGCCGAGAATCGGCTGGAACGCGCCCTTCGCCAGTTCCGACAGATCCGATACGGCTTCCTTGTGACGCAGCAGCGACTTCGGCGTTGCGACGATCAGCGGCTTGCGGAACAGGCGGATCATCTGACGGCGCAACAGGTGGAAAATCTGCGCTGGCGTGGTCGGTTGAACGACCTGCATGTTGTGGTCTGCGCACAGTTGCAGGAAACGTTCGATACGTGCCGACGAGTGCTCCGGACCTTGACCTTCGTAGCCGTGCGGCAGCAGCATCGTCAGGCCCGAGACGCGGCCCCACTTCACTTCGCCCGACGAGATGAACTGGTCGATCACGACTTGCGCGCCGTTCACGAAGTCGCCGAACTGCGCTTCCCACGCGACGAACGTATTCGGTTCAGCGGTCGAGTAACCGTATTCGAAGCCCAGCACCGCTTCTTCCGACAGCACCGAGTCGATCACCGTGAACTTCGCCTGACCTTCGGCGATGTTCTGCAGCGGCACATACGTGCCGTCGTTCCAGCGTTCGCGGTTCTGATCGTGCAGCACCGCGTGACGGTGCGTGAACGTGCCGCGGCCCGAGTCCTGACCGGTCAGGCGCACTGCATAGCCCGATGCGACCAGCGATGCGAATGCCAGGTGTTCGCCCATGCCCCAGTCGAGCTTCGCTTCACCACGGCCCATCGCGCGACGGTCGTTGATGACGCGCTCGACCAGCGGGTGAACCTTGAAGTTTTCCGGGATCGTGGTGATGCGCTCAGCGAGGCGCTTCAACTCGGCCAGCGGCACTGCCGTATCGGCTGCGTCGGTCCACTTGCGGTTCAGGAACGGGACCCAGTCGACCGCATATTTGCTCTTGTAGTTCGAGAGCACCGGATCGATCGTGTGATGACCTTCGTCCATCGCCTTGCGGTAGGCCTTGACGTATTCGTCTGCGTCAGGCGCCGCGATCACGCCTTGTTGCACCAGCTTTTCAGCGTACAGCGCGCGCGTGCCCGGATGCTTCGCAATCGTCTTGTACATCAGCGGCTGCGTGACCGCCGGCGTGTCCTGCTCGTTGTGACCCAGCTTCCGGAAGCAGACGATGTCGACGACGACGTCCTTATGGAACTGCATCCGGAAGTCGATGGCCAGCTGCGTAGCCAGCACGACCGCTTCAGGATCGTCACCGTTCACGTGCAGCACCGGTGCTTCGATCATCTTGACGACGTCCGAGCAGTACAACGTGGAGCGCGAGTCGCGCGGATCCGACGTGGTGAAGCCGATCTGGTTGTTGATGACGATGTGCAGCGTGCCGTGCGTGCCGTACCCGCGCGTTTGCGCGAGGTTCAGCGTTTCCATCACGACGCCCTGGCCTGCGAAGGCCGCGTCGCCGTGGATTTGCACCGGCAGCACTTGCAGGCCGCTGTCGTCGCCGCGACGGTCCATACGGGCCTTGGCCGAGCCTTCGACCACCGGGTTGACAATTTCGAGGTGCGACGGATTGAACGCGAGCGACAGGTGAACCGGGCCACCCTCGGTCGAGACGTCCGACGAGAAACCCTTGTGGTATTTCACGTCGCCAGCCGGCAGGTCGTCGACGTGCTTGCCTTCGAATTCGGCGAACAGGTCCGCCGGCATCTTGCCGAGCGTATTGACCAACACGTTCAGACGGCCACGGTGGGCCATGCCGATGACGATTTCCTGGACGCCGTTAGCGCCGCCATGACGCACGACTTCGTCCATCGACGCGATGAAGCTTTCGCCGCCTTCGAGCGAGAAGCGTTTCTGGCCGACGTACTTGGTGTGCAGGAAGCGCTCGAGGCCTTCAGCGGCCGTCAGGCGATTCAGAATGTGCTTTTTCTTTTCATTGGAGAAATTCGGCGTCGAACGGATCGACTCGAGCTTCTCCTTCCACCAGCGCTTCTGTTCCGGATCGCTCAGGTACATGTACTCGGCGCCGATCGTGCCGCAATACGTGTCGCGCAATGCCTTGACGATCTCGCGCAGCGACGCGCGCTCGAACCCGAAGTACAGATTCGTTGCGCTGAACTCCTGGTCCATGTCGGCTTCGGTGAAGTCGTAGAACGCGGGTTCGAGTTCGGGAATAGCGGGACGTTCGCGGCGCTTCAGAGGATCGAGATTGGCCCATTGCGAGCCGAGGAAGCGATATGCGCCGATGAGGGACTGCACATAGACTTGCTTGCGTGCGGTAGCGAGATCTTCGCCGCCGACCGCCGTGCGCGGGATGAAGGCGTTGGCCTTGGCCCGTTGAGCAAACGATTCGACGATCGGGCCATGGGCCACGTCGTTGACATTGCTGCCATCCGATGCAGGGACGTTCTGCAACGCGTCGAAATAGCTGCGCCAGTTCTCGGGCACTGACGCCGGATTATCGAGATACGCTTCGTACATTTCTTCCACGTACGGAGCATTGCCGCCGAACAGATAAGAGTTCGACTGGAATTGCTTCATCATTTTTACGCTCACCTTTCTTCGAGTTTCTCGAGAAATAGCGGGTTACAGAACCTTCCGCGACACGGCCTGACCGTTTAGCGGATTGCGCGAATCAAGTCTTGCTTGGAAGGACCTAAAACTTTGCACCCGGGGAGCATATCACATAACGGATAGTCCAGATAGCAGGCCGATTGTCGCCCGAGCCCGCCGCGACGGGCTTTCCAGCTAGTTTCCAGTCCTTGCAACAGTCTTCTGCGAGAAACGGGGGACAAACGGGAATAGCACCCGCGACTAACGACGCTTAAGTCATGTGGGTGCCCAAAAACGGCAAAAGCCACCCGAAGGTGGCTTTTGCCCGACATCGACCGCGAAACCGCGGCGCGATACCTATTTAGTCCACTGCGCCCTTACGGCTGGCGCTGCGGCGCTCATGCTCCTTCAGGTAACGCTTGCGCAGACGGATCGATTGCGGCGTGACTTCGACCAGTTCGTCGTCGTCGATAAATTCGACCGCGTATTCCAGCGACATCTGGATCGGCGGCACGAGACGCACCGCTTCGTCCGTACCCGACGAGCGCACGTTGGTCAACTGCTTGCCCTTGATCGGGTTCACGACCAGGTCGTTGTCGCGGCTGTGAATGCCGATGATCATGCCTTCGTACAGCGGCTCACCCGGCGACACGAACATACGGCCGCGGTCCTGCAGCTTCCACAGCGCGTACGCAACCGCTGCGCCGTCGTCCTGCGAAATCAGCACGCCGTTACGACGCTCGCCGACCGCACCATCCTTGACCGGCTGATACGAGTCGAACGTGTGGCTCATCAGGCCCGTGCCGCGCGTGAGCGTCAGGAACTCCGACTGGAAGCCGATCAGGCCACGTGCCGAAATACGGTACTCGAGACGCGTACGGCCACGGCCGTCCGACGCCATGTCGAGCATTTCACCCTTGCGGCGGCCCAACTCTTCCATCACGCCACCCTGGTGGCCGTCTTCCATGTCGACGGTCAGGTTTTCGTACGGCTCGTGCTTCACGCCGTCGATTTCCTGCATCACCACGCGCGGACGCGACACGGCCAGCTCGTAGCCTTCACGACGCATGTTTTCCACGAGAATGGTCAGGTGCAACTCACCGCGGCCCGCCACTTCGAACGTGGTTTCGTCGCCGGTTTCCTTCACGCGCAGCGCGACGTTGTGGTTCAGCTCCTTCATCAGGCGATCGCGGATCTGACGGCTCGTGACGAACTTGCCTTCGCGGCCAGCCAGCGGCGACGAATTGACGAGGAAGTTCATCGTCAGCGTCGGCTCGTCGACGGTAATCATCGGCAGCGCTTCCGGCTGCTCCGGCGAACAGATGGTCACGCCGATACCGATTTCCTCAATGCCGTTGATCAGCACGATGTCGCCGGCTTCAGCCGACTCCACCTGCACGCGCTCCAGACCCTTGAACGACAGCACCTGATTGATCTTGCGGTTCAGGATCGCGCCGTCCGGGCCCGAACGCACGGCCACTGCCATGCCCGGCTTGATACGGCCACGCGTGATGCGGCCCACGCCGATGCGACCGACATACGACGAGTAATCCAGCGACGTGATCTGCAGTTGCAGCGGCGCTTCCGGATCGGCCGGGCGGACCGGCACGTGTTGCAGCACGGCGTCGAACAGCGGACGCATGTCGCCTTCGCGCACGTCCGACGTCAAACCGGCGTAGCCGTTCAGGCCCGACGCGTAGACGATCGGGAAGTCGAGTTGCTCGTCCGACGCGCCCAGCTTGTCGAACAGATCGAAGGTCTGGTTGATCACCCAGTCGATCCGCGCGCCCGGCCGGTCGACCTTATTGATCACGACGATCGGCTTCAGGCCGAGCGCGAGCGCCTTTTTGGTCACGAAACGGGTTTGCGGCATCGGACCTTCGACCGCGTCGACCAGCAACAGCACCGAGTCGACCATCGACAGCACGCGCTCCACTTCGCCGCCGAAGTCGGCGTGGCCCGGGGTGTCGACGATGTTGATGTGCGTGCCTTCGTACTCGACCGCGCAGTTCTTCGAAAGAATCGTGATGCCACGTTCTTTTTCGATGTCGTTCGAGTCCATCACCCGCTCGACCACCGCCTGGTTCTCACGGAACGTGGCGGTTTGGCGAAGGAGCTGGTCGACGAGCGTAGTCTTGCCGTGGTCGACGTGGGCAATGATAGCGATGTTGCGTAGGGCGCGGGTCATAGGAAACCTGGAGACAGTTGAGAGTGCGCCGGTTGCTTATATAAACCACGACAAGCCCAAAGCGCACTTTTGGGAACCCAATATTGTAGCACGCACAAATGAAGCTTTCTGGTATTCCCTGATAGACCGACCGTTTTCCATGCAGCGTGCGCAGGAAAGGCGCCATCCAGTATCCGCGAACTCTTACGCGAAATCGCGCACATTATGTCTTGAGCGGGAAAAGTTCCTTGCCTAAGCTGTAATAACGCTTGCCGCGTCAATCAATCGGCCTCTATAATCCTGCCTAGTCAACCATTGCATTTGCATGAGAACCATGACGGAGCCGTCCCCCACCCCCACGCCGGATCTCAGTGAGTACCAGCTAGGCGAAAGCGTCGGCTATCTGATCTCGCGGGTGAAATCGACCATGTCCAACCTGGTCACCCAACGTAGCATGGCCGAACTTGGCATCACCAGTCAGCAGGGCAGCATCCTGTTCATGGTGGCCAGCGGCAAGTGTCTGCTGGCAGCCGAATTGGCGCGCGAATACGGCATCGATGCAAGCGCCGTCACTCGCCTCGTCGACCGGCTGGAGAAGCGCGGGCTGCTGACAAGGGTGCGCAGCAACGAAGACCGGCGTGTCGTCAGGTTGGCATTGACGCCGGAAGGCCACGCGATCGCAGCGAAGATGCCGGCGATTTTCAAAGGCGTACTGGACAGCCTGCTGGGCAGTTTCACGCCCGAAGAAGTGGGTTTCCTGAAAAGCATGCTGCGCCGCGTGCTCACTAATTCCGGCGAACAAACGGGACTCACCCGTGATGCAGCAAGCAATCCTGACAGCAAGTCGTAATAAATTGCTTGCAGTGTCCATCATTACATTCCACTCAAAGAGTCGAACGATGAAACCCCTTTCCCTGTCCGCGCCCGCGCTGTCGAGCCGGGCCGCCGTCGCCGCTGCGGTGACGGCGCTCGCCCTTACGGGGTGCGCGAACTACTTCGGCATGAAGAGCGACAAGCAGATCTCGTCGCCGGCTCAGTACGAGTCCACCCAGAGTCTGTCCGGCCAGGGTGGCCCGTGGCCGTCGCTCGACTGGGCCAACCAGTTCGGCGACCCGCAACTGCCCAAGCTGATTGCGGAAGCGCTGGAAGGCAGTCCGTCGATCGCGCAGGCGCAGGCACGCGTGGCAAAGGCCTCGTCGTACATCGAAAGCTCGCGCTCGGCGCTGTACCCGAAGGTCAACGGCAGCTATTCGTGGACCCGCGAACTGTTCTCGGGCAACGCGCTCTACCCGCCTCCGTACGGCGGCACCTGGTATAGCGAAAACAACGTGCTGGCAAGCGCGTCATGGGATCTGGACCTGTGGGGCAAGAACCGCCAGCGTCTGGGCCAGGCCGTGTCGCAGGAAAAGGCCGCCGAGGCCGACATGCAGCAGGCGCGCGTAATGCTGGCCGCGTCGGTGGCGAGCACGTATAACCAGCTCGCGCAGTTGTATGCGTTCCGCGATATCGCCCAGCGTGAAATCGCCAACCGCCAGGATATCGGCCGGATCACCAACGGCCGCGTGGCCGCCGGTCTCGACACCAACGTCGAGCGGCAGACCGCGAACGGCAACATCGCGACCAGCCAGTCGAATTTGACTGACCTGGACGGTCAGATCACCGTGGTGCGTTATCAGTTGGGCGCGCTGCTCGGCAAGGGCCCTGATCGCGGCCTGCAAATCGCCCAGCCGGTTCTGACCACCGGCGACACGGTCGCGTTGCCGAACAATCTGCCGGCTGACCTTGTCGCACGTCGCGCCGATATCGTCGCCGCACGCTGGCAGGTCGAAGCCGCAATGCACGACGTGAAGGAAGCGAAAGCTGAATTCTTCCCGGACGTCAACCTCGCGGCCGGCTTCGGTTTCGACGCGTTCGGCTGGGGCCGTTTTCTCAAATCCGGCAGCCGTCAGATCCAATTCGGCCCGGCGATCCATCTGCCGATCTTCGACGCCGGCGCCCTGCGCTCGCAGTTGAAGGGCCGTTACGCCGATTTCGACCTCGACGTGGCGAATTACAACCAGACGCTGATCAGCGCCTTGTCCGACGTCGCGACGCAAGTGTCGTCGATCCGGTCGATCGATCGGCAATCGGGCGACGCCCAACGCGCGCTCGACGCGTCGACCAAGGCGTACGAACTGGCGGTGATTCGCTATAAGGCCGGCTTGTCGCCGCAGTTGCAGGTGCTGACCGCCGACCAGAACCGCCTTGCCGCCGAACAGACGGTAACGAGCCTGAAGATGCGCCGCCGCGATCTGCAGATCGGCCTCATCAAGGCGCTCGGCGGCGGTTTCGACGCGACGCAGACCGGCCTCGTGGTGCCGACCGATGCCCCGGCCTCGGCGACCGCCGCAACCGCCGCCGCAAACTGAACGCGCAAACCGAAGCCACATCGGTGCGACGCACACACTCGCACGAACATCCGAATAAACGACGACGCTTGAGAGAACCCGGAGCACATCAATGAGCACCCCCCAACAGCCCGCGCCCCCCGCACAACCGGCGAACAACGGCAAACGCAAGCGCATGATGACGCTGCTCGTCATCGTGATCCTGATCGCAGCGATCGCTTACGGTCTTTACTACTTCCTCGTCGCGCGCTTCCATGAAGACACCGACGATGCGTACGTGAACGGCAACGTCGTGCAGATCACGCCGCAAGTTACCGGCACGGTAGTCGCCGTGAACGCGGATGACACGCAAACCGTGAAGGCCGGCGACCCGCTCGTCGTGCTCGATCCGGCCGACGCACGCGTTGCGCTGGAACAGGCCGAAGCGAATCTCGCGCAAACGGTGCGCCAGGTGCGCGGCCTGTTCGCCGACGACAACCAGTACCAGGCGCAAGTCGCCGTACGCCAGGCGGATCTGTCGCGCGCTCAGGACGACCTGAAGCGCCGTATGACGGTCGCGCAAACCGGCGCTGTGTCGCAGGAAGAAATCTCGCACGCTCGCGACGCCGTGAAAAGCGCGCAGGCCGCACTCGACGCCGCCGGGCAACAGCTCGCGTCGAACCGCGCACTGACCGCCAACACCACGATCGCGAATCACCCGAATGTGCAGGCCTCCGCGGCGAAGGTCCGCGACGCTTACCTGAACAACGCGCGCAACAATCTGCCGGCGCCTGTTACCGGCTACGTCGCGAAGCGCTCGGTGCAGGTCGGCCAGCGCGTCTCGCCGGGCAATCCGCTGATGGCGATCGTGCCGCTGAACGGCGTATGGGTGGACGCGAACTTCAAGGAAGTGCAACTGAAGCATATGCGCATCGGCCAGCCGGTCGAACTGACGGCCGACGTGTACGGCTCGTCGGTGGTGTTCCACGGCAAGGTGGTCGGCTTCTCGGCGGGCACGGGTTCGGCCTTCTCGCTGCTGCCCGCGCAGAACGCGACCGGCAACTGGATCAAGGTGGTACAGCGCCTGCCGGTGCGGATCGCGCTCGACCCGCAAGAACTTGAGAAGCACCCGCTGCGTATCGGTCTGTCGATGCAAGCCGATGTGACCATCAAGAACGACGACGGCGGCCAGCTCGGCAACGCGCCGAACACGGTCTATCAAACCAGCGTGTTCGAGAAGTACGGCGACGAAGCCAATGCGGAAATCGCTCGCATCATCTCGGAGAACGCAGGTCCGAACGGCGGCTCGCAGAAGTCGAGCCAGGCCGCCAGGCCCGCTGCGAAGTTGATGTAAGCCTTGCCACGATTCATATAAGGCTTTTTTGATGGCTCAGGCTCAGGCTCAGGCGCCACTCCCTCACCCGCCGCTCGAGGGCGCGCAACTGGTGATCGGCACCATCGCGGTGTCGCTCGCCGTGTTCATGAACGTGCTCGATACGTCGATTGCGAACGTGTCGATTCCGTCGATTTCGGGCGATCTCGGTGTGTCGTCCGACCAGGGCACGTGGGTGATCACCTCGTTCGCTGTCGCCAACGCGATCTCCGTGCCGCTGACCGGCTGGCTCACCGACCGGATCGGCCAGGTGCGCCTGTTCATGGCGTCGATCGTTCTGTTTGTGATCTCGTCATGGATGTGCGGCCTCGCACCCACCCTGCCGTTCCTGCTCGCCTCGCGCGTGCTGCAAGGTGCGGTGGCCGGCCCGATGATTCCGCTGTCGCAAACGCTGCTGCTCGCGAGCTATCCACGCGCCAAGGCGCCGATGGCTTTGTCCATGTGGGCGATGACCACGCTGATTGCGCCGGTCGCCGGGCCGATTCTCGGTGGCTGGATCTCGGACAACATCTCGTGGCCGTGGATTTTCTATGTCAATATCCCGGTCGGCGCGATCGCCGCCGTGGCGACCTGGACGATCTTCCGCAATCGCGATTCGGTCGTCAAAAAGGCGCCGATCGACGGCGTCGGTCTCGGCCTGCTGATCCTCTGGGTGGGCTCGTTGCAGGTGATGCTCGATAAGGGCAAGGACCTCGACTGGTTTTCGTCGACCACCATTGTCGTGCTGGCGCTGGTCGCGGTGATTTCGCTCGCGTTCTTCATCGTATGGGAATTGACGGCCGAGCATCCGGTGGTCGATCTGTCCTTGTTCAGCCGGCGCAATTTCACCGGCGGCACGGTCGCGCTTTCGATCGGCTACGGACTCTATTTCGGCAATCTCGTGTTGCTGCCGCTGTGGCTGCAAACCGACATCGGCTACACCGCAACCGAAGCCGGCCTGGTGATGGCGCCGGTGGGCCTGTTCGCGGTACTGCTCTCGCCGATTACCGGTAAGATCTTGCCGCGTACCGATCCGCGCTATATCGCGACCTTGTCGTTCCTCGTGTTCGCGTTGTGCTTCTGGATGCGCTCGCGTTATACGACTGGCGTCGATACTTACTCGCTGCTGCTGCCTACGCTGATTCAAGGCATCGGTATGGCCGGGTTCTTTATCCCGCTGGTGTCGATCACGCTGTCGGGATTGCCGGGCAACCGGATTCCGGCCGCGTCAGGCCTGTCGAACTTCGTGCGGATCATGTGCGGCGGGATCGGCACCTCGATCTTCCAGACCGCATGGGATCACCGGACCATCATGCATCACGCGCAACTGTTGGAACAGGCAAACGCATACAACCCGGTGTTCGATCAATCGATCCGGCAGATGGGTGCGGCTGGTTTCAGTCAACCGCAGGCGTACGGACTCTTCAACACGATGGCTACGCAGCAGGCCGCGCAGTTGGGCGTGAATGATCTGTTCTTTGTTTCCGCCGGCATCTTCGTCGCGCTGGTCGCACTGATCTGGATCACAAGGCCGGAACGCGCGGGCGGTGACGCGGGCGCGGCGGCCGCGGCGGCGCATTGAGATTTTAGTTTCGATACAAAACGCAAGCTGGATGAAAAAAGGCGGGATCGCTATCGAGCGATTCCGCCTTTTTCGTTGTTGCGCGCGTTGGCCTGCGGTCTAGCTCGCGGCCGTGACCACCAGCCGCTCCGGCGCCAGCACGCCGTCGCCTTGTTTCGCGACGCCGAGCAAGCGGCCTTCGGCGGCGTACACGCGAACTCGCGGCGCGTTGACCGCATCGCCGGTCATGCTCAACTCGGAGAGCTTCAATCGCTGACCATGCAGGAACCGGCGCGTCGCGTCTTCATCCAGATGGACTGCCGGAAACGTGGACAGCAACGCATCGACCGGTTGCAACCAGGCATCGCGCTCGCTTTCCGTCGCATCGGACAACGCGTCGAGCGTCACCGCATGCTCGAGCGTCAGCGCGCCGACGCCGGTGCGCCGTAACGCCACCAGATGTGCGCCGCAACCGAGCGCTTCGCCGATATCCTCGGCCAGCGTTCGCACATACGTCCCCTTGCTGCACGTCACGCGAAACGTCACGTCCGGTAGCGCGCAGGCGAGCAACTCGAGCGCGTGGATCGTTACCTGACGCCCTTCCCGCTCGACCACCTGGCCGGCGCGCGCATATTCGTACAGCGGCTTGCCGTCGCGCTTGAGCGCCGAATACATCGGCGGGACCTGGACGATGTCGCCGGGAAATTTCGCCAAAGCGGCAAGGACTGCCGTCTGATCGCACGTCACGTCGCGCGTGTCGATCGCTTCGCCTTCGGCGTCGCCGGTGGTCGTACGAATACCGAGGCGCATGGTCGCCTCGTAGGTCTTGTCGGCTTCGAGCAGATCCTGCGAAAACTTGGTGGCTTCGCCGAAACACAGCGGCAGCAGACCGGTGGCCAGTGGATCGAGCGTGCCGGTATGGCCTGCCTTTTTTGCCAGATAGAGACGCTTCGCACGAATCAGCGCGTCGTTGCTCGACAGGCCGATCGGCTTGTCGAGCAGCAGCACGCCGTCGAGCGCGCGACGTGGCACGCGGGGGCGTTGAGGTGCGGTCATGTCAGAAAGAAGACAGAGTCAAGGTGAACGGTGAGCAGGGCGGAAAACGTCGCTAAACAGCGCGCGATCAGTCTTCTTTCGCGCGATTGGCGTTCGCCTCGTCGATCAGACGCGACATTTCGACCGCACGTTCGATGGTCTTGTCGTAATGGAAATGCAGCGTCGGCACGGTATGGATATGCAGGCGCTTGAACAGCTGATTGTGCAGATGGCCGGCAGCGTGCTGAAGTGCTTCCAGCGTCTGTTGCGGGTCGCCCGTCAGCGTCGTGAAGTAGACCTTCGCGTGCGCATAGTCCGGCGTCAGTTCGACGCTTTGAATCGTGACGATGCCGATGCGCGGATCCTTGACCTCGCGCAGCAGCTCGGACAGGTCGCGCTGGATCTGATCGGCGATCTGCACGTTGCGATTGGGAGAAGTACGTTTTTTAGGCATGTGAATGAGTGATCCGTTCTAGCGGATGACAAAGGGGGTTCGCGCGGGCCCAAAAACAACGGGCGGAGCGGGCGTTAAAGCCCGCTCCGCCCGTTGAGCCGTGCCGCGTGAATTACAGCGTACGCGCGACTTCGGTGACCTCGAAGACTTCGAACTGATCGCCTTCGACGATATCGTTGAAGTTCTTGATCGACATACCGCACTCGAAGCCCTGACGGACTTCCTTCACGTCGTCCTTGAAGCGCTTGAGCGAATCGAGTTCGCCCGTGAAGATGACGACGTTGTTGCGCAGCACACGTACCGACGACGAACGCTTGACGAAACCGTCCGTGACCATACAGCCGGCCACCGCGCCGATCTTCGGCACCTTGAAGACCTGACGCACTTCGACCGTACCCGTCACGATCTCGCGTTTCTCCGGAGCCAGCATGCCCGACATTGCCGCCTTCACCTCATCTACTGCGTCATAGATGATGTTGTAGTAGCGAATATCGACACCGTTGGATTCCGCCAGCTTGCGAGCTTGCGCGTCCGCACGGGTGTTGAAGCCGATGATGACCGCCTTCGAAGCCGTAGCCAGGTTGACGTCGGACTCGCTGATGCCGCCCACGGCGCCGTGCACGATCTGCACGCGCACTTCGTCGGTCGACAGCTTGAGCAGCGACTGCACCAAAGCTTCCTGCGAACCCTGCACGTCGGCCTTGACGATGAGCGGCATGTACTGCACTTCGCCTTCGCCCATCTGTTCCAGCATGTTCTCGAGCTTCGCGGCCTGTTGCTTGGCCAGCTTGACGTCGCGGAACTTGCCTTGGCGGAACAGCGCGACTTCACGCGCCTTGCGGTCGTCCGGCATGACGATCATTTCCTCGCCTGCCTGCGGCACTTCCGACAGACCCTGAATTTCGACCGGGATCGACGGCCCCGCCGACCTGGTCGGCTTGCCGGTTTCGTCGAGCATGGCTCGCACGCGGCCGTAAGCACTCCCGGCCAGCACCACGTCACCACGGTTGAGCGTACCCGACTGAACCAGGATCGTTGCAACCGGACCCTTACCCTTGTCGAGCTTCGCTTCAATAACGAGGCCCTTGGCCGGCGCTTCAACCGGTGCTTTCAGTTCCAGCACTTCGGCTTGCAGCAGCACGTTTTCGAGCAGGTCGTCGATGCCCGCACCGGTCTTTGCCGACACCGACACGAACGGCGAATCGCCACCGTATTCTTCCGGCACGACGCCTTCCGCGACCAGTTCCTGCTTCACGCGCTCCGGATTCGCATCCGGCTTGTCGATCTTGTTGATCGCGACGACCAGCGGCACGCCGCCTGCCTTCGCGTGGGCAATCGCTTCCTTCGTTTGCGGCATCACGCCGTCGTCGGCCGCGACCACCAGAATCACGATGTCGGTCGCTTTCGCACCGCGAGCACGCATGGCCGTGAACGCTTCGTGGCCCGGCGTATCGAGGAACGTGATGACGCCGCGCGGCGTTTCGACGTGATACGCGCCGATGTGCTGCGTAATCCCGCCCGCTTCCCCCGCTGCGACCTTGGCGCGGCGGATGTAGTCGAGCAACGAGGTCTTGCCGTGGTCGACGTGACCCATCACGGTCACGACCGGCGGACGCGGCAGCGCTTCTGCGTCGGAGATTTCGCCTTCGACCAGCATCGCTTCCGGATCGTCCAGCTTGGCCGCAACCGCGTGGTGGCCCAGTTCTTCGACGATGATCATCGCCGTTTCCTGGTCCAGCATCTGGTTGATCGTGACCATCTGGCCGAGCTTCATCATCGACTTGATGACTTCCGAGGCCTTCACCGCCATCTTGTGCGCCAGATCGGCGACCGTGATGGTTTCCGGCACGTGCACTTCGCGCACGATCGGTTCGGTCGGTGCCTGGAACGTGGTGTTCTGATCCTGATGCTTGCCGCGACCCTTCGGGCCGCCGCGCCAGCCACGATCGACACCGCCGCTCGTATCGCCGCGCGTCTTGATGCCACGGCGCTTCGCTGCGTCGTCCTGCCAGCCGCCCTTGCCGGCGCCCGGCTTCTTCTTGTCGCCAGCCGGCTGCGTAGTCGTAGCAGCCGGAGTAGTCGCAGCAGCCGGCTTCCTGGCTGCCGGACGCGCCGGTGCTTCGCCTGCCGGACGCGCCGGCTTGTGCAGCGTGCCCTTGGCTTCCACGGCCTTGGCCGGCTCAGCGGGCTTCGGTGCCGGTTCCGGCGCCTTGACCTGCGCCTTGCGCGGCGTGTTCATCATTTCGCGAATCGCACGCGCTTCGGCTTCTGCCGCCGCACGGCGCTTGCTGATTTCTTCCTGCTCGGCGCGCGTCTTTTCGGCGGCCTGACGCGCTGCGTCTTCCGCTTTCTTCGCCGCTTCGCGTTGAGCGGCGCGTTCTGCCGCAGCGCGCTCGTCGTCCTGCTCCGCCGCCGGCTCAGCGGCCTTGGCAGCGACCGGTTCAGCCTTCGCGGCGGCCGGCTGAGTAGCTTGCGCCGCTGGAGCCTTCTCGCGAGCAGCCGCTTCGGCCGCCGCAGCAGCGCGCTTCTTCGCCGCTTCTTCTTCCGCACGGCGACGCTCGGCTTCGGCAGCCTGCTCGCGCGCCTGACGTTCGGCTTCTTCGCGTTCGAGCTGTTCCTGACGCGCCTTCAGTTCCTGAGCCTGCTTTTCGAGCAGCTCGGCTTCGTGACGGGCTTCCTCTTCACGACGCTGGAGTTCGAGGTCGTCTACGTCGGCCTCGGCCACATGATTCGATGCTTCCGCGCCTTCAGCGGCGGATTCGTCGCGGCGAACGAAAGTGCGCTTTTTGCGCACCTCGACCTGAATGGTGCGAGCTTTGCCCGTCGCGTCGGATTGCTTGATCTCCGACGTATGCCGTTTCGTCAGCGTGATCTTGCGCTTGTCCGCATCAGTCGAGCCGTGAGACTTGCGCAAGTGGTCGAGCAGACGCGCCTTGTCCGTTTCGGACAAGCTGTCGTCTTCGCTCGCTTTTGTGACGCCCGCCGCCTGCAGCTGCTCGAGCAGCACGCCTGCAGGCATTTTCAGTTCCGCGGCAAATTGGGCTACGTTGTTACTCGCCATTCATTCCTCTTAATGCAAGGACCGATTCCTTGCGGTTAGCATCGGGTCATGCGGCCTGACGGCCGCGTTCAATTTAGTGCGCCATGGTCATTTCTCACTGGAACCAGTGTTCACGTGCTTTCATGATCAACGCCTTAGCGGCATCCTCTTCCATTCCGGTCATCTCGACCAGTTCATCCACAGCCAGCTCGGCGAGTTCGTCGCGCGTCTGGATCTGATGTTCGGCAAGCTTGGCGAGCAGGTCGGCGTCCATGCCTTCCAGGCTCTTCAGGTCGAGGGCAACATTCTCGACCTTTTCTTCATTCGCGATCGCCAACGTCAGCAACGCATCGCGCGAGCGATTACGCAGTTCGTGAACGGTGTCTTCGTCGAATGCTTCGATTTCGAGCATCTCGTTGAGCGGCACATAAGCGATCTCTTCGAGGCTCGTGAAGCCTTCGTCGATCAGGATGTCGGCGACTTCTTCGTCGACATCGAGACGCGCCATGAACAGGTCACGCAGTACACCGCGTTCCTGATTCTGCTTTTGCGCAGATTCGTCCGGCGTCATGATGTTGATCTGCCAGCCGGTGAGTTCGCTGGCAAGACGCACGTTCTGGCCGCTGCGGCCGATCGCGACCGCCAGTTCGTTTTCGTCTACAACGACGTCCATCGAATGCTTTTCTTCATCGACGACGATCGACTGGACGGCTGCCGGCGCGAGCGCGCCGATCACAAACTGGGCGGGATCTTCCGACCATAGCACGATGTCGACGTTTTCGCCACCGAGCTCGTTACGCACGGCCTGCACGCGCGAACCGCGAATGCCGACGCAGGTGCCGATCGGGTCGATGCGCTTGTCGTAAGCGACCACGCCGATCTTGGCGCGTACACCCGGATCGCGCGCCGCCGCCTTGATTTCCAGCAGGCCCTGTTCGATTTCCGGCACTTCCATTTCGAACAGCTTCATCAGGAATTCGGGCGCCGTACGCGACAGCTCGATCTGCGGACCGCGCGCGGTGCGATCGACCTTCGCGATATAGGCGCGTACACGGTCGCCCACGCGCAGGTTTTCCTTCGGAATCAGCTGGTCGCGGCGCAACAGCGCTTCGACACGGCCGGTTTCGACGATGAAGTTGCCCTTGTCCAGACGCTTGACCGAGCCGGTCATGATGTGTTCGCCGCGCTCGAGGAAGTCGTTCAGGATCTGTTCGCGTTCGGCGTCGCGCACCTTCTGCAGGATAACCTGCTTGGCGGCCTGCGCACCGATGCGGCCGAATTCGATCGACGGCACCGGTTCTTCGATGTATTCGTCGAGCTGAATTTCCGGCTTCTGCTCACGTGCTTCAAACAGCAGGATTTCCTGATCCGGCTCCTGCAAACCGGCTTCGTCCGGCACCACGCGCCAGCGGCGAAACGTTTCGTGTTCGCCGCTTTCACGGTCGATCTGGACGCGGATGTCCGCGTCTTCTTCGAAGAGTTTCTTGGAGGCCGAAGCGAGGGCCGCCTCGAGCGCGGCAAATACCACGTCTTTATCGACGTTCTTCTCGCGTGCCAGCGCATCCACCAGCATCAACACTTCGCGACTCATTGTTTGCGGCTCCTAAAGTCAACTTTCGGAACGAGGCGTGCTTTATCCATGTCCGCGAGCGTGAAATCAAGCATCGCAGCGCCTTCCTTCCCTTCAAATTCCAGACCGATCGTCTCGCCTTGCGGAGCATGCAGAATGCCCCGGTACGATTTCCGTCCGTCCAATGGCTTTTTCAATGTGATTACCACTTCGCTGCCTGCGAAGCGTTCGAAATCCGCCAGTTTCTTCAGCGGGCGGTCGAGACCCGGCGACGACACTTCAAGCCGCTCGTAATCGATATTTTCGACCGTCAGAACGTGCTGGAGCTGACGCGTGACTTTCTCGCAGTCTTCGATCGCAATGCCGGCCGGCTGGTCGATATAAATGCACAACATGCCGCGCCCGGTGCGCTCGAGATCGACGAGCTCGTAGCCGAGTCCCACGACCGTGGTTTCAATCAGTTCCGTCAGTTGCACAGTGCCCTCTAAGATGTTCGCGCAGCGAGCCTGCCGCCTGTTTGCAAACAACCAATGCGGGCCGCGCGCCAAGCCGGCGCACGTTCGTGCTACCCGAGATGCCGAACCACGATGAACTGAGCGGCAAAAAAAAATGGGCTAAACGCCCATCATCTTATTGCCGGTGGTCGCACCTGAGCCGCACATGAAAAGCCGCACGCCCAGCGACTTTGCGATTGTAGCCATTTTTCGGGACAAACGCAAACCGCGGAACGCCGCGCGAAGCGCATTTCCGCTTGATTTCATGGCAATCTTTCAACGCTACTGCAACGATATCGCGGCAGCCCCACCCTTTTTCAAGGTGACTCGAACAGATCATCAGCCGCGGCCGATGAATCTTGCGAGAAAATCCGCCCCTATTTATGCACAGGCCGCTGTGCTCATGCGTCAGATGAAACCTGCGGCGCTCGTCGATCGATTCTCACCGCGGCCTGGCGTGATCGCTAAAGAACGAACGAACGCGCCAGCTACCTTGCTTACTACGACTTTGACTTAACGGCCACGCGAGCGGCCGCGCGGCGCGCCGCCGCCACGATTGGCGCCACCTGCTGCATTGGCGTTGCCGCCGCCGGCACGGTTGGCGTTGCCGCCGCGATTACCGTCCGGTCCGCGGTTGCCGCCGCTGCCCGGATTGGCGCCACTGCCGCCGGCGCGCTTACCGCCACCCGCGGCGCGATTGCCATTGCCCGACGGCGCGCGATTGCCGTCGACGTCGCGGCCGCCACGGGGGCCGCCCGCGCCACCGCCCATCGGCCCAGCGAAACCACCGCCGGCCCCGCGGCCAGCACCGCGATTGCCGTAGCCACCACCGAAACCTGAGCCAGAGCCCGCGCCGCCGCCGAAGCCACCGCCCCCCGCCGCGCCACGCCGGCCTTGACCGCGCGGCTGCTGCTGGTCGAAACGGCCATGCGACATCAGCACCGGTTCGCGGCTGATGAAGCCCATTGACGTTTGCATTGGATCCGGCTGCTTGCGCTCCGGTGCCGAGCTACGGCTGCCGCGCTCTTCAGTCGGCGCCTTCAGGCCGACCGACGCCATCAACGCGCGCACCTGGTTGTCTTCGAGTTCTTCCCAGCGGCCGCGCTTCAAACCCTTCGGCAGCGAAATCGGGCCGTGACGCGTGCGGATCAGGCGACTGACCATCAGGCCGGCTGCTTCGAACATGCGGCGCACTTCGCGGTTACGCCCTTCGGCGAGCGCCACGTGATACCAATGATTGGTGCCTTCGCCGCCGCCATCGCGAATGCGCAGGAAATTCGCCGGACCGTCTTCTAGCTCGACACCGTGCAACAGCTTCTGACGCATCCCTTCAGCCAGCTCGCCGACCACGCGTACCGCATATTCACGCTCGACGCTATAACGCGGATGCATGAAACGGTTCGCCAGATCGCCCGACGTGGTCAGCATCAGCAGACCTTCCGTATTGAAGTCGAGACGGCCGACTGCGAGCCACTTGGCAGTCTTCATGGGCGGCAGCTTGTCGAACACGGACGGGCGGCCTTCCGGATCGGCATGGCTGACGATTTCGCCCGTCGGCTTGTGGTACAGCAGCACGCGCGGCGGCTTGCTGGCGAGCTTGCGCTTGACCGGCTTGCCGTTGATGCGAACCTGGTCGGTCGGCATGATGCGCTGGCCGATGTGGGCCGGCTCGCCATTCACCGACACCCGCCCGGCCACGATCAGCTCTTCCATATCGCGGCGCGAGCCCATGCCGGCTTCGGCCAGCACCTTGTGCAGCTTTGGCGCGTCGTCGTCCGCTGCCAGCACGCGCTTGGGCGCGGCCGGCTTGCCACGGCGCAGCATCGGGGCGCGCACGCCGCCAGTGGCGCTATTGTCCGCATCGAAGGCGGGCGATGTAACGTACGAAAACAGATCGTCCTGACCCGCTTCAGGTGCCGCAGCCGCTGCCGGCGCTTCGCCGCCGCGGCGGTTCTGACGCTGACCGCCTTCGCGCGCTTGACGCTCGCGCGGTCCGCCTTCGCGTTGACCGTCGCGAGACGCGCCCTCGCGCTTGGCGCCGCCCGCGTTGCGGCGTGGCCCCTGACCCTTGGCGCCCGCATCTTTGCGCGGCATGCGCACTTGCGCGACGACCTCGCCGTCCGGCGGCGCTTCGGTGACGACCGGCGCGCCTTCAGCACCCTTTGCCTTCGCGCCGGCGCGGCGCCGCGCGATCAGGCTGCGCGGCCCGCGACGCAGGCCACGGCGCGGACGGTCTTCACCGTCTGCTTCCGTGGTCTGCGCCGGGCGCTCGCCCTCGCCTGCCGACGCTTGCGTGGTGCGCGCTTCGTCGGCGCGAGCCGACAGCACGGCGCGCTCGGATTCGGACGAATCGGTGTCGTGGGTATGTGTCAAAACAACCTCAAAATGTCAGGTCGCGCGCGCCCGTTGCGGGCGCGGCAAAAAAAGTTCGGTTACGTCAGGCGCTGCGCGACTCGGGTTCGTCGTCGGTCAGAACGCCTGCGTCCTGTGCGGCATCGCGGCGACCCTCAGGATCGCCGTGCGCCGCCGTGGTCGGGTTCGGCTCGGCGGCGTGCTCCGTATCGCGGAGCACGCCCGAGTCGTGCGCGGGTACTGCCGGATCGGCCTGGGAGACCGGATCGTGATTCAGTGCAGGCCCGGCAGTGCCGGCTTGCGATTCAACGTGTGCCGCTTCAACAACATGTTCTTGCGCCGCCGGTGTGGCTGCGGCGTCCTGATGCGACTCGGACGCGGGTGTGGCATCCGCGGCGCTATCGGCTGATTCTGCCGGCTCGGCGTGCTGCGGCTGATCGAGCAGCGCTTGATGCTCCTCAGCGATTCCCTCTCCTGCTGCCGCATCGGCTTCGACCGCGGCAGATTCCACATCCGCTTCGAGCGCAACCGCCTCGCCCGAGTCCTGCGCCTGCGCGGCTTCAGCGTCGGCGAACTCTATCGCGTGCTGCCCAAGCAGATTCGCATTCAGCTGTGCCGACGGATCGGCAAGCGGCGGTAATTCGTCGAGCGCCCTCAAACCGAGGTCGTCGAGAAACTGCCGCGTGGTCGCGTACAGCGCCGGACGGCCTGGCACATCACGATGACCGATCACTTCGATCCAGCCCCGATCCTCGAGTTGCTTGACAACCTGCGTGTTCACCGTGACGCCGCGAATCTCTTCGATATCGCCGCGTGTGACCGGTTGGCGGTACGCAATGATCGCGAGCGTCTCGAGCACCGCGCGCGAATATTTCGGCGGTTTCTCGGGATGCAAACGATCCAGGTACGAGCGCATCGCGGGCTTGCTTTGAAACCGCCAGCCCGAGGCCAGCCCGACCAACTCCACACCGCGCCCAGACCAATCCTGCTTGAGGTCTTCGAGCAAAGTCCGAACAGTGTCTGCCGACACGCCGTCGGCAAAGAGCTTGCGCAGTTCGCCGAGCTTTAACGGCTCCTGCGCGCAGATCAAAGCAGTCTCGAGGACGATCTTCGCCTCTTGGGTATTCATGCAGCCAGGTCGACCTTATGAGTTAGGGTCAAAGAACCGGATCAAACAGACGATGTGGAACTGAAGACGCGCTCGCCCGATTCTGATCGGTCATATTGATGGGAGCACGCACCGGGGGGAGGCGAAACAGGCAATCGAGCCAAACCCAGCCGGACGGAGCAGCGAAAGTCCTGAAAGGAATCGCGTGACTGAGCGCCATATTACGCAAAAACAATCGGTGCGTAAAGACGAAATCCCGGCGCATTTTCCACGTATGCCTCGACCCGCCTGCTTTATTGCCAAAGCGGGCGGAAATGGACAGGCAACCCGCCCGGCTCTCCGCTTCGCCGCCAACGCTCAATGCGGCGTGCCGTGCTGTGCCAGGAAACGCTTCAGACGCTCAACGCCCGCGTCCAGCCGCGCCGTGTCGCAGGCATAGCACCAACGCACGAAACCCTCGCCCTGCGGACCGAACGCGCTGCCGGGCGCCACGCCTAGACCCACTTCCCGCACCAGCGCCTTGCACAACTCGAGACTGCGCGAGGCCCCCGGCATGGAAAAAAACAGATACATCGCACCCGGCGGCGCCTTCACGTCGACGCCAGGCACGGCGGACAGCGCCTGCACCAGATGGTCGCGCGACGCCTTCAGATCGCGCACCAGTTCCTGCGTAAAGCGCTCGCCCTGCTGGACGGCCGCGATGCCCGCCTGCTGGACGAAAGCAGGCGCGCACGAAGTGTTGTATTCGACCAACTTGGCCAGATCGTCCATCAGCGCGGCCGGCGCGACAATCCAGCCGAGCCGCCAACCCGTCATCAGCCATGCTTTCGAGAACGAGTTCACGCAGATCACGCGCTCGTCGCGCGCGGCCAGATCGAGAAACGACGGCGCGGTGCGTGACCGGGCGCCGCTGGCGGCTATGCCGACGTCCTCGTAATAAAGGCGTTCATAGACTTCGTCGGCGACGATCCAGATGCCGTGGCGCCGGCAATGCGCCAGCACGGCGCGCTGCTCGTCACAGCTCATCACCCAGCCGGTCGGATTGTTCGGTGAGTTGACAAGCAACATCTTCGTGTCCGGCGTGAGCGCCGCCAGCAATTGCTCGATATCGAGTTGCCAGCCGTGTTCGCCATAACCGAGCGCGACCGTTTCGACATGCGCGCCGAGAATCTTGGGGATCTCGACCAGGTTAGGCCACAACGGCGTCACCGCGACGACGCGGTCGCCCGCGCCCACCACCAGTTGCGCAGCCAGCATCAGCGCGTTGACGCCCGCACTGGTCACCGCGACGTTATCGGGCGAAGTCGGCCCGTGCAGTTCACTGACGTAGTCAGCGAGCGCGACACGCAGCGGCGCGATGCCCAGATTATGCGTATAGAAGGTTGCACCGGCGGCCAACGCGTCGCTGGCGGCGTCGCGGATGAAAGCCGGCGTCACCCGGTCGGACTCGCCGAACCAGAACGGCAGCACGTCTGCCACGCCGAAACCGGCATTGGCGACTTCACGGATCTGCGAAGGACGCAGTGCGCGCACGGCATCGCGCGCGTTCGGGACGGACGGCACAGGCAGATCCGATTCGCTCATTGAGACTTCCACACGGGTGACGGGTAAAGGTTGAGGTTCAGGAAAGGCAACAGTTTAGCGCGGCGCCTGTTTAGGGGACGGCGAAGTCGTCAAGCCGACAGACGCAGCGGGGTCCCTGGCCACAGCAACCGCGCGTCCGCGCTGATCCGTGCATCAGTCCAGATCCTCTGCCCGCGCCGGCAATTGCCGGACCAAGCCCCACACCGCCTCCGCCGCCGGCGACAGCGACCGGTCGCGCCGCCGCACCAATTCGACCGTGCGCTCGGCGCGCGGCACCAGTGGCCGCGCCACCAGCGAGGCCCCTGCCGGCAAAGGCAATGCCAGCCACGGCAGCACGCTCACGCCGACGCCCGCTTCGACCAGCCCAAAAACGGTCGCGGAATGCCCCAGCTCCTGCACCACCGTGGCGCTCACGCCGTACTCCTGCATCACTGCGTCGATGATCGGGCGGCTGCCCGACGCGTAATCGAGCATGACGAGTCGCTGGCCATCGAGGTCCGTCCACGCCACCTGCGCTTTGGCCGCCAGCGGGTGATCGCCGCGAGATACGACGCAGAACGAATCCGTCATCAATGATTCGCTGACGAGATCGTCGGCGGAAAACGGGCCGATGATGACGCCGAAATCGACTTCGCCCGACTTGACCTTGCGCACCACATCGCTTTGCACGTCGTCGCGCAAGCCCAGCGCGATGAACGGGAATTGCCGGCTGCACGATGCCACCACGCCCGGCATCAGCCGGCAGGCCACCGTCGGGCTGGCCGCGACCACCACGCGTCCGCGCCGCTGCTCGCCGATTTCGCGAATCTCGCGCAACGCGTCATCCAGGTCGGTCAGCAGCCGCGACACGCTCGACACCAGGTTGCCGCCGACGTCGGTGAGCTGCACCTCACGGGTGGTGCGGTCAATCAGCTTGAGGCCGATTTCACCCTCCAGTTCGCGCACACAGCGGCTGACCGCCGATTGCGTCAGGCCGATCTCATCGCCAGCGCGACTGAAGCTCCGCAAACGGGCGACCTCGATGAAAACCCTTAGCTGGCGCAGCGTCACATTCATTTGCCGATCTCATTAATAACATCGTTTGATGCGCATTGTATGGCGAAATGTCGCACAGGCGCCGTGCTGGATTATCTCGCCGCATTGCAGCAATAAGGCGCAAACGCACGCTGGCCGGGCTTGATTGCACAAGATTGGTGATTGTCCCGATTTTCGAGATGGGTTTTTTGGATTCTCATACGCCCCTAGCTGGCGCCCGCGCTGGCCCGCCGTTACGGGGCTTTCAGGCAGTTGGACTTAACTTGGCACACTTCCTGCGTTTAGATGCACACAGGGTCGGCGCCATGACATCTGACTGCATAGCAGACCGTGGCAAGCCCGACCCCCTTGGCACTCGCCTATCGAGTGCATGGAGAGTGCGCGGCGCGGGGCAGCGCACCGGAGTTAGCTTCGCTGAGGTGAAACATGATGCTGTTCGACGATTTGAGAGACAACGAGTGGGCGCTGGTCGAGGCGTTGTTCTGTGCGGAGCCAGCACGGAGTGAACGACGCGGTCGACCACGTGTGGAAGCACGCGCAGTTGTCAACGCCGTGCTTTGGGTGCTGTCGACGGGCGAAGGCTGGTCCAAGCTGCCCGGCCGGTATCCGTCGCCGCCGACTTGCCGCCGCCGCTTCGACGAGTGGCAAGCCGATGGTACGCTCGCCGAAATAGTTAAGCGACTTGGCACGAGCGGCCGCGAAATTTCGCTGCGCGGACGCATTGGCGCGACGGCGGCGAAACCGCCGGCACCGCCGAGCCGCGACCGTCTGCGCGGCGCATTCTGGACCAATCCGGAATCGTGGCGCGCGCCGGTCAAGATGGCCTGACGCGAATTGTTTTGCCTCCGGGCGCCCTGCGGGCGCTCGGCGTGTATTTGGGCCGCCGCGCGTTCACGCGCTTGACCGGCCTGTCATGGGCACCGCTCCACAGCGCGCCCATCGTAGTCGTCCGCTTCAGCTTCCCCGCGTTCGCCGTCGAGCGGCTTCAGATGCCTGAAGCCGCTCGAATGTTGCGGGTGAAACATCCATTTACTATTACTTACACCGTGCTTTCGCTACTCGGCATACCGTATGGATATGCAAACAGGCCTTGAGTCGATCGGCTTGATGGGAGCTCAGCATGAAACCAATGTCACTGCTTCTGTGCGGCATTGTCGTTTCATCAATGGCCGCACCGGCGCTCGCGCAGCAGCGCCCACAAGGGTGGAACTGGCGGCCGGATCGCACGGCCTCCATTGAAGCCAGGCAACAAAGCGAAACGCGCAACCGCGACTTCACGCCGCCGGCGCCGCGAGGCGATTTGCGCGGCGATATCGCAAGCAATGTCCGCACACGACCGGAGCCGCCACGCGGAGATGCGGCGCGACGCCGCTAGGCGCGGGCGTTTCATGCGTCAGACATCGCGATGAAGGCGCTGTAGTACGAATTAAGCGATTGGGGGAACCACCCGGCGCTTCACCAGTCTCATTCAGTGCCATAAGCACAGCGTGGCAGTAGTAAATCCGGTACGCCCGTATCCTCGCGATACGGGCTTTTTTTCGCCTGAACAGGGGAGACGGCACGCGTCGTGCCCGCGAATCAGCGGAGAATAAAACTGCCGCCGACCGCGTCATGCGGCCGGGGAAACAGTGCAAGGCCGCTCAGCGACCCTAAGGTCTGACTTCGAGAGCAGCTGTTGGGTGCGTTTCGGCCGTAGCGACGACGTAGTCGTTCATCCGCTGCGCAGCCCAACTCAGTAGGCGTTCGGCGTGCTCGAGCCGCGCAAACTCGGCTCTGCCCCGCTCGGTCAGCACGGCAATATCGACGGGGGCATGAAAACCCGGAGCAGGCGCGACCGTGCGCTGCCGGACAGTGTCCATCAAGCCCAGCGCCCGGAGATGTTGGAAGACGCCCGGCCGTCTGGCCCATGGCACCTGGCGATATTGCGCCCGCCGCAGCGCTTCAAGTACCGCTTCGTTGGAATACGTGGTCATCTCACTTCTTTCTTAAAGTGCAGCTATGACACATCTTTGCCCAACACGTCACCGCGCCACCAGTGATGCGCATAGCATCCGCTCATGGCTGAAAGCCGGTTGCATACGATGCAGCTAGCTCCCGCCAAATGCTGCTTGATCTTGTTATTTTCAGGATCCCCGTCTCAACGCATGATAGCGTTCTGTCCACAAGCCGACGATGCAACCGCTGCGGCGCGATAGCAAGCCAGTGGATTGGCCCGAAAGTCATACGTTACCCCATTTAAATTGATTCTATTCACTTTATTAGCGCTTTTTTTTGCAGCAATCGTGCTATGGAAACGCGCCCGCCGGCACCTTGCCGTTTGCACGATCACCCTGTTCTGGCTGCTCGCCGCCGGCTGGCTGACTGCTCCGTTGCTCGACCTGGTTCAGCCGCAGCGGCAGACGGACGCACCCGCGAGGTTCGCGCCGCGTACGGCGATCATCATGCTGGGCGGCGGCACCGAATACGACGACGACGTGCTGGTTCCGCCGCGCGACGTGCTTGCGCGCATCGCCGTCAGCGCTGACAGCTATGCCGCATGTAAGCGCACGGCAACGACGTGCGAGGTGATCGTGAGCGGTGGCAATCCACAGCGGCATCGAGCGACCGAAGCCGATACTTACCTGCCCTACCTGCTGCGCAAACAGGTGCGGCGCGCGGATATCGTGCTGGAAAACCGCAGCCGCACGACTTTCGAAAACGCGCGCAACGTATCGGCTATCGTCGAACGCTCACGCTACGATTCGTTGATACTCGTCACCTCCGCGTATCAGATGCCTCGCGCATTGCTCGACTTCCAGCGCTTCGGGCTCGCGCCGCAGCCGCTGATCTCCAGTGCTCGGCGCGCACGTCTCGGTCTACTGCCGCGCTATGACAACCTTGTGAACGCGGAGATCGCGCTGCACGAACTCATTGGAATTGCACAATTTCATGTCTATTGTGCAATCGGCTGGTTCTGAATGATCGCTGCAGCGCGGATGTTATTTATTTAGCGATGCGAATATTTTTTAGTATCGGCAATATGCAACCGGGTTGTTCGAAATCGCATGACCGGTATTGGCCGCAGGCTGAAAGTAACAAGGTGTAACGAATTGTCATCGCTGTTACAAAACGTCCGCTGGAGCGGATATTGCTGGCTAGAATGCATTGTCTTTCCGTTCGGACAGGCAAGTACTCGGGTCCACAACCACTCTACGGAGGTAACATGAAGAAAGTGTCCCTGGCGATCCTGGTTTCCCTTAGCGCCGTAACGGGCGCGGCTTATGCGCAGGAAAACGGCGTCATGATGAGCACCGATCCGGCCAAGGCGGCGGACGTCGAACAGCGTGCGCAAGATTTGCAAAACCGGCAACAGGCAATGGAAAGTGCACCGGCCATGCCGGCCAAACATCACAAGATGGCCCCGCCTCATCACAAGAAGGCCGCCAAGGCCGACGCCGCGAGTTCGTAAGCGCAGTTCGATAGCCTCACCCGCGGTGTCGCCGCGAAGGTGAAAAGCCGAAGCCGGCACCGCCGGTTTCGGCTTTTTTGTTGTCTAATGGACTGAGCGTGTTCGATGTGTAGCGCGCCGGCCGGGCCTCGTTGAAGAAGCGCTACCGGCGCGTCACACGCTCCTGTGCGCCGCGCACGGTATGCTAAAGTCGCGCACCGACCGGAAGCCCCACCCGGAATCCCCCCAACCCGTACGCACCTTGGTGCGGAGGACAGCATGAGCAACATCCAGCTAGATATCGAATGGACTGAAGCAGCATCCCGCAAAATCGAAAAACTGATGCCGCGCGGCGGTCAGGAAGCGTTCCTCGCGCTGCCGCCCGTCGAGTGCCTGCCGATGGAAGGCGACGTGCTGTTTCTCGGCCCGGACGGCAAGCAGCAACCATTCATCGTCGCCGAGCGCCAATATCATCACGACGGCGACGCCGACTGGACCATCATCCTGATTCTCGACGTCCCGCAAGCAACTCACTAAAAACAAACGGCGAGCGACGCACAGACCAGATCCGGGCAGGCAGCCCGCTCGCCGTTACCGGGCGGTTCGCATCCCGCTGAACCGCCTTTCAGCCGCTTTGCACGCTCTACGCAATCTTCGACACGACGCGAATTTCCGCGTGTTCGACCCAATCCGCAACGGTTTCCCTGTAAGCCGCGATGTGCGCGGATCTGGCATGCGCGGCCAGCGCGTCCTGGCTTTCCCAACGCTCGACAAACACGAACCGGCGCGGCTCCTGCACGTCGCGATGCAGGTCGTATTGAAGCGCGCCCTGCTCTTTGCGCGTCGGCCCGACGATGCCCTCGAGCGCCTCACGCAATTGCTCTTCATAGCCCGGCTTGGCCACTGAGATTGCGACCACCGCGATTTCCGCCATGCTTGATCTCCGTTTCACGAAAAGCAGCAGCATACCCGCCGCCCGGCAAACGTGCAGGCGGCCAAAGACCTGCCGCCCGCTAAACGTCTGAGCACCGTCCTCACCTGGAGTTTGGCGGGCATCCGCTTGCCGCCCTGTTACGCTGGGCTTCATACGTTTAACTCGTGCACTTGAGTCATATGCTTGATTCATGGGCTCGGCTCATGGGTTCAGACACGCCGGGCAAACGCCTGCGAAGGGCTCTCATACGCCCGCGCTGCCGTGCCAAACGCACACGCCGGTGGCCGGTTTGCCGAGAATCGGCCATCGCCCGCGTCTGTGATAACCCGCACATTCATGCGAAGTACGAACTGTTAGACTGGTTTGACTAATCCGCCGGAGTCCAGCATGGCTGGCGTCGCTCTCCGCGTTTTCAGGCCTGACCCGCATCATCCTGCCAACGCTTGGGCTGTGCATCCGTTGCGCGCAAAATCTGCTTGCGCGCCCCATCACCCGCTTGCCGTGATGTCCTTATGTCCGCTCTCATGTCAGCCCTTAAGCCAACCGTCAGTGAATTGACCCTGAGCGGCCTGCTTCCGCATCTGGTCCGGGACGAGTCGGGCTGGACCGCGACATGGCGTGCGCTGACCTTGCACAGCGCGTTTCAACCGGTGCTGTCGGTAACGCATCAATGCGTGGTCGGCTATGAGGGACTGCTGCGCGCGTTCGATCCAGTCGGCTTGCCGGTGTCGCCGGAGATGCTGTTTTCCGGTACACGCTCGGCCGCCGAGGCTCGCGAACTCGACCGCATCGCGCGCTGCCTGCATGTGGCAAATTTCATGGAGCAAGGCATCGAGACCGGTTGGCTATTTCTGAACACGCGTCCACAGGTGTTCGAAACCGGCTGGCCGCAGCGTACCTTCATCGACGAGCTTTCGGCGCACTTCGGCCTGCCGCAGGAGCGCATCGTGATCGAAGTGCTCGAACAGCCGGCCGACGACGAATCCGCCGTCGCGAGCATGCTCGCCGCCTCGCAGCCGCGTGACTTCCTGATCGCGATCGACGACTTCGGCACCGGTTTTTCGAACTTCGACCGCGTGTGGCGCTTCCGCCCCGACATCGTCAAACTCGACCGCTCGCTGGTAGCGCGCGCCGGCAAGCGCGAAGGCGACGACTCGATGATCGGCCACCTGATCGCGATGCTGCATCAGTGCGGCACGCTGGTGCTGGCCGAAGGCGTCGAAACCGACGAGGAACTGATGATCCTGATGCAGGCCGACGTCGATTTTGTGCAAGGTTTCTGGCTCGGCCAGCCGAAGGGCTCGGTGCAGGCAGCGTGCGCTAAGGTGCCCGCGCTGATCGAATCGATGTGGAGCAAGTTCGCCGATTACGAACGCGCCCATGCCGGCCACCAGCGGCTCGGCTTCGAAGGTTTCGCCGAAGCGGTGCTGGCCGCCGCCGATGCGTTCAAAGCGACCGGCGATCTGCGCCAGGCGGCGCAAAATATCTGGCATTTGCGCGAAGCGCGCCGGGTGTTCGTCACCGACCGTCAGGGCGAACAGACTCAGCCATCGGTAACGGCCGCCTCGGTGCCGCCGCCACCGCTGCGGCTCGCGCCGCTCTACACCAATACGCGTAGCAACTGGTCGCGGCGTGCCTACTTCAAGCATGCTTTGGCCGCGCCAGGACGCGTCGCGATGATGGGTCCGCACTATTCGCTGGCCGACGGCGAGGACTGTTATACCGCCGCGCTCGCGTTCGAGCGCGACGGCGATACCCACGTGCTTTGCGTCGACTTTGTGCCGGCATCCTTGCCGAACGGCACGCGCTCCTTAGGCCGGAACGGCAAGCGCTAAGCGTTAATCGTCCACCCGGCCGCGGCCGGATTTGATCTCACTGCGTTTCGCCTTGCCGTCGAGGCGGCGCAGATTCGACGCGCGCGTCGGCCGGGTCGCGACGCGCGGCTTGCGCGTCACGCTGACGTTTTCGATCAGTTCATCGAGCCGCGCCAATGCCGCCGCGCGATTCATTTCCTGGGTGCGATGCTCCTGCGCCTTGATGATCACGACGCCGTCGCGCGTGAGCCGATGGTCGGACAACGCCAGCAGACGCATCTTCAGCACCTCAGGCAACGACGAAGCCTGAACGTCGAAACGCAGGTGGATGGCGCTCGATACCTTGTTGACGTTCTGACCGCCCGCCCCTTGCGCGCGCACTGCGGTCAGTTCGATTTCATTCGGCGGGATCGGATAACGGGAGGTCATGACGCAAAAAAGGGCTAGGAACCGCAAGTGTACACAGGGCGGATCGACTGTCGACGACCATCGGCTATCGACCGCGCCCACCGATGCGAAAAACTATTTGCACGTGATCGGCCAGTTCATCGATACTGCAGGTTTCCGCTTACAGCGTAAATTCATATGAAGCTCCGCCCGGGTTTTGTACTGGAACTGGCCGTCAACTTCCTGCTGCCGTGGCTCGCTTACCGGTTCGCGCTGCCTCATCTGGGCGAGACAGGCGCACTGATCGCATCCGCCGTGCCGCCGATCGTCTGGAGCCTGATCGAACTGGCGCGATTCCGCCGCGTCGATGCGTTGAGCGTCATGGTCGTGACCGGCATCGTACTGTCGATCGCGGCGATGGCGCTGGGCGGCAGTCCACGCATGCTGTTGCTGCGCGAGTCGCTGGTGTCCGGCGCGGTGGGCGTGGTGTTTCTGTTGTCGTTGCCGATGCGCCGTCCGCTGATCTTCTATCTCGCGCGCGTCACTGTCGCCCGTGAGATGGAAGGCGGCGCAGCGCGCTTCGAGGCACTGTGGCGCGAGCGCCCTGCTCTCGCTACTTCGCTGCGGCTGATGACGCTGGTGTGGGGCGTCGGCCTGACCGGCGAAACCGCGCTGCGTGCTTGGATGGCCCTCACGTGGCCGATCGAGCGTTTCCTGCTGGTCTCGCCGTTCATCGGCTACGGCATCTACGGCGGCTTGACGCTGTGGACGCTGTGGTATCGCAAGACCATGCGCAGCCGGGTCGGGGCGCGCGTGCAGCCCGACGGCATCGCGAGCTAAGCGGGACGGGCTACCCGGCTACTCCGGCGAGCCGGGTGTCAACCTCGCCCGCGCCACATTCCTACGCACCGCGCCACGCCTCGGCAATTCGCGCGGCCAATCCCGAGTCACGCTGCGTGGGCGTCGCGATGGCTTGCGCCAGCACGGCGCGCGCACCGATCACTTCGACCCGTTCACGCGCGCGCGTAATCGCCGTGTACACGAGTTCACGCGACAACACCCGGCTGAACACCGACGGCAACATCAGCACCGCGTGTTCGAACTCCGAGCCCTGCGACTTGTGAACCGTCAATGCGAAGGCGGTGTCGTGCGGCGGGAGCGCCGCCGGCGACACCGCGCGCAGACCGCCGTCGCCGGTGCGGAAATACACGCGCAATGCGCCGCCCGCGCCAGGCAACGCAATCCCGATGTCGCCGTTGAACAGACCGAGCGCGTAGTCGTTGCGCGTCACCATCACCGGCCGGCCGGCGAACCACTGCGCGCCGACCGCCAGCGTCACACCGGCCGTGCGCCGCACCTGCGCGGCCATCGCTGTATTCACCTGATCGACGCCACGCGGCCCCGAACGGGTCGCGCACAAAATACGAAATCGGTTCAACGCGTCGAAGAGCGGCAACGGATCCGGCGTGCCGACCGCGAGCGCTGCGGCAAGCGCGTCGGCATACGGCGCGAAGCCTGCTGCGAGACGCGCGACGGTGCGCTCGGCCAGCGTCGCGTGGGTGTCTTCGTGCAGCGCCGCGGCGCAGGGTTCGGCGGGATCGACGCGCAGCGCGTCGAGCGCCGCCTCGGCGGAGCCGTTGCGGATCGCGAGCGATAAGCGCCCGATCGGCGAGTCGAGACCGAATCGATAGTTGCGTTCGAGCCAGACGACGCTGTCGGCAAGCGGGCTCTGCGCGGCCGAAACCGGCGCGGTTGCGGGATCGGCGGCGCTTGCAAACGGCTCGCCTGGCGGCGCGTCGAAGCGGTCCGGCTCATCCACGTATGCGAACAGGTCGTGTGGCGGCGCAGCGGGGTCGTCTGGCGCGCCGGCATGCGTGAATGGATCGCCGGGTCCCGCATCGAAGCCGCTCGCGGCCCCCGGCAATGCCTGAGCCAGACGCGCCGCCTCGATGCCGAGCGCGCCGGCGATCCGCTGCAGCCCTGTTTGCGTAAAGGCCGGCCGTGCACTAAGTTCGGCGAACACCGCGCCGGCCTCGACGGCCGCCAGCTGATCCTTGTCGCCGAGCATCACGAGACGCGTCTGCGGCGCGACGGCATCGAGCAGATGCGCCGCCATGGCGGCGTCGATCATCGACGCCTCGTCGATCACCACGACGTCGTAAGGCAAAGGATTGTCGCGATGATGCCGGAAGCGCCCGCCCGGCCCGGAACCGAGCAGCCGATGCAAGGTGTACGAAGTCTGGGGCAACCGCGCGGCAAGTGCCGGCGGCAAATCGCCGGCGCGCGCGAGCAAGGCTTCCTGCATCCGCTGGGCCGCCTTGCCGGTGGGCGCAGCCAGCGCAATCCGCAGATCGGCGCGCGCATCCAGCAGACAGGCCAGCACGCCGACCACGGTGGTGGTCTTGCCGGTGCCGGGACCGCCGCTGACGATCGTGAGCCGTCCGGACAACGCCATCACTGCGGCGACTCGCTGCCAGTCGATCGCTTCGTCCTGAGGCGGGCCGAAGTAGCGCAGCAGGCGCTCGCGCAGCGTCTGCGAGGTTGCGTCGGCGTTGGCATTGGCGTTGGCGCTCACGTCGGCGTTAGCGCGACCGCCGGCATTCGCTTTGGCCTCCGCGTTGTCAGCACGAAGCTTGCCGTTTCGCGCGTGCGTATCCGTCTGCCCTGCACCCGCCCCCTCCCCCGCATGCGCCACCAGCGAGCGCGCGAGGCGCCGCTCGTAATCGTAATAGCGCGCGAGATAGAGCCGTCCTTGCCCGTCGATCACCAGCGGACGCAGTGCCGCCGCGTTTTGCGAACCGTCGCTGGCCATCCCGCTTGCGAACAGCGCCGCGCGCACGTCGGCGCTCGATGCCTCGAAGCGCCGCGCAAGCACCGGAAGCGGCACACAAACGTGTCCTTCGGCAGTCGCCCGGCTCGCAGCGAAGGCCGCGCGCGCAGCCCACTTCACTGCCGCTGCCGACGCACCGCCGCGCCGTGCCAACATGCCGATGCGGCGCGCGAATCCTTCGGCGAGCGCGGTGCTGAAATCGGCCGGCGCCGGCGCATTCACTTCGATATCGTCGAGCGCCGGCGGCGCGACTGACGTCTGATCGAACGTGCTCACGCCGCACCTCCGATCATCGCCGCGTCGAGCAACGCGACCAGCTGGAACGCGGGCCGGCGCATGTGCACGCCGGCTGGCCCGTCGGCGTCGCGCCATTCCGGACGCACGCCGCGCACGAACAGATACAGATAGCCGCCGACGTGCGTGTCGTACGCATAATCGCGCACCCGCGTTTTCAGATAACGATGCAGCGCGACCGTGTAAAGCAGCGCCTGCAGGTGATACGCGTGGCTCGCCATGGCCGCTTCGAGCGGCGCCGCGGCGTAGTCAGCGGCGCTGTCGCCCAAATGGTTCGACTTCCAGTCGACGATCCAGAAACGTCCGTCGTGCTCGACGATCATGTCGATAAATCCTTTGACGAAACCGCGCAACACGCCCGGTTCCAGTGCGACGTCGGAATACCCATGCTCGATCAGCAACGCGCGCAACGCGGGGAAATCGAGCGACGGCGCCGAAAACAGAAACTCGAGTTCGTTCAGCCGCCGCCGCGGATTCAGTTTCGCGAGCACCATGCCGGGCAGCAGTTCGGTTGTCACCACGTCCGTGAGCAGGTTATGCATCATCGCGGGCAAGCGCGCCGCGAGTTCAGGCACCGCCGGCGCGGGACGCTCGCGCAACGCGCCGCTGATTGCGTCCGGCCAGGTGTGCGGCTCGGTGAAATCCGCGAGTTCGAACATCCGGTGCAGACAGTCGCCCGCCGCCGCGCCGCGCGGAAACGCGAGAATGTCGTCCGCCGCGTAGGACGGCGCTTGCGGCGCCGGCAGCGGCGCGGGCGCGAGCGCGTCGGCAATCTCGTCGTGGTCGGGCCGCACCTCTTCCGCTGGCGCCTGCATGTCTTCGGCTTTACTTCCGGCCGCGATCAGGCCGCTGAAGCTCGCCATGCGCCACTGATCGCGTAACGGTCGGCGACTGACCCGCGCCTGCATCCGCGCGCCACTATCCTGCATGCTTTCCAACGGCACACGGCGCTCGACCTTGGGCAAGGCTTGCAACACGATCGGGCCGCCCGCCAGCGCCTGCCAGCGCGCGGACAAGGCGGCTTCGTCGGGCGGATCGGAGAGCCAGTCGTCGAAGCTGTGACCACCGCCGCCCACCAGCCAGTTCAGCACGCTGCGCCGCGATTCCTTGCTCGAGCGTGACGACAGGTATGTGCCGGCGACCAGGTAGCAGCGGTACACCGCGCGCGTCAGCGCCACATAGACGAGCCGTGCCCGCTCGGCCGCCTGCTCGCGCGCCGCGTAACGGGACGCGCGCTCGGCTTCGTCGTCATCGCAACCGTAGTGCAGCACCGCGTCGCCGGTTTCGTCGTGATACTCGCGTGCATCGGGCAGTCCCGACGACGGCGGATCGCGCAGCGCCCCGTCGCTCAGAAACGGACAGAATACGACCGCGTATTCGAGCCCTTTCGATTTGTGGACGGTGACGATCTGCACAAGGTTGCGATCCGACTCGAGCCGCAGTTGCGCGTCTTCACCGCCACCTTGTGTGCGCTGCGCGGCGAGCCAGCGCAACGTGGGCGCGATGCCCGGTTGCGTGGCGGCGCGCGCCTGCACGAGTTCGGCCAGATGGTTCACATTCGTGAGACGGCGCTCGCCGTCCGGTCCGGCAACCAGTCGTTGCGCGACCCGCAACTCGCGCATCAGCGTGCGCCACATCAGCGCGAAGCCGCGCTCGTGCCACAACGTGCGATAACGCGAAAAACGCTCGACCCAGCCCATTGCGTCGGCGGCATGTGCGGGATCGTCGGCTGGCGCGGGGACATCCGCGACCTGCTCCAGACGCCAGAGCGCGGCGGCGTCCATGCCGAGCCAATCGGTGGCGAGCGCGGCGCGCAAGCGGCGCAGGTCGCCTGGCGTATCGACCGCGGCCAGCACGCGTTCGATCTGCTCGGCGTCGAGCGTCGCGAACACCGAGGCCTGCGCCAGTTCCACACTGCCGACACCCCACGCCGCCAGCACGCGCTTGATCAAACTGCCCTGTTTATGCGTCTGCACCAGCACCGCGATATTGCCCGGCGCGAGCGGCGCGTCGCCGATCGTCACCGCGCCTTCACGCGCGCCACGCAAGAGCCGCACGATCTCGGCGGCGCACGCTTCGCTCGCCTCGCGCTGGGCGTCGCGTTTGGTCAACGCAGCGTCGCCTTGCGGCAAGGTCCAGATACGGAAGTCGCCCGCGCTCGCATCGGGATCGGCCAAAAGCGGCCGGCGCCGCTCGCCGGCACGCACCGGCTGATAGTCGAGACCGTCGAGCACGAACGCCTGAGGATTGGCTTCGAACAGACGATTGCAGGCCTCGACGATCGGCGCGGTCGAGCGCTGATTGACGGCCAGCGTGTAGCACGCTGAAGCCGCCGCGCGCGCCGCCAGATAAGTATGCAAATCCGCTGCGCGAAAACTGTAGATCGCCTGCTTCGGATCGCCGACCAGAAACAGCGGCCCGGCCGGCGCAAAGATGCGGCTGAAGATCGCGAACTGCAGCGGATCGGTGTCCTGAAACTCGTCGATCAGCGCCGCCGGATAGCGCGTGCGCAAAGCGTCGGCAAGCCAGGGATGCGCGGCCAGCGCGCGATAAAGATTGGACAGCAGATCGTCGAACGACACCACGCGGCGCGTGCGCTTGCGCGCCACCAGTTCGGCGGGCGCGTAGTCGAGCCAGGTCTCTACGAGCGCGAGCCAGCGCGCGCGTTGCGCGGCTTCGGCTGCGACCACCGCGGCCGCCAGTTCCTCGGCGTGCGCGAAGAACGCGTGCTCAGGCGGCTCGAACTTGACTTTGGTAGCCTTCTTCAACGCCGAAGCGGTCAGCTTCAACGCGGCGCGCGGCGGCGACGCATGGCGGTCGCCCTGTGCGAAGTAGTCGGTCCAGGCGGCGATCGCGGCACTCACGAGTTCCGGCTTGTGCGAAGTCTTGCTCAAACGGTCTTGCGCCTCAGCCAGCAGACTGACGATCGCGTCGCGCTGCGCGTGCCAGACCTCGCCGGCGGCGTCGAAACTCGCTTGCGAATCCGCAGCGTTTCCGCCCGCGTCGACACTGCCCCAGCGCAATTGCGCGAGCGGCTTTTTCAGGCGCCGTGCAAGTTGCTCGTCGAGCGACGCGGGCCCGGCGCGCCTCTGCACCAGCCAGGCAGCAAATGCCGGATGCGCGTGCGCCACCGGTTCCACTTGCTCGCGCCAGAAATCGGCGGCCATTTCGAAACGCAATGCGGCGTCGTCGGCTTCCATCTCGAACGCGAACGGCATCGCGGCGGCAAACGGCGCTTCCTGCAACGCGCGCTGACAGAACGCGTGGATCGTGTGAATCGCGGCCTGGTCGAAGGTGCGCAGCGCGCGGCGCACCACCTTCAAGGCGGCGTCGCGTTCGATGCCCCGCTCCGGTGCCAAGGTCGTTTCGAAAAGGCGCTTGATGAACGGATCGCCGCCGTCGTCGTCCGTTTCGATGGCCCGGTGCAATTCCGCGAGCCGGCCCCGAATCCGCTCGTGCAATTCGGCGGTCGCGGCCTTCGTGAAGGTGACGACGAGGATCTGATCGGCGTTGAGGTTCTTTTCGAGCAGGAGCCGCACGTACAACGCGCAGATGTTCCAGGTCTTGCCGGTTCCGGCCGACGCCTCGATCTGGTTGACACCGTCGAGCGAACAGGCGAAGACATCGAGCTCCCCGGCGACCAGCGCATCATTCTGAGCGCCGCTCATGACGCGCTCCGCAGATGCTGCACCAGCGGTTTGAAGACGATCGACGCCAGACTGCCGAACGGTTCGTCGAGCGTGAGCGGCGTGCCGCGCAGCGCGATGCGCAAGGCCGGGTCATCGGATTCGCCGCGCACACGGTCATTGATCCACGCGCCCTGGGCGGCGGAATCGCCCTCGCTGACTTTGGCCCAGGCGCTCTTCGGGAAAAAGCGCAACGGCAACCTGCGCCCCGCTCTGAACAAAGCGGCAAGCGGCGCCAGTTCGTCGAGCGGCGCGGCGACCGGCGTGAGTTCGAAGCTCTCTGCGCTGCCGTGCCAGACAGTGCGGCGCGAGCCATCCGGTTGCGCCGCGCAATAGACCAGATGCGCGAGCCACGCAGACAGGTAGTCGCGCGCGGTGGGTTTGGCGTAGCGGAAAATCACCTGTCCTGTTTCGGTCAGCAGATTCAAGGTGCCGTGCAGTTGCAACGGGGTGTCGGCCGCCGGGCGCAGCACCGCGTCGTGAGCGCCGAAGAGCGCTTCGGTAGCGGCGCTGTCCGGCCAGCGCGGCGCAATATCGAGCACGAACGGCAAACGTTCGACACCCGAGGCCACTTCGCGGCGCACGCTGTCCGCGAGCTGGCGCAGCGCGCCCAGTTCGCGCGCGCGCCATACGGCGCCAGTCGCCCCGCCCGGCAACTCGGGACTTGCTTCGGCGACGCGGCGCACACGGTCGAACATTGCGTCGTCTTCGGCATCGCTGTCCAGCAACACGGGCAATAGACGATCGGCCAATGCATCGCGGCCCGCATAGTCAAGTTCGAACGGCTCGGTGTCGAGCAATTCGCCCTGTGCATCCGACAACACGATACCCAACCGGTCGCGCAGCAACGCACGCGCCGGATGACGCCAGAAGCGCGCGAATTCGTCGAAAGCAACCGGAGCGGCGTCTTCGGCCGGCAGCGGTCGATCGAAGAACGGCGCAGCCGGAGGATGTTGCGGCGCGGCCAGCAAGCTGGCCAATTCCGCGCGATCGGTGTCGTAGGTGAACAACCCACGCTGCGACGAAAAATAGTCCGATGCGAATGCCTGCAATGGATGATCGACGATAAACGCATGACGCGCGGCTTCGATCTCCGCAGCGCTCGCATCCTCACCCGCCGACACTTGCGCGAGATGGTCGAGCAATTCGTCGACCAGCGCGGCCGGCGGCAACGGTGCGTTGTCGCGAATGCTGCGGCCTGTATAGGCGATGAACAGACGATCGCGTGCGGCCAGCAGGAGATCGAGAAACAGGTTGCGCTCGTCGGCGCGGCGCTGCCGGTCGCCGGCCTTGCCGAATGCGGCCATCAGGTCGAACTCGTCGGCGCGCGCGAGACTCGGCAGCACGCCGTCGTCCATGCCGAGCAGGCAGACAATGCGATACGGCAAGCCACGCAAACTGGTCAGCGACGAAAACGTCACGCTGCCCCACGGCACGCCGCCGCGCGCCGGGTCGTCGAGCGCTTCGGTGAGCGCGCCGCGCACCACGGCGGCAGGCAGCGCCACGTCTTGCGCGCCGGCGCGCATCGCGTCGCCGATCTTGTCGATCGCGTCGCGCACGGCAGCTAGCGAATCGGCGAACTCGACACCGCCGTCGAAACACTGCGCGAGCGTTTCGAGCAGCAATTGCGTCCATTCGGCCGGCGTTTGTTCGACCGCGCAGCGTTGCGCGAAGGCGTCGATATCGTCGATGAAACGCGCCAGGCGGCCGAGCAATTCGGCCTCCGAGCCACCGGCGCCTTCAACCGGCAGCCATGCATCGACCGGCTCGCCACCGTCGGGCATGGCGTAGCCGAGGTACAAACGCGTCAGCGCGTCGGCGAACGTGTGACGGGCGACCGGCACGTGTTCGCCGACCGGCTCGACCGGCGCAAGCCCACGCCGCGCGCCGGCTGCCGCGAGCCATTCCTGGGCGGCTTCGAGCGCGCCGGCATCGATTCCGTAGCGCGCGGCGATCGCGTCCACGCGCAGCCATTCGATCAGATCGGGCGCACCGACGCTGCGCTCCGGCAGCGCCAGCCAGTCGAGCAGCAAACGCGCGACCGGATTGGCCTGCGACGGCGGCAAACCGGTAATCCGATACGGGATGCGGCGGGTATCGCCGGGCGGCGCGGTGCCGAACACCGCGTCGATCAACGGACCGGCGGCCGCAAGATCGGACACGGCAACCAGCACGTCGGACGGCTGCAGGTCGTCGAACTCATCGAACCAGCCGAGCAGGCGGTCATGCAGCACTTCCAACTGCCGCGACAGGCTGTGACACACATGCACTTCGATGCCGCGCGCGATCGGCAACTCGCCGGTGTCCGTTTCCGCTCGCAGATCGAGAATGCCGTTCTGCACGGCGGCCAGCCAGCTCGGTGCGGGATTCTCGGTGAAGTCGCCGGTCTCGCCGGATGCGGCGCTCTCCGTCAACTCGTGCAGCATATGCAGTTGCGCCTGAGTCTGGCGGCCCCACTCCGCCAGCAACGGATGGCCGACTTCCTGATAGTCGAGCTGGCCCGCCGCGTCGAGCGCTTCGACGCGGCCCGCGCTAACGACGTCGAACCAGAACTCGCGGCACGGGTTCATTACGTACAGACGCACGTCGATCCAACGCGACAGCTCACGCAGCAAGGCGACGTGCAGCGGCGGCATGGTCGGCAATGCAAACACGCTGACCGCTTCAGGCCATTGCGCGTTCGAAATCGCTTCAAGATCGAGTGTGCCGATTTCGTCGAGAAAGCGGTACGCGGGCGGCAAAGCAGCCGCGGGCGTTTGCGCGTCGCCCGCCACTTCGGCGAGCACCGCGCGCCACAGCGCGGCTTGCCAGCGCTCGTCCTCGCGGGCCGCATCGCTTGCGCCGGCCAGACGCGGGCCGTTGTCGTCCGCTGCGCCGCCGGCGAAGATCGAACCGCCCTTCTGCCATTGCAGCAGCCATTCCGGGCGATAAGTCAGATAGTGGTCGAGCACGGTGGCCACGCGCCGCGCCAGTTCGTAGCGCATCGACGCATCGGCCGCATCGAGATACGTGCGCAGACGCGGCGATGCATTCCATGGCAGCGCTTCATCCGCATCCCCCAGCAACCGGTAGCAACGCCATACGAGCCGATCCGGCGCGAACGGCGAATGCTTCGGCACCTCGATCACGCCGCCGATCTGCGTCCACAGCCATTGCGCGAGGTAACCAAAATTTACATTTGCGCAGATACCCTGGCGAGCCGCGATATCGAGTTCGAGCCGGCGCCGCACCGCCGCGTTCGGAACGATCACAGGCTGCGCGGCCCAAGGATCGGACGGCGCTTGCGCCAGGTCGTCGAGCAGCGCGCCGACAAGGGTTTCGTAGCGGTTCGAGTAGAAGAGTTGAAGCATGGATCCCGAGCAAGCGTGCGGGGCGAGTGGAATACTCGCACCACGGCAGCCATTGAAGCGACAGCATAACAAACGCGCTACCGCGGCAAAACCCGGCCAAACGGATGCGGTCAGATCGCCGGCAAAATCAGTTAGACTCGACGGCAGTTTGGGTCTGTCCCTTCAACCGCGGCTTTCTCTGTGAATGGAATCCAGGCAGTCGATGCGCTATTCGGTCGAGATAAAAAAATTCCTCTATAGCCAGTACTTTTATGGCGGCCTGCGCATCGCAGTCGGCGTCTCGTTACCAGCTGTACTGTGCCTGATCGTGTTTAACGATCGGGAGATCGGCTTCACGATCGCGACCGGCGCGCTCGGCGCGTGCGTGGTCGATATGCCGGGACCGCTCAAGTACAAGCACAACGAAATGCTCGCGTGCAGCGTGATCGGCTTCCTGGCCGCGCTCGCCACCGGCCTCGCCACGGTCAACTCGGTGACGCTGTGGTGCACGGTCGTGCCGTTGACCTTCGTGCTGTCCCTGATCGTCGTGTACGGCAACCGCTGGCCGCAGATCAGCTTCGCGACGCTCTTCATGATGGTCATGACGCTCGAGGAGCATTTCACGCCGATTCAGGCGCTCGTCAATGCGTCGTGGATTCTGGTGGGCGGCCTCTGGTACACCTACTGGTCGACTTTGGTGAGCCGCTGGATGATGCATCGCATCGAACAGCAGGCGCTCGCCGAAAGCGTGTTCGCGTGCGCCGACTATCTGCTCGCGCGCGCGGCGTTCTACGATCTCGATAACGATCTGGACGAGTGCTATCGCAATCTGGTCGACAAGCAGATTTCCGCGGTCGATCGCCAGGATGCCGCGCGCGACATCGTGTTGCGCAACCTGCCGAAGCTGAAAACCGGCCGGCTCGAACCGCGCCGCGCGATGCTGTTCAATCTGTTCGTCAACACCGTCGATCTGCACGAACTGTTTGTCGGCACGCATACCGATTACCCGCTGGTGCGCAACACGTTCGGCGGCTCCGATCTGCTGGTGTTCTATCGCGATCTGATTCGCAAAGCCGCCGCCGATCTCGAAGAGATCGGGCTCGCGGTGCTGCAAAACCAGGCGCCGCGTACGCGTGTCAATGTGAAAGCCGAATTGCGCGCCATCGAGTTCGAGATCGAGTTGATGCGCAAGCAGGATCTGCCGGCCAAAAACCCCGAGGCTTATTCGGCGGTGTCGGCCACCTTCCGGCGCATCTGGAGCGCGACACGGTTGATCGACAAGATGCGCAAGAGCCTGTCGAGCGACGCACGCGTCACCGAAACCGAACTGCGCCTCGACCAGGCGCTCACACGTTTCGTATCGAGCCGCCGCGTGCCGTTCCGACAAATCTTCTCGAATCTGACAATGGCCTCGCCGAGTTTCCGCCACGCGTTGCGCGTGACGATTGCCGTCGCGGTCGGCTTCTGGCTCGGCCGTCTGCTGCCGCTCACCAACGCCTACTGGATCGTGATGACCACCGTCATCATTCTGAAGCCCGGCTATTCGCTGACCAAGCAGCGCAACGGGCAGCGGATCATCGGCACGCTGATCGGCTGCGCGGTCAGCATTGCGCTGATCGTGTTCGTCAAGGAGCCAGCCGTTCTGCTGGTGGTGATGTTCGCGTCGATGGTGATGAGCTACAGCCTGCTGCTGTTCAACTACACGGCTAGCGTGGTGTTCACGTCGTCGTATGTGCTGCTGATGTTCCATCTGCTCGCGCCGGGCAGCATGCGCATCATTGGCGAACGGGCGATCGATACGGTGGTGGGTTGCGCGATCGCGATTGCGGCAAGCCACCTGTTCCCGTACTGGGAATACCGGTTGATGGGCAAGCTCGTCAACAACATGATCAGCGCGACCCGGCAGTATCTGGAAGCGAGCTGGTGGTGGAGCGGCAAACCGGCCGCCGCGGTTGCAGCGACCGTGACCGAAGCCGGCGCGCGCGCGCCGGTCGCGGCGATGGCGGACCCGGCGCTCGAGTTCGGCACGCCGGCGCTCGCGGTTGCTGGTGCGGGTGCGGGCGTGAGCACGAACCCGGGCATCACTACCGTCGGCAACGTCACGGCCAAACCCGCTACCGCGACGTCTGCTGCCGCCGCAGCCGCTGCTACCGCGCTCGATCGCGACTATCGCTACCGGCTCGCGCGCAAGAACGTCCATGTCGCGTTTGCCAATCTCGGCCAGGCATTCCAGCGCATGATGCTGGAGCCCAGGTCGGCGCAGAAGTTCGTCCCGGAACTGAACGACCTGCTGGTGCGCAGCCACGTGCTGGCGTCGCAGATCACGGTGGCGGCGCCGTTGCTGCGCACCTCGGCGCAACAACCGGAGGGCGTCTCGCTACAACCGCTGCAACGCGCGCTGAGCATAGTCCGCGACAATCTGACCGAAGCCGAGGCCGGCAACGCGCCGCCAGCCGATCAGGGCGAGCAGATCAAACAATTGACGCGCGAGCTGGACGCGATGGTAGTCGAGGCGGAGAAATCGCCGGGCTATTCGGCGGACGCCGTGCATGACGTCAAATTGCTTGCGCATCAATGCAAGCAGATGCTCGCGGCGTCGGCGCAGATTCGCAAGGATGCGAGCGTGATTCGCCTGCCGGAAGAGTGAGATTCGTAGAGGCCGCAACGGAGCAACCCGCTTCGCAATGCGCCGCGGCTTGCGCGCTTTATTGCGAAGCGCCGCTCGCTGCTGCCGCTGCCGCCGCGTCCGATGCGCTCGACGGCGCCGGAGTATTCAGGCGGTCGAAATCGCGCTTTTCCGTGATGGCGTTATAGAAGAGCGTGGCGATCACCAGCAGCACCGCGACCACGATAAAGATGGCAATGCCGAAGGTCGGGTTCTTCTTGCGCGGCGGATTGTTCATGAGGCGGGCTCGGTTCGCGAGGCAGTCGCGGTTAGTCTGGAAAGGCGGCATTCTACGCCCACTGAGCTTGCACACGGCTTGCAATTGGACAGGCTCAAAGGGTGTTGCGGGCAGATTCGCAGCCTTGCCTTGTGCGTTGCAGCAGCCAGGCGCCGGGACTGCCGCAACTCGCCGCTAGCGCCCTTCCACAACGGCCGACGGCCGTACCGGCAACGCCGTCGAATACTTGATCTGCTCCATGGCGAAACTCGAGCTCACGTCGTACAGCGGTACGGCAGCGATCAACTGCTTGTAGACGCGATCGTAGTCGTCGATGTCGGACACCACCACGCGCAGCAGGTAATCGGTTTCACCGCTCATCCGGTATACCTCGACGACTTCCGGAATCTCCTGCACCGCACGCGTGAAAGTCTGCGCCCAGGCCTCGGTATGCTGGTTGGTCCGCACCGCGACAAATACCGTCGTGCCCACGCCGAGCTTGCGTGCGTCGCACAGCGCCACCTGCGCGCGAATCACGCCCGCCTCCTTCAGACGTTGCAGCCGCTTCCAGCACGGCGTTTGCGACAGGTTCACGCGTTGCGCCAACTCGGCGATCGGCAGGGTCGCGTCTCCCTGCAGCAGTTCAAGCAGCTTCCGATCGATGATATCCATTCCCATCACCTCGCCCTTATAGAAAATTATTCTATTTTTAAGAACACAAGGGGAATTATATGGAAACTCTTTCTCCAGACAAACAGGTATAAATGTGGCTATCCAAAAATAGTGAAGGAGCAGCCGCCCGCTGCACAGCCATCATGAACCAAGGCCTCCGTCCGACACCTTTCGACCGCCCCTCCTCCAGCGGCGCGCAGCTTGCCGAGCCAAATGAAGCGGTGGCACGTACGCGACGAAGCGCGCCGGTCGCGCACCTGTGCGACGCGCTCGACGCGATCTTCTCAGCCTGTGCGAAATTTCCCGAGCCGTCGGACTCCGCCTTTTTCGCTCGCGCCATGCGCGTCGCGCTCGCGGACGCCGCGGCGAATCCCGCGCTGCTCACGCCTGCGCAACGCGAGGGCTCGGCCGAACGCTATCGGCGTCATCTGTTAGCCGCCGATCCGCAGGGCCGCTATGCCATTGCCGCACTGGTCTGGCTGCCGCATCAGGCGAGCCCCGTGCATGGGCATCACACGTGGTGCGGCTATGCGGTGCTGGACGGCACGCTGAGCGAAACGGTATTCGAATGGAACGGCGCGCAGCACTGCGCGAGCCCCACACGCACACAAGCGCGCAACAGCGGCGCGGTGTCGTTCGTGCGCGGCGGCCGCGGCGGCATTCATCGGCTGGGCAATTGCAGCAGCGAACCCGCTGTCTCGTTGCATATCTACGGCGTCCCGGGCGCGCAGATCGCCACGCATGTCAACGACGTGGTACGTGCAGACTACGCGCCAGTGTTCGCCTAAGCGCGCTCATTGCGCAGGGCGATGCGGGGTGAGGCCTTGACCTTCGCCGATGACCCGCTCGTCATTCAGTCAGCTTTTGCCGCCTGCTTCGCCTGCTGTGGGTATTTGCGGCGGAATCGGCGCGGTCTGTCCAGTTGGCGGCGGCGCAGGACGCGGTTCGTGCGAGACATCGCGCACCACCGCGGCAGGCGCATGAACGGCCCGTCCGGATGAGGCCGTATCAGCGCGCGCATGGGCGTGGCCATGCACGCCGAACCCGGGAAGGTCGTCGTCCGGCAGCGCTTGCCCTTCGTTATCCTTCGACGATGTGTACACACGCATCTGCGGCACGGGAATCTCGATGCCGGCTTCGTCCATCTTGCGTTTGAGCCGCAGATTGAAGGCCCGCGCCACGCTCCATTGCTGCAACGGCCGCGTCTTTATCTGCCCTTTCACGACCATCCAGTTCGGATCGAAACGATCCAGTCCCCACACCTCGATCGGCCCGAGCATTTCGCGCCGGTGACGGAAGTCGGCCATCAGATCGGCGCCGACTTCACGGATCAGTTGCGTGATCTGATCGACGTCGGTCGAGAACCCCATCCGCACTTCGAACACCGCGTAGGCGAAATCGCGCGACAGGTTCTTCACGATCTTGATCTGCGAGAACGGGATCGCGTGAATCGCGCCCTGCCCGTCGCGCAGCCGCACGGTACGGATCGACAGATGCTCGACGGTGCCCGCGTGGCCGCCGTCGACGTCGATCCAGTCGCCGACTGAAATCGTGTCTTCGATGATGATGAAGAGGCCCGTGATCAGGTCGGTCACGAGCGATTGCGCGCCGAAACCGATCGCCAGGCCGATCACGCCCGCGCCTGCCAGCAGCGGCGTCACGTTGATGCCGAGGTTGGCCGCGGTGACGATCCCGGCGATCGTCATGATCGACACCAGCAGCACGTTGCGCACCAGCGGCAACATCGTGCGCGCGCGCATGCTCGGATTACGCGACTTGTTGCGCAGGCTGCCCGGGTTGAGCGCTTCAGTAATCGCCGTGTCGACCAGAATCCACAACAGCCACGCAATGAACACCGTCGCGATGATCGCCGTCACAGCGTGGGCAATGCCGCGCGCCGCGACGTTTTTCTCGACCACGGCCGCGAGCGACACACCCCACAAACGCGCCGCCAGTTCGAAGCAAAACAGCCAGATGAAGAGCGTCAGCAATGTGCCGGAAAAGCGCAGCAAGCGCGTCAGATACGGCGAGCGGCGGCGTGCGCGCGGACTGCGCGGGCGCGTCATGCGCAGCACGATGGCCGACAGAAAAAAGGCCAGCACCAGCAACAGCGCGGTCACCAGAGAAATCTGCAGCACGTTTTCGCTGCTGCCCGAGCCGCCGAGCGTGGCCACCACCGAGGCCGTCGCGAGTACCAGCACCGGCACGTGCCATAGCGAAGCGAGCACTTCGAACGCGTCGGTCGCGGCCCTGTGATCGTTGCGCTGCTCGTAGGTCCGGTTGCGAATCAGATGCGCGACCGGGCGGCGGAACGCCACCGCGAAATACGCGGTCAGCACGGCGGCCGTCATGTTGGCCACGGTCGAAATCAGGGCGGCAAGGTTCGTTCCGAGTTGATGCGCGACGTCGTAATTCACGGCCGCATCGCCGAGCGCGCCGCACACGCCGACCACGAATAGCAGGCGCCGCGCGCGATCGATCAGCAGATGCACCGCGACCCGCCGATGCCCCGAGCCGAACAGCGAAAACATGATCAGACAGATCGCCGAGAACACCGCGCCCGCGACGATCGCATAGGCGACGACCATGCCTAGCGTGCGGCCGAGCGCATCGGGCATCGCGTGCACGAACAGGAGCGCCGCGAGAAACGCGACGATCCAGGGACCCACGCGGCGCAGCGCGAAAATCAGCAACTCGCGCGTGGTGGGGTTCGGCTTGAGTCCCATGACGATGCCGAAGCGCCGGTACAAGCGGTGTTGCAGATAGATCAGGGCGCCGGCGCAGGCGCCCCAGCCGGCCAGCATCGCGAACATCGACAACACGATGTGGCCGAGGCTCTCCTGCCCCTGGCCCGAAATGATCGTATACAACTCGTTGCCGGCCGCATTGAAGCGTCCGCCCCAGTACTGCACGGGCGAGCGGCCCTGATGCACGCCGGATTCGAACGACGCGATGCCCGACGCGATCGCGCCCAGCAAGCCGGGACTCGGTTGCGCGGACGCCGGCGGTGCGACGTTCTGCGAGACGTCGCGCAGCTTCTTGAGTTGCGCGACGAGCGCGGTGCGCTGACGATCGTTGTCGAGCGTGGCGATCACGCTGTCGAGCGAGCGTGCCAGTTCCGCCTGGCTGGCGGGCGACGGCGCGGAGGCCGCCTCTGCCGCCGAAGCGCTGGAGGCGGCGGTCGTCGCCGTCGCGCTATTGATCAGGCTCTGCAACGCCGGAATGACCGGGGTGCTGCCGGCAGCCTGCGCGTTGGCGGGCATCCATCCCAGGCACAGCAGCAGCGCGAGGCAAACAATGGCCGGCCATGCGCCGAGCCACACCGCCACGCGCGCGCGAACGCCGCGGCGAGCGTCGTCCCGGGCAGGACCAAAAGGAAAATGAAAGGCGGCGCGAGTCGCCGGTTGCCCGCCGTTGAACGGCGTAGCCCCGGACTCACGCCGCAACGGGCATGACTGCATGGCGATCCGTAAGAAAACGGGAGACGCCAGTGTAGCCGCAGTTGCATCGCAAGCGACCGAACATGCGTAACCGAATGTTAGGACGCTTGCGCATGCCCGGAATGTGAGGCCGGGCTGGTTCTCCCTCTGCGTGCGACGCGCCGGCTGTCACACGCGTGCAGGGCGCATGCGTGATAGCCGTCCCACTATGCTCAATAAGCCACCGTCGCGATCTGACGAATGAAACGGCCCTGTTCCAGTTCATCGACGAAGGCGATCGCGAAGTCTTCCGCGGAAATGCGGCTGTTGCCTTCGGCGTCGGCCAGCAACGTGTTCGTGCCGGTGCGGAACTTGCCGGTGCGCTCACCCGGTGCGATCAGCGCGGCGGGGGCAAAGAAGGTCCAGTCAAGGTCGGCCACGCTGCGGTAATAGTTGAACGCGTCACGGTGCGCGAGCGCGACCGCCTTGTAGGCTTCGGGAAAACCGTCCGTATCGACCAGTTGCTTGCCCGGCGCGACTTCGAGCGAGCCCGCGCCGCCCACCACCACGAGGCGCTTCAGACCGGCGGCGCGCACGCCTTCGACCAGCGCGTGGGTCGCTTTCGTAAGCGCCGCAACATCGCCGTGCGGCGGCGCGTAAGCGCTTGCCGCCACGTCGTGACCGCGCATCGCGGCGCCGACGCTGGCGGCGTCGAGCAGATCCGCCTTGGCGGCCTTCAGATTCGCCACGTCGGCGGGCACGCGCTCCGGATTACGCGCCAGCGCCGTCACCTGATGGCCGCGCCGGGCGGCCTCTGCTGCAATCCGCGAACCAATCATGCCGGTGGCGCCAAACAATGCGATTTTCAACTGCTTGCTCATTTCAATGCTCCTGTCATTAGCCTATATGTAACCATGTCAATTACATATAATGCGGAAAAAAGAGGGGCCACGGCCCCGTCCATTATCAGGCGCGAGTGTCTTGACTATTCGACACGCACCCTCTCGTACAGCATCTCTATCGCGTCACCCGTGCGGGCGCCGCTTGCGTTCGCGCGCCCGTTCGGCACGCACTATGTCTGCGGTGGCATCGGCAAGCGTGCGTGCGCCAAGCGATGCCTCCATTGCCTGCTGTGCTTCGTCGATGATGTCGCGCAGCACAACCTGAATATGACGCCCGACCATGCACGCCGGATTCGGCTCCTCACGATGCAGCGCGAACAATTGCGCGTCGTCCACCGCACGGTACACCTCGAGCAAGGTGATGTCTTCCGGCGCCCGAGCCAGCAGCGCGCCGCCGCCCGCGCCAAGCTGCGATCTGGTGAGGCCCGCTTCGGCCAGCATGGTCAGCAGACGCCGGATCAGCGCGGGATTCGTATTCACGCTGCCCGCGATCATCTCCGACGATAGCGGCACGCCTTCCTGCAACGACAGCAGCGCGAGCACGTGCACCGCAAACGCAAACCGGCTACTCGTATTCACAGCAAACCTGCCTGGCAACGACAATGTGTAACCATGGTAATTACATTTAATCCGCTTGTCAAACCGTCCTCAAACCGTCGAACGGGCTCGCCGGCGTGTTACTTGTCCATCTGCTTTTGCGCATCGCTGGAATCGCTCGAAGCCGACGAAGCAGTCGAAGCGGTCGCCGACGACGCCGTATTCTGCGCCGACCATTCCTGCAGCTTTCGCCCTGCCGTCTCCAGCCCCTGACCGGTCAGCGAAGCAGCCTTGCCGAGTTGCACGTTGGCCGCGCTCGCCGCGCCTTGCAGATTGGCTTGCGCGCTTGAAGCGAGCGATGCCGGATCGATCTTGACCGACGGCGCGGAGGCCGAGTCGAGGTTCTGCCGCGCGGCGGCCTTGGTCGCGTCGACTTGCTGGCCGACATAGCTGGCCGCCTGATCGAGCTTCTGACCGGCAGCTTGCGCGGCGTCGTCGAGCTTGCCGGCGACCTGCCCTGCCGACGCATCATTCTTCTGACAAGCAGCCAGGCCGCTCAACGCGAGAACGACAAAAGCGGCACGACGCAGCAACGGCGAACGAATAGATGAAATCATGTTTGAGTATGAGCCGCGTCAAGCGGCTTCTGCATGCGAAAACGCGCCAATGATACGCCGTTGCGCTGCACGGTCTCCGCGGCGAGCACACGAAAGCCCGCGCAAGCGCCTCGTGGCGAAGGCTTGCGCCATCCGACAGGTCAATTGCAAGAGCCGTCGCACTGGCCGCCGCACGATCCGTCGCGGTTTTGTCAAACGCGTTGGAGTAGACTGCCTGAACGTAAATACGCGTTCAATGTGTTCCGTCGATCAATTGGAGGCATACGATGGCAGCAAAGAAGATCCTGTTCCTGACCGGCGACTTCGCCGAGGATTACGAAACGATGGTGCCGTTTCAGGCACTGCAGGCGGTCGGCCATGTAGTCGACGCGGTGTGTCCGAACAAGAAGGCAGGCGATCGCATCAAGACCGCGATCCATGATTTTGAAGGCGACCAGACCTACACTGAAAAGCCGGGGCATCAATTCACGCTCAATGCTTCCTTCGACGACGCCGACGCCCGCCAGTACGACGCGCTAGCGATCGCCGGCGGCCGCGCGCCGGAGTATTTGCGGCTCAACCATAAGGTGATCGAACTCGTGCGGCAATTCGCCGAAGCGGGCAAGCCGATCGCGGCGATCTGTCATGCCGCACAGTTGCTGGCCGCCGCCGACGTGATCCGCGGCAAGCGCATTTCCGCCTACCCGGCTTGCGCGCCCGAAGTGAAACTGGCCGGCGGCGAATACGCCGACATCCCGGTCGACGCGGCGATCACCGACGCCAATTTCGTCACCGCGCCCGCATGGCCCGCTCATCCGGAGTGGCTGCGTCAATTCCTCGTGCTGCTCGGCACCCGCATCGAACTTTGATCCCGGGGCGGGCGCCTTGTCCTCGCGACAACGTGCGCTCGCTAATCCCATCAGCATTTGAGACTAGTCCGATAGTTTGCAGCGGAAGGCTCTCCTACAGTCGCCGGTTGACTTGGGAGCCTTTTTCGATGGAACTGACTGATTGGATTGTCATTCTCGCCGTCACGCTGATGGCAATTGCTTTTTTCTGCGCGCGCTCGCGGGCCGACTGGTCGCGGGAAAACCGCGCGCGCCGTCTTGCCGGCACGCGTCTGCTGCTGCAAGCCGCGTGCTCGCTGTGGGCGGCGCTGCTGATCCTCGCGCACGGCCTGTTCGCGCTCGAGGGCCTGCCCGGCCTGCGCCCGGCGCCGCTGGAGGCGCTCACGGGCGTCGTTATCCTCGCCTGCTTCAGTTGCTACTGGTCGATTCGCGCAAGCAAGCTGCTCAAACCGCGCCGTTTATTTACCGCGTACTGACGCTCTGCGCCGCATCGGCGGCGCGCGCAGCAGCGCTGCCGCCGCCCGCTGGATCGCGACCATCACGACCATCACGCATCTCCCGCGCATCGCGCACTTCATTAAGACCACCCGCTTCGAGCGTGGCCTGCGCCGCCTCGGCGGCCAGGTGCGCCGCCCGCGCCTCGGCCTCGGGCAATGACAGATAAAAGGTCGTCCCCTCGGCTTCTTTCGACTCCGCCCACACGCGCCCGCCGTGCCGCTCCACCACGCGCCGTACCAGCGCGAGGCCGATCCCCTCGCCCGCTGCCACATTGCCATGCAGCCGCTGAAACGCGTTAAAAAGCCGCGGCAACGCGACGGCCGGAATGCCCAGACCGTTGTCCCGCACATAGAAAATCCGTAGCGAGTGCACGCCCGGCGGTGCCGGCGTCGTGCCGATCTCGATGCTGCCTTCGCGCGACGGGTCCAGATAATTGACCGCATTGCCGATCAGATTCGCGAACACCTGCTCGAGCGCGGTCGGGTCCCCCCACACCGCCGGCAATTCATCGACGATGACGCGGGCGCGGCGCGCCCGGATCGACGCCTGCATCGCATCGACCACGCGAGGCACGATGTCACGCACCTCGACCTTCTGCTGCCGGTACTCGACACGGCCGACGCGCGAGAGCCGCAGCAGCGCGTCGATGATGTGCGATGCGCGCAGCACGGCCGTCTGCAAGTAGTACAGCGCTTCGCCGATATCCTCGTCGACCACCCGTTCGATGCGCTGCCGGGTCTCGACCGTGAGCGACGACTCGCGCACCGCCGAGCGCAACTCGTCGCAGGCGCGAATCAGTTCTTTAGAAAATCCCTGCAGATTCACCAGCGGCGCGCGCAGGTCGTGCGACACGCTGTAAATGAACATTTCGTTTTCCTGGGTCTGCTGCCGCAAGGTCTCGTTGATGCGCGCAAGCTCACCGGCGCGGCGCGTCAGATCGGACTGAAAGCGCGCCTGGAAACGCTCGGCTTCGAGTAAACGCCGACTGGTTTCGTGCAAGGTCAGATCGAGCCGGGCAATCTCGTCGGTGCCTGGGCCGAGCGGCGCGAGCGGCTCATTTCCCGCAAGGCGCCCGGCGTTGTCGGACAGCAGCGCGAGACGGCCGCGCACGCCGCGCGTAAAGAGCCAGACCGCGAGCGCGACGAACAGCAAGGAGCCGAACACCGCGGCGACCACCAGCATCTGCTGACGTTCGCGCGCGGCGTCGGCGGCATTCGAACGCTCCGTGTCGAGGCGTCGCGCTTCGGTCTGGAACGCCACCACCTGCTGGCGGAAACGATCGAGCACGTCGGCCGTCGCGAGATCGTGGAACCGCTCGACGACATCGCGCCGCCGCCCAGAACGCAGCATGTCCTGCATGCGGTCCGACCACTGGCGATACGCCTGCACAGCCTGGCGCATCTGAACCACGCGCTCGACTTGCGCCGGGTTGTCGGCAACCAGCTCGGCCAGTTGATCGATGCGCCGGTCGACGTCCACCCACAGCGTGACAGGCGTGGCGAAGCGGGTATCGCCGGCAAGCACCGCACCGCGCAGACGCACCGATTCGCCGAGCACCGGTTCGAGAATCGCGGTGGTCTTGCGCAGCACTTCTTCGCTATGGATGGCCCATTGCTCCGCTTGCGTCGCATCCGCCTGCGCCTTGACCAGTCCGGACAGGAGCGCCAGTTCGAGGAGGGCCGGAATCGCGATCAGCAGCAAGCCTTTGGTAGTCAGTCTCATGCGTGCGCATTGGAGTTCGGTGGCCCGGCAGCTGACGCGCGGGGGGACGGCACATTATGTCGGCGTTTTGACGCGAAGACAAAGGCAGAGCGCGATACGGCGCGATTCGCCTGACGGTGGGCTTGCGGCTCGACCAGGAAGACGAATACAACGGCGCGGACCTGTCGATCCACAAGATTTCGGCGACGCCGGAGCGCGAAAGCGTCGGCTGATTATCGATATCGCCTGCGCGACACGGCGCGCCGTCGCTGCAGCGGGCGCGGTGCCGATGATAGACTTGCGCGCCGGAGCGGCTTCGTCGCCAGCAGCTCGACTGCTTCCCGACTGCCTGGAGGCCGGCAACGCACCGGCAGCGGGTCGACCACGCTCCGCTTCGCCCCGGCTGACCGCGGACGCGGCGGCCGGCGCGCGCGACCCATTCCGACGACCATTCGACACTGCTGCCAGACCTTATCGATATGTATCTGTCCATTCTCGCGGTTGGCATCGGCGGCGCGCTCGGCTCGCTGTTCCGCTGGTTTCTCGGCATCCGTCTGAACGGCATATTTGCCGGTTTGCCGCTCGGCACCTTCGCCGCCAACGTGATTGCGGGCTACGTCATCGGCGTCGCCATCGCGGGATTCGCGCGGGCGCCGCAGATCGCGCCGGAATGGCGGCTCTTTGTCATTACCGGCCTGATGGGCGGACTGTCGACCTTTTCGACCTTTTCAGCGGAAGTCGTGCAGCGCTTGCAGGACGGCCGGCTTGGCTGGGCCGCCGGCGAGATCGTCATTCACGTGGGGGCGTCGCTGGTCATGACCGTGCTCGGGATTGCGACGGTCGCGCTGCTGGCGCGCTGAAGCGCCCCACGCGCAGCGCAAGCAGCAACGCGATCGCGTTGTCCGCAACCGCGGGCGTGCCCGCGCCAGCGCTAGCGCTAGCGTGAAACGATGCGATTTCTGCAGCTGCCGCGCGGCTATATGCGCCGCCAAATACCGAAGGATTAAAAAATGACAACAAAGTTCGCGTCGAACATCTTCCCTCACCCCCGATCGACTGGTTGACGCATATAGCTGCCGTAGCAATCAAAGCCTGGCGGAAAATCTGGCCCCCAAAAACACGGGTTCTTCCCGAGACGCAAAGTTTGAGGCAACGGCGCCTGTAGCGCGTTTGCCGCCGCTCAAAAATATGGTTCCAGAGTGGCCTATGCCGCACTGCACCACTACCGCTTGCCGCTCTACATCAGGCGACCGCCCTTGGAAAATAGCACCCCAAAAAACCAACGCCTGGAACGGGTCGACGTTAACACGAAGCTTTCCCTGCACAACGTTCGCTGAACCCGACGCCGCTGAAGCCGCCTCCTCGATGCCCGTCAGATGCGGGCCAACCGCGTCATATAGACGTCTCCCTTCGTCGGTCAGCGTCTGCGAGCGTGTCGTACGGTCAAGCAGCCTCACGCCTACCGCTTCTCGAGGCGTGAAACAGCACGGCTAACGCCCGATGGCGACAATCCGAGAGCGTCTGCTGCGCGCACGAAACTGCCGCTCTCCGCGACTGCGGCGAGCACAGTGATGCCAGAAAACAGCCGACCATCAAATGTCATATTCCCTCCAATGCCAGTCTCATTCAGATAGGTTAATCACGAGTGATTTGAACAGTACGTACTTTATTCAACAATCAAAAAATGAGAAATTGTCCGCCTGAACGCTGCGGCGGCTTGCGCTGCGGACCTGAACCAGCCTGGGAGTGCATGCACTTGCGTGGCTTCTGGAACAGAACGGAGTGGCCGTTATTCCCAAGGCTCAACGCCGCGAAAGTCAGAAAGCCAATCTCGACGCGCTGGCGGTGAAACTCGACGATGATGACCGGCACGCCATTGCGATGTTGCCGAAGGACCACCGCTTCGTAACTCCGCCGTTCGCGCCGGAATGGGACGCGTAACGAATGCCTTCGCGTAGCAGGCAGTCCATCCGCTAGTTATCACCGCAGCGCCAGGGCGCAATCGATGATGATTCGTCGACGTCCGCTCAACCGGACTTCAGACCTCTCGTGAACGGCCGTCGATTGCGGCAATCAATTTCAAATCACGCGAAACACCCAGCATCTACAACGCCGTGAATCTGACTCGAACGTGAGGCCGGAAACGCACGCTTCGGGAAGTGACTTCCGTGTGCGCAATCAATGCTGGTAAGCTGACGGTATTCTGTATCCACAGTCAGCATCGCCATGCCAGCAAAACTCCTGAAGATTCAGGCCCGTACCGACTACGTAGACGAGGTCTACAGGGTCCTGGTAGACGCTATCAGCGAGGGCTCTATCGCCCCGGGCACCCGTATTGTCCAGGAGGAAATCGCGGAGCAGCTAGCTGTTTCACGGTCGCCCGTACTGCAAGCTTTCCGCATGTTGAAGAAAGACGGACTGGTGGAGGATGCGCCGGGCCGCGGGTTGCAGGTGACCCCTTTGAACGCAACGCGAATTGGGCATCTTTACGAACTTCGGGGGGCGCTCGACAGCTTGGCTGCGCGTCTGGCCGCGCGGCAGCGAGTAAAGATTGACAAGGCATTGGTCGCCAATGGTCGGAAGCTTTCGAAGGGCAACGACATTCGGGCCATGATTGAGGCCGATATGGCCTTTCACACTGCTATCTACGCCGCGTCCGGAAACCCTCTCATCGTCGAGAACGCGCGTCTGCACTGGTTGCATCTGAGACGTGTGATGGGAGCGGTTCACCAGGTAGCCGGTCAACGAAAGACCGTTTGGGACGAGCACGCCGCGATTGCCGATGCCATAGCCCAAGGTGACGAAGAACTGGCGGCGAAGCTCAGCGTTCAGCATACCGAGTTCGCAAGGGAGAATCTTGTTCGTCATATGAGTCAGGCAGTCGCTTCGGTCGACAGAAATCACCGTTCTGCACCATGATGCCAAGGGGTGTTGCCCCGACCGCCAAATAACCTTGCCGGCACAGGTACAGCTACCCGTGCCGGCAAAACTATTGCGATTCGTCCGCCTAGCGACGTCGACTATTGACGAGACTCGGAGGAACGAGGAGTACCAGCAGCCCTCCAATCAGCAGACTGGCTGAAAGTACAAGAACTCCGGCGCCAGCCGAGCCGGAAGCGTTCTTGATTACGCCAATCAGCGAGGGACTGACCACTCCCGAGATACTTCCGACCGAGTTTGCCAAGGCCAGTCCTGCGGCCGCGGCAGCTCCACTGAGGAATGCAGGCGGCAGGACCCAAAATTGCGAGATGGTCGTCATGACCCCCATGGTCCCAATCATCAAGGCAATCATCGCCAGCAAAGTCGAGTGGGCAAACCATACGCTCAACGCCAATCCAAACGCACCCGCGACGCCCGGGACAATCAAATGCCACCGACGCTCCCCCGTGCGGTCTGAATTCCGGCTCACGACAACCATGGCGATGGCACCGACGGCATACGGAATCGCAGTGAGCAAACCAACATTGAGCGGGTCCGAAACGCCGCTTGATTTTATCAAGGTCGGCAGCCAAAAACTGACCCCGTACAGGCCCATCGTGTAAAAGAAGTAGACTCCGCTGACGAGGAGAATCTTCGGATTCAACAAGCCGTCTTTGACAGAATGAAGGACATTTTCGGGTTCCTCCTCTTTCAGCTTCTCCTCGATGACAGACTTCTCTGATTCGGACAGCCAGTTTGCATCCTGCACCTTGTCATCAAGGAAAAAGAACGCGACCACACCGAGCAAAACCGTCGGAACGCCCTCAAGCAGAAAGAGCCACTGCCATCCTGCCATTCCATGAGCCCCAGCAAGCGCCGTCATCAGCCATCCGGAAAGGGGGCCGCCAATCACACCAGACATCGGGATGCCAGTCATGAAGAGTGCTGTGACTTTGGAGCGACGTGAGGACGGAAACCAATACGTGAGGTACAGAACAATTGCTGGGAAAAAACCGGCCTCCGCCACCCCGAGAAGAAAGCGCATGGTGTAAAACATCGCCGGCGTTTTCACGAACATCATGCCGGCAGAAATTAAACCCCACGTGACCATGATGCGCGCAATCCAGCGACGCGGACCAACGCGCATGAGCATCAGATTGCTCGGAACCTCGAAGATAAGGTAGCCGATGAAGAACACGCTTGCGCCGAATCCGTAGATGGCTTCGTTAAAGCCAAGGTCATTCAGCATCTGTAGCTTGGCGAATGCTACGTTTATTCGGTCGAGATATGCGGAGAGATAGCAGAGGAACAGGAAGGGAATCAATCGCCACGCTGCCTTGGCGAACGCCGACGACTCACTAGCTTCCAGATATGCGACCGGACTATGGGAACTCATTTTGTTGTCTCCTGAGGGGCCTTCTGTTAGAGGCGGGTGCTATTTGTGCTTTTCTCCGCCTCAGCTAACTCACGGCAATGCCGGGCTTGACACCGCCGAAAGCTGGGGCACGCTAACCGGGTTAGTCGAACATGTCGGGCTGAGTAGCGACGAGGTCATTCCAGATAGTCTGGAAGTGCAACCAACCGATGTAGTCGCTGCCGACGTGTTCGCGGCTGTAGCGAGCGCGCTCCGGCGTTACTTCCTTCGGCGTGACGCCAGTCGCTTCAATCATGAGTTGTTGCTGGCAGCAACGTTCGAGTGCGATAAACCAGAAGGCGGCCGAGTCGATGCTGTGACGGCTTGCCGTGAGCAGACCGTGGTTCTGGTGAATTGCAGCTTTCGCGCCGGCAAAGGCGTTTGCAACCTTGTTGCCGCCTTTCACTTCGACAGCAACCTTGCCGGCCTCGTCGCCGATGACGACGTGGTCTTCGAAGAAAGCAGCCGCATCCTGCGAGATGGGCGCAAGCGGCTTTCCGAGTGCGGCGAATGCAGTTCCAAACACGGTATGCGCGTGGCACATAGCGACGATGTCCTGATGCTGTTCGTGCACGGCAGCGTGGAGCACGAAGCCTGCACGGTTGATGGCATACTGGCCCTCGACGACATTTCCCTTGTGGTCAGCGCAGATGAGGTTCGAAACTTTGACCTGCGCGAAATGCACGGCCATCGGATTGGTCCAATACAGGTTCGGATTTTCCGGGTCACGAACAGTAAGGTGGCCAGCAAAGCCGTAATCGAAGCCCTGCAATGCGAACGCGCGGCACGCGGCGACAAGATGCTCCTTCAGATACTGCCGGTGCTCCGCGGCGGTCTTGAACGTCGGCAACTCAGGAAAAATCAGACCTTCCTGTTCGGGTTGGTAGATTGAAACCTTGCCGGTCTTCACAATCAATTCGACCTTCGGTTCCGCGACTACTGTATCCATGGCTAGCTCCTTAAATTCGATGTAAATGGGGAGAATATGAAGCCTGTTTTGTTAGCTCCAAGGCAACCGTTGCTTCACCCTTATCAGCAGGGCTGATGTCAGTCATGGTCTTACGTGCGAGCGAGGTTGACAAACAATGACTGTTCATACAAACATGAATGAGGTTCATACATCGGGGCATGCATGAGACGTATTCCTAACTTCGTACTACTTCGCGCGTTTGAAGCGACTGCACGGCTCCAGAGCTTTACGCTGGCCGCACAAGAGCTCCACCTGACGCAGTCGGCAATCAGTCACCAGGTCCGCGAGCTGGAGGAATACTTCGGCCGCCCACTACTTGTCCGCCACAATCGACGCGTTGAAACGACCTTAGAGGGCGCACGTCTTCAGCAGAGCCTTGGACGCGTCTTCGACGTGATAGAAGCAGCATGCAATGAGGTAAGCCTTGCACCGACTGCGCAAGTGCTCGCAGTCCACAGTGCGCCGAGCTTTGCAGCCAAGTGGTTAGGTCCTCGACTGCCTCAGTTCATGCACGACAATCCTGACGTGACTATCAGGCTCTCTTCGGGAGCCGCTCCCATCGACTTGACCCGTGCCCGAGAAGTCGATGTTGCGATTTCCTACGGGTCAGCAGCGCAGCGGCCAGGGGTCATCACCGTAGCCATGGGCGCCGAAAGAGTTGCGCCGATGTGTTCTCCGACGTTACTGCGTGCCGGCACGCACGTTCGCGAACTGATAAATGAAGTCACGCTCATTGACTCACAGCTAAGTAGCATCACGTGGTCCGACTGGTTCGCACATAACGGCATGACACTTCCCAACCGACCGCGACCATCTTTTGACCGCGCCGCCCTGGTCTTATCGGCAGCGGTCGACGGAATGGGAGTCGCGCTCGAAACCACTCGACTCGCTGAGCGGGAATTGTCACGGGGAGACCTGGTGATATTGGGCGACGACGAATTCATCCCCATGAGTCGCGAAACTCACTTTCTTTCGTATCGAGCGGACGACGGCAATACGGACAAGGTCAGGCGCTTTCGAGACTGGCTCTACGCGGCAGTCGGACTTGAGACGTAGAGGTCTGGTAAATCTCGCTCATCACGCGGTGTAACAGTGTCTTGTAGCCACCCGTAGAGCACATTGGCGTCATGCAGAAATTTCGTCTGCCTGACGCACCGTCTCCAGCGGGGGCTGGGCGCACGGCCCAGAACAATCCTGATTTCATCGACCAGATGCCGATGCGCCCGGCGCATGTAGCCGTAGGGCCTGCAGAACGGGCGACCGCGAGACCGAAAGCTGCTCGGCAATTTCCTCTTGCGTCAGGCGAGTTCCAGAAAAGGACCGCCGCTACATGTTTGGCGGCCCGGATTAATGCGATGCGACGGCGTCACTCACAGTTCGAGCACCAGCGTTTTACTTACTGGCCGTGACACGCACGTAGTGAGGTACTCCTGCCGCTCTTCTTCGCTGAGGATAAAGTCGTTGTGCTCGACATCACCATCCCGGTAACGGACCTTGCAGGTCGCGCACAAGCCGGCGCAGCACGACGTCGGGACGTCGACACCGGCGGCATTGAGCGTTTCGGCAAGGTTCTGGTCCGCTCCGACATGCACGACCTGTCCCGAGCTGGCGATGGTCACGTTGCACCCATCCGCGGATTCCGCGCTTGCGGCCACACGCTTCGGCTGCTCGGGCGCCTTGAAGTGCTCGAAATGCACCGTGCCCTTCGGCCAGTGGCTGGCCGCGTCTGCACATGCCTTCATGAAGCCGGACGGCCCGCAGTAATAGATATGCGTTCCCGGCGAGGGCTGCGCGAGCAGCTTCGCCAGGTCTAGCTGGTTACTCTTTTCGCCGTCGTCGAAGTGATAGTGCAACTTGCCAGCGCACCGCATGTCACAGAGTTCTTCGCTGAACGCTGCTGCTTCGCGACTGCGAGCGCAGTAATGCATTTCGAAATCAACGTTATGTGCTTCAAGCTCGTGTGCCATCGCCTTGAGCGGCGTTACACCGATGCCGCCGGCGATGAGAATGACTTTCTTCGCATTGCCGTCCAGCGCAAAGTGGTTGCGCGGCTTGCTGATGGTGACGACGTCGCCTGCTGCAACGTCGTCATGCATGGAGCGCGAACCGCCGCGGCCAGCTTCATCCTTCAGGACCGCAATGACGTAGCGGTGACGCTCGGCCGGCGGGTTGCATAGCGAATACTGGCGAATCACACCGTTCTTCAGGTGGATGTCAATGTGCGACCCCGCTTCAAAAGGCGGCAGTTTCACGCCTTCCGGGCTAGTCAGCTCATAGGAGTTGATGCCTCTCCCTTCGTACCGTACCTGCTTCACGCGTACATCCAGCGTGCCGGCTTCGATATCCTGAATGGCCTCTTCCGTTTCCAGTGAGGTTTCCATCGTTATCTCCCTTCCTCGCTGGTAGCCTGCCATTCGACAACGGAGCGGCCGACCCAGCTGGTATTTACGCAATCACGTAAAGACGGCGCATGGTCTCAGCGCTTCAGAGACTGCTCGAGTTCGTCAAACTTGTCGCGGACGAATTCAGCGCGTATATCGCCTTTGAGGTTTTCGCTTTCGGTGAGAATTGCGACGACAGTCTTGAGGACTTTCCGACGGCGGGCAATCTCATCCTCGACAGTCTCGCCTTCGGCAATCTCGAACACGTTGCCGGAGCAATAGCTGTTGGGTGCGCCACCGAGTTCGCGGAACCACTCGGCGAAACCTTGTGCGGATGCTGCCGCATTCGTGCCGCGTACCGCGTCACGCAACATCCTGCGGAACTGGTAGAGGCCTGCATCGAACTTGGTGGGGTTTTCGAGCGAATGGATAGCGATGGGTCGCTGGCTGATGATGGCTTCGTAGTCGCCCGGCGCGTATTGCGCTTCCTTATAGTTCGCGCGCCCCCGGTGATTCTGCGGGATGGGCGGCAGGTCTTCCAGCTTGTACTTGCCGAAGCGCTCAGGGCGGCGCATCGCGACCTGCCCTTCCAGAAAATCGATGGACTCGTAGCCGACCAGCTCTTTATTGCCGATACCTCGCGTGTCTATGCCCGGGCCCATAACGCGCCAGCCAATCATCTTGCTGTTTTCGTCGTCAACCGGAACCGTCCAGCGGATGATGTGGAACCGGCTGAAAAGCTTCTTCTTCGAGCCGTCCTCGGATGTGTAAGCATGCAGGCTGAGGTTCGGCAGCACCTGATGCTGGACGCGGACAAAAAGCTTGTCCTTGTCGACTCGACGAGCGCCGGCGCAAGCGAGACTACGACCGCTCTGCACCGGGACAAAATTCATGTCAGGCGCGACTTCCATCGATGCGGCGCCGACTTCGTCGAACGTCGTGCCTTGATAGTGTCCATCTACGACGTTCTTGCCGGCATGCAAGGCCGTCGGGTGATAGTTGTCGGCGGCATTGTCCTGGACCTGCAGCCAGTTACAGTGCTGGAAGTTGCTGTACGGAACCAGTTCATCGCCCTCCGCCACCGTGAAGTCGCCTTCCCATTCGGGAAATGGCGGTTCGTCGTCCGGGGGACCCATATATGCGAAAACGAGACCGTTGCGTTCGACCGCCTTGTACGCGCCCTGGCGAATCGAGCAGGCGAACTTCTCGGCTTCCTTCTCCTCGCCCTTCGGGAAAGGGACGTGCAGGCACGTGCCATCGACGTCGAAAACCATGCCGTGGTAGCAGCACATGATGCCGTGTTCCTGGATGGCACCATATTCGAGCGACGCGCCGCGGTGCACGCAGTGGGCATGCAGCACACCCACACGGCCGCTCTTATCCCGAAACGCCACGAGCTCTTCGTTCAAAATTTTGAGAAAACGCGGCGTATCGGTTAGCTCGATGGACATGCACACCGGATGCCAAAAGCGGCGCATGAATTCCCCCATAGGAGTGCCCGGCCCGGTTTCGGTCAGTTCGGCGTCGTGCTCGGGCACCTTGTTCGTGAAGTACCCGCCGAAAGGAATTAGCTTCCTTGTGACCAGGGCGGAGCCACCCGTGCGCTTTTGCTCATCCATCTTGTCTGACTTGACGCTCATGTCTGGTTTCCTCCAGTGATTAATCGGGATGCTCGGTCGGGCTTGAATTCCGAACTCCGATTTTTGGGTTCCGAACTCTGTATCCAGAGGATAGAGCCAGAAATCGGTCTTGTCTTGCTAGGGTTAACGCCATGCGCATGAGCCGCGAGGGCGGATGGCGCACAGCCAGCACCCGTTGCGATATAAGGGGCAGTCAAGATGGGATTGGTCTTCAGTCGTACCCGTAAGGCGTCTCGATACATCCGTCGATGGATGTGCAGCAAAAGCAGTTAGCCGTCTCGCGCCGAAACTGTTTGACTTCCTGAGGTCGACCCGTACAATGGACTCATGGTGCAGCGCAGCATTTAACTTTCGCACATCTTGGCGCGTATCCGGTTTCACTCGTAGCCCTTGCCGCCTTACCTTACGGAGCAGTGATGAGCACTCTTACCCCTCAGCAGTTGATTGCCGCCCAGCAAGCCAACCTGGACGCATTTTTTGGCGTCGCGAACAAGGCATTTGGAGGTTTCGAAAAGCTGGTCGCGTTGAATTTGCAGGTTAGCAAGGCGGCTCTTGCCGAAAGCCAGGAAATCGTGACCAAAGCCATTTCGGCCGGCAATCCGGGCGAGCTGCTCGCATTGCAAGCAAGCCTCTCCCAGCCTGCTGCGGAAAAGGTAGTCGCGTACGGTCGCAGCGTTTACGAAATCGTGTCCCAAGTTCAAAGCGAGATTTCGGCCGCCGCGACAGCGCAGGGCGAGCAATTGCAGCGAGATACTCAAGGGTTCGTCGAAACCCTCAAAAAGAACGCGCCTGCAGGAAGTGAATCGGCTATAGCTGCGTGGAACTCAGTCTTCTCCGCAGCGAACGCGACCTACGAATCGGCCAACAAGGCTGCAAAGCAGTTCGTCGCTACGGTGTCCACCGTCCAGTAAGACTGCTGCTCCCGTTGCGCTAATGTGTCTGCAAATGCGAACTTTGGTTCGCATTTGTCCTTCCGGCATTGGATGTACTGAGAAGCGACGAATGTTGACCGTGACTCGAGTTGTTTGAAACGTTGTCGCGCCGCAAAATGGCGATGCCATCTCGCCGATAGTGACAGCACTGCCGCTTCTTCCAATCAGAATACGTCGACCTTTCGGTCATGACACGCCGGATATGAAGCGACCGGACAAGACGTTGCGCCCAAACAGCGTGTCAACCCAAGGAATGAATCAGCGGACAAACTGCATGGACGACCGATTTGACAGACGAGAACTGTTGCTGCACCTTGGCGACATGCTCGACGCCCTGAGCTGCTTGGCCAGGACAAGCGAACCAGGCGCGTTGGTGACGCAGCTCGCGCAGGGAAACGATTCTTTGCAGAATTTCGAGTTCCTCCGGGCACTGTCGCCCGATGTGACGGTGGCAGCGTTCAGCCAAGGCGTTGCTAGTGCGTTCTGCATGTGGCCAAGGGAGCTGCTTGAGGCGGAGCTCAATCGCGACGCCTTGGCGTCAAGCGTTCAGCGCCATCTTTTCAGCCGCAATGTTGACGGCTGGAACGCGTATATCAGCTACGTCCAGAAGCAAGTGACGTGGTTCGGCACGGGACTCTCGGGTATCGAAGAGGACTCGGTGGTCAAACCGTCGCACGATGCCGAAGATGAAGCTTGGTCGCTTGAGGCGCCGCTTTTGGCGAAGCCGGCCGCGGCTTTGGATGTCGCGGTCCGCAACGAGAAGAGAGGGTGGCCTTGGCCCGAACCGAGGTCCACGTCGTAACGCGACGGTTCAGGGCCGGACCTGAAGGATGAAAGGTACCTGGCCGGCACTACCAGGTATGTTTCCGGTCCTGACGCGGACCCATGCACCTTCCGTCGACTCGTATGTTGAGGTCGTGCGCTGATGGAATCGGGAAGCTACAAGGGATACCGCATCTTCGGTCACGCCATACTTCAGCAGGAGGACATTCTTTCGCCTGAGCGATACGCAGGCAGCGGGACCATCACCCGCGACACAAAGATGGTTGAAGCCTCGGGGGTAGTCGGTGTTTTCGATACGGAAGAAGAGGCTCAGTTCGCGGGACTAGGCTGGGCACGCGCCTGGGTCGATAACCACGGCTAGTACCTGGCAACGTCGGCCCTCGGCAATCTAAGCAGGGGCGACTAGCCGGAGCCAGAGCAACGCGAGAAGTGGCTTCGACAGATTTGGCCATCGTCTATCACTGAGTAAATACGCCGTCGATGCAGTGCACGTCGGTGCACACGCTCCGCGATTGCCTCCGCGGGGTGGAATTGTTCGGGTGAGAGTTTCTCTGTGCTCAGCAAGGCCTGCTGCTACGCGAAGATATGGGCGACAGCGAGGGCAGACATGCCCGAGCTTGGTGAAAGAAGAATGTCTAAGGGTAAGCGCTTCCTGGAACTTGGATAAAAGGCTGGCGGTCTTGCGGTCTCCGGCAATCGCACGCGTAATGTTAGGCACCGGTGTAGGGTATGTTCGGCTCGCGTCAATCATGAGCATATGCGGGCGCTCACCCGTGCCTGCGGGTCCGTTGGCAAGGGGGAATCCGCTCGCAGACCAGGTCGACATCCGGGGGGCGCAACGCCGATATTGGCATCCGAGCCCGCATCCGTGCCGTCGGAGGCGAGCCGCGAGCAAGCTCCGCGTCGTCGTCCGGTTTCGTTGCTTGCGGTAGCACCGGTAGTAGCAGCTGCACGGGCTGTGCGCGTGGCACGCTCCAGTCAGGGCTCCAGGAGGCGCAAGAGCCTCAGCTCTTCGAAGTCAAGTTCGGCTTCTATCCGATGCAGGACCGCATCGTCAATGCGCCCTGCCTCCTTGAGCTTCAACAGTTCCCGGCGCGACACGCTCACCATTTCCAGTTCAAGGCGTAGTTGTCGCGCTCTGACATTGACCTGCTCGGCTCCTTCGCGATGGGCTCGGTCATTATTGCTTACCCGAATCCTGTATTTGTCCACAAGCCGCTCAAGCGCAACATCCTCGGCCTCCTCGCGGGCGGCCTCTCGCGCTTCCAGCTCCTGCAGCGCCGCATTGAATGTTTTTGACCTCGCCTCCAGCTCAGACATCGTCTGGCGCCTCACCGGACGAATTCGAACGAGGCGAATCAAAAACGATAACGTCCCACCCTGGATGACCAGGGTGGAAATGATGAGCGCGAAGGAGCTGAAGACAATCAGGTCGCGCGCGGGAAAATCGTTGGGTAACGCAAGTGCGGCCACGAGGCTGACCACTCCGCGCATACCCGCCCACGCGAGAATCACAGACTCGCGGAGCGACCAGGCCCGAACCACCTTCGTCTTCTTGAACAGTTGCCCCGGAACGTACATCGCGACGCCGACCCATACCAGTCTCGCAACGAAGGTAGCGATGATGGTCGGGATGGCCATATTCAGGCCAGCGACCAGCAACGAATCTTCCTGCTGCATGCGGACCATGATGCCGCGCAGTGCAAGGCCGATAAGGATGAACACCAGAGAGTTAAGAATGAACTCGACTGCTTCCCATGTGGCCTTCGCCTTCAGACGCATGCTGGCGCCGAAAATCCGATGCTGGCAAATCCCCAATATTAGTCCGCACGTCACAACCGAGAGGACACCAGAACCGCCCAATTCCTCAGCTATGGCGTAGCTTGCCCACGCCATGATGAATGTCACCGTGATGCCGATAGCGACATCCTCAATCCTGGCTATCAACCAGGTCATCACCGTGCCACTCAGAGCTCCTACTGCGACTCCAATGGCGGTGAGCGCGAGAAAGAGATTGCCGCCTTTTGCCAGCGTAATGTTGGCCGTCGATGCGGACAGAATGGCTATCTGATAAAGCAGAAGACCCGACGCGTCGTTGACCAGGCTTTCACCCTCGAGCGTGGTCACCAACCTGCCCGGCAGCGGATTACGTTGAAGTATCGCCTTCGCAGCGACTGCGTCAGGCGGCGAGACAATGGCGCCCAATGCGAAGCATGCGCTCCACGGCAACGAAGGGTTAACAGCGTGCACGACGGCCGCGACGACGACCGTGGTGAACATCACGGCCCCCAATGCCAGGGAAATGATGGCGCCGACCTCTCTTTGAAAGTCGTCCCACGCCGTATAAAACGCACTCGACATCAGGAGCGGCGGAAGGACCGCTGCAAGCACAAGACCGGGGTCGATTTCGGGCGAATGCCCGCCAAACAGGGCTGCGCAACACCCGCCGACCAGGAGCGCGAGCGCGGGAGGAAATGCCACACGGTCCGCGAGCCAGGTCAGAACGCACGCGCCCGCCATCAGCACTAGCAGGTAATGGAAAAACTGGACATTATCCATGGGCAATTTCGAGAGCACGAGCGCTGCCTTGACAGGCAGCGTAAAGCTTGTTTTTCTCTCGCATGATACGGTGTCCGAGGCTCGCCCGCTCGACGCTACCAGCCATACTTCAGCTCCAGCCCAACATAGTCCGAGTTGCTCCCGCCCAGCTCGCGGTTGAAATCTCCGACCCGGAAATGAACGGCCTGTTGCAGCGATTTTCCCCGTATATCGCAGGTCAAACACGTTGCGATGCTCATCGCCTTGCGCATCGAGGAACCGCGCGCCGTCACGGGTGTAAAGCGAATAATATCCAGATAGGTCTCCAGGCCCAACGCCCTGACGTTCGAAACGCACGCCGCTAAAGGTCAGTTGGCGATTCGACGTGCCGTCGAATGGCGAGATTTCGCGGTACTGAACAGGCTGCGTCACGTAGCCGATGAACCGCCACTTCTCGTACTCGTAGTCCGCCCATAGTGCATCGTATGCCTGCCGCACGTTTGGACCGTCACGACGTGGCGACGAAGCTGTCCGTGAACTTGTCAAAGTCCTCCGGTGCCACATACACGTGAGTGATGTCGTATTGCGTTCCAACAGAGAAGGACGCCGACTGCGGCGTACCGAGGTTCGCCTTTGCGAAAGAAATCGACGGGGCAACCGCAACGAGGCCAAAAGCAAGAGCAACGGCGACACCCAGAGATTGAACGTTACGCATGATAGTGAGTTTCCGATGCTGTTCTTTTAGACGCGAGAGCGTCGCTCACCGCTGGCCAGATAGGTGACCATTACGAAGGCGCCAATAAGCCCGAGGTGTTCGAAGAAGCTGTTCAACGCAATGAAGCGCGCCACACCGTCCAGACGCCAGAAGTTGTTCGCCACGAGCATCGCCACCACCGTCAATGCAGCCAGCCCTCCCGCTCCGAGCCAGGTGAACCTGTTGAAGATAACGCACAGGGAGCCGGCTATCTCCACGAAAACTGCCATTGCAGCCCAGAGCCGCCCCGGGTGGAGACCGACGTGCACCTGCTCAGCGACCGCAGCATCGAAATGCAACAACTTGGTGACGCCGCCAATGAGGTACGCTGAAACGAGACAGATGCGGACCAGTGGCATTACCCACGGTTGACGCAGTAGCGCCGCGACCCAGGATGGACTGTCCACCAATGGCCCCCGTTCTAGACCGCCCAGCACGCGCATCCCAGCGCTCCCCAAAAGCCCTTGTAGTCCGATGTCGGCGCATTGCTGAGCCAAGCGCGTCGATGGTCGTGTCCGTGTATGCCGCAAGCTCGCGCGCAGTCACATGCTGCGGACGCAACCTGTTGCAGCGGAGCACCGGACGCGTCGCCCTGCTTCCACGCGGCAAACCCGCCATACTTGCGCACTGGTGACCAGTCAGGCATCGCCGGAGGAGGCGGACAATCGTCCAGCAAGGCGAATTCGCCAGTCGCATACACAACCTTGCCTCCTACAACTGTAAGCAAGGACGACGTGCCAGCGATGTCATCCCCGGCGCAGGCAAAGAAGTCGCGGTCAGGGACGATAAGGTCCGCGAGCTGACCAACTGCAATCTGCCCTTTCTTGCCGACTTCATTCGAGAACCAGGTGACCTTCTCGGTCCACATGCGCAGGGCCGTCTCACGGTCCAGACAGTTGCGCTGGGGATAAATGCGCAGGCCGCCGACAGTCTTGCCGGTCACCAGCCACGACAGGGAGACCCACGGGTTGTAGGACGCAACTCGAGTCGCGTCGGTCCCCGCCGATGTGTGAATCCCCTTCTCGAGCATTCGCGAAACTGGAGGCGTGCCCTCAGCAGCTTTCTCACCATATCGCTCGACGAAATACTCGCCCTGGTACGCCATCCGATGCTGGACCGCAATCCCCCCACCGAGAGCAGCGATACGGTCCATCGACTTTTCTGTAATCGTTTCCGCGTGGTCGAAGAACCAGCTCAGGCCGGCAAGGGGTATATCGCGGTTTACCTTTTCGAACACGTCGAGCGCACGACTGATGGTCTCGTCGTACGTCGCATGCATGCGCCACGGCCAGCGATTCTCAACGAGCACGCGGATGACGCCTTCGAGGTCGCCTTCCATTTCCGGAGGCATGTCCGGGCGCGCCACCCTGAAGTCCTCGAAGTCCGCCGCGGAGAACGTGAGCATCTCGCCTGCACCGTTGTGCCGGAAGTAGTCGTTCCCGTCCTTATACTTCGACGTCTTCGTCCAGTTGAGGAAGTCTTCCTTCTCACCCTTGGGCTTTTGAGTGAACAGGTTGTAGGCCAGCCTGATGGTCAGCAGTCCCTCAGCGTCAAGCTTCTGGACGACCTCGTAGTCCTCGGGGAAGTTCTGAAAACCGCCACCGGCATCAATGGCTCCGGTGACGCCCAATCTATTCAGCTCGCGCATGAAATGCCGCGTCGAGTTCAGCTGATATTCGGGAGGAAGCTTTGGCCCCTTTGCCAACGTCGCATAAAGGATGGCCGCGTTGGGCTTCGCCAGGAGCAACCCTGTCGGATTGCCCGCGCTATCACGCACAATCTCGCCTCCAGGGGGCTCAGGCGTGTCCTTCGTGTAGCCCACCACTCGCAACGCCGCGGCGTTCAGCAGCGCGCGGTCGTAGAGGTGAAGCATAAAAACCGGTGTGTCTGGTGCTGCGGCGTTCAGCTCCTCGATGCTCGGCAAACGACGCTCGTCGAACTGGTGCTCCGTGAATCCACCGACGACACGTACCCATTGTGGCGGCGGCGTGATAGCAACCTGCGCCTTGAGCATCTCCATGGCAGTCGCCAGTGAGCGCACACCATCCCACCGAAGCTCCATGTTGAAATTCAGCCCGCCACGGATGATGTGAAGATGGTTGTCGATTAACCCCGGGACAGCTGAGCGTCCCTTCAGGTCGACGGTGCGCGTGCTATCGGACTTGAGTTGACTTATCTCGCTGTCGCCGCCGACGGCAATGAATTTACCGTCCTTGATAGCAACCGCAGTGGCAGTTGGCTTCGATTTATCTAATGTCGTGAACCGGCCATTAATAAGAATCAAGTCCGGCGTATCTTGATGAGACGTCATGAACGGTTCTCCTCAGACGATACTCCCGCGATGGGCCGAGGTCCTCCGGAGTTCCGGCCAGGCAAAGACCCAAACAGGTGTTGATTGCAATGCTCCTCCCTCCAGGCCACGCGAAAGTTGGCTCCGGAAAGCATCTTTTTTGCAACCGGGAAAATTTGTTCGCCCGCGAGTATGCCTAAAAGGCCCACCAGGGCGACGATAGGAGGCGCTGGTGACGGCACGCCAATCAAGCTATAGACCACGCCTACCAGGATTCCAGCCAGCAGCGAAAACACATACGCTTTCATCGACCAACCCTCCTCCAGTACGCCGCAAGCAACCTACACGTATTCGATGAACTGGCTTCGAAAAGTGTCGCCCCATCTTGCAACGACAGATGACGTGGCATCACAGTACGCGCACCAGCACGACGGATGCAATCCTCCGGGCAATACACATACTGACCGAAAACATAACGAAAAACCGGCTATTGAAGGACAACGAGTCCCTCGCAGCTTATGACTTTCCATCTCCAAAGAAAAGCATCTTATTGCATGGAACCCATAAATAAGTCCCTGGTATCGCCATCCCTAACTTCACATCCAGGCAATGTGGACTATGCTTCTCTGGGACCACGAGACGACATTGGTCATGTTTTTTCTCCAGCGAGAGACCCGTCGTTATTGGCTTCATTAGAGCAACGCGAGTGGCTCTTCCGGCGCTCAAATCTGGCGCGACGTTTTGTTAAAACCTCATACGAACGGATGGCATCATGAGCCAAGAGAAACTGGAAGTACTGACTCCGACCAACAGCCAAATCATCTTTATCGACCAACAGCCTCAGATGGCCTTTGGCGTCCAGTCAATCGACCGGCAAGTATTGAAGAACAACGTCGTAGGACTGGCGAAGGCGGCGAAGACATTCAACATCCCGACGATTATCACGACGGTCGAGAGCGAAAGCTTCTCCGGCTTCACGTACCCGGAGCTGCTCGACGTGTTCCCGGACCAGCCCACTCTCGAGCGAACCTCGATGAACTCGTGGGACGACCAGAAGGTCCGCGACGCACTCAAGAAACACGGCCGGAACAAGGTCGTCGTCGCCGGCCTGTGGACGGAGGTCTGCAACACGACGTTCGCTCTCTGCGCGATGCTCGAAGGCGGCTACGAAATCTACATGGTCGAAGACGCCTCGGGTGGCACGTCGCAGCACGGACATGACTATGCGATGCAGCGCATGATCCAGGCCGGCGTCGTGCCCGTGACGTGGCAACAGGTGATGCTCGAATGGCAGCGTGACTGGGCCCGCAAAGAAACCTATGACGACGTGATGAAAATCGTGAAGGAACATTCCGGCGGATACGGGATGGGCGTCGATTACGCCTACACCATGGTTCATAAGGCACCCCAGCGCACCGAAACGAAACACGAGTCTCTCGCCCCGGTCCCGGCGAAGACCTGACAGGGTGACGCATCCTGGGCCGAAATGCGAGGCTCGCACCCGGAATCATCATTCCGGTGCGGGCCTTTCAGCGCACTTTCAGCGCAATGACCAAGACTATTACCTGAATGCACATAGTTCGCGACGGCCATCGAACGCGTTGATACGCGAATCCGAGGAATTTTCTGCCAATGAAACCTTATGTTCTCTCGCTCCTTGGTGGCATTCTCGCCGGCGCGATATACAGTCTGATTCGTGTACGCTCGCCGGCGCCGCCAATGGTGGCCCTCGTGGGATTGCTGGGGATAGTTATCGGGGCTCAAATCATTCCAACTGGACGCCAGCTTCTGGCGAGCGCTGCGCTTCAGTTTACGAAAACACAGGTGATGCAGACTCACACTCCGCATTCGCCTCCTTCGAATAACGCTAAACTGATTTCGCGCGGGCCCGCCAACGTCTCACCGAATTGAATCCAGCAGCCTGCGTCGACGACGCGGGCAATACAGCGTCTGCGCCCGGCATGCACTCTTGTCACAACTATCAAGCCAGGACGACCCACGCGTTCTCGTCAAGCGCAACCGGAACTGCTTCCAGAGCTGACCCGCTGCAGCGATGAGCGCGCCGCGGACTGGCTCAGAATCTCTGCGCCGGCCATCCGGCCACCTTCATCCGTCGCGCTGCCCTATGCTTCCAGTTGCTAAACGCGTACCACTCCAGCACCCGGGCGAGATTGCGGAAGCGCGCCTCGACGCCCTGGAGTCGCAGTAACACAGTTCCTCCGGACCGGCTGGCGGCTTCAGGTATCGCCGGTACAATCGAATGACCTCTCGCTTTGACCTCGAACATGACCGCGCGCCCAGACGTACAAGACGATTTTTTGCAGATGCTCGTGAACGACAAGACCGCTGTAAACGTGTTCCTCGTGAACGGCATCAGGCTGAGCGGTCAACTGGCCGCCTTTGACCAGTTTGCAGTTCTGCTGGAGTCTGGCCCAGCCGTGCAACTTGTATTCAAACATGCCATTTCGACCGTGCTGCCGGTCAATGGCAGTGGCCAGGCACGTGAGCCGACCGGGGTGCCGGTGAGTGGCGACAAGCCGGACCACGTGCGAGGCCGTGTCCGATGAGACTGCGATGACATGCTGTGGCTTACGCCTGACCTGCGCATAGCCAGGCGACGTCCACGTCGAGAAGTTCTGAAAGGCGCTCACAATCCGCACTCTTCGGAACGGTAACGCCGGCACGCCAAAAGGCCACCTCGTGTTCGGCGACGCCGAGTGACCTGGCCACCCGACCGGAGGTCACCTTTGCGCGCTTGATGGTCATGTCCAGCCGTGCCGCAAAGGCGCGCCTGGAGCCGTTGTGGTTGAGAGTGCTTTGCAGATGTACGTCAAGGTTCAGACGACGATTCATGGCGTGCAATGCTCCGTGTAACTCATCCTGACCAAACCTATGTACTTCAGGCTACGAAGGGGTGATGCTTGCAGTCGAACGCCATCACCAGGGCTGGCACGTCGTTCGCGTGGGCTTCACTGCGCCTGAACGCCCGTTGCTGCGCGTCGTCCCCGCTCTGAGTTAACGCTTTAAATGCCCCCTGTAATCGACACGGATGCCGTTTTCGCTGTTCCGTACACGGCCAGAAGTCACTCCGCCGCTTTCTTCGAGTGAAGCAGGCGCTCAATGAAAACGCTCGCACGACGAAGGGTCTGTCGAAGACCTGTTCAAAGGTCCTGTTTGGCATCACGTGTTTTTGTCGCCAGCGGGTCCGGGAAGTTCCACTGGCGAAATCGACGTCGTCACCCATCGCGATGATGGTCGCCGGCGAAACTGTCATCGCAATAAGGGGCGCAGACACATCCAGTCGGTGGCGGCGAGAAAAAACACTACTTCAAGGATGCTCCAGATAGGCCGATTCAATTGGCACCCCGACCGCTACCGTCCTGTAATGGAATCTTCGTCGTTTGGCAGTTCCTGCACCTGTCGACGCCCGCAGAGCACCCTTACGCAGCCCAGCGCGGAGGATGTTGTACGGGCAATCGCGGCTGAGACCCATACGCCTGCGGAGCCAGTGTCGAAAATGAAGCCGACACAGGAGCTTCGATACGACGCGCTTCATCAGTTGGTCACCGTTGCCGAACATGCTGGGCATTGGGCATCCATTTTCAGGAGGTGAACATGGCTGATTTTCAAGGACAAGCTGCTGCAGCCCAGCGAGCTAATCTTGACTTCTTCTTCGGCCTGGCCGGCAGCATGCTGGAGGGCGAGGAAAAGCTCGTGAGACTGAATCTCGATACGGCGAAAACGACGCTTGCCGATTGGTACCAACGCGCGCAAGACGGGCTGGCAAAACAGGACAGACAGGAAGTTACCGGGCTGCAAGACACGCTGGCGCTGCCCTCGGCCGAGAAGGTTCTGACGTACGAACGTCAGGTTGCCGAGATTGCGACGACCACGCAAACGCAGCTGGCAGAGGTCGTCAATGCGCGGTACCAGGCGGTGAGCCGCCAGGTTCAATCGTTCGTCGAAAATCTCGCGCAAAACACCCCGGTGGGCTCCGAAGCCGCAATCGCTTTTCTGAAACAAGCTGTCACGCTGGCCAGCACGGCTCAGGAAAGCGTGCAAAAGGCAACGAAGCAGGCCGTCGAAGTCGCGCAAAGTAACCTGGACGCCGCGACGAAAGCCGCATCAGTGGCGAGCGAAGCGGCAGACCGGGCAGTCGAGAATGCGACGAAGTCGAAGGCGTTGAAGCATTAATTTGAAGGAACGTTGAACCCGAAGTGGTCGCACCGGGCGGCGAGCTGACCATCGCGCGCAAGAAAACGCAGTGTCCTTGACCTAACGGGGTATGAAGATGGTTCGATGCATTGCACATCGCACATATGGGTCTCCATGAGTGTGGGTGAAGTTCGTGGCGTACTGTCCCTACGGGAGGTCCGGTGCCTCAGGTCAATCTGGGTGCGCGCCAGGCGCGGGACGTCTCTGAATATCTGCGTGTCGTCGAGGAATAAGTGCAGCGCAAAAAGCATCGCGCACGAGGCGCTTCCGCGTCCCCGGCGCTCTGCCGCGAGCGCCGGGGACAGCCGCTTTCGTGCCGGTTCAGGCGTCGGCGGTTGCTAGCTCATGTGCAGGCCACCGTTCAACGAGAAATCTGCCCCTGTCGCGAAGGCCGCTTCGTCGCTGGCAAGCCATGAGACAATCGAGGCAATTTCCTTAGCCTCCCCGAGACGGCGTACCGGGATGCTCTGCACGATTGCGTCCAGTACCTCGGGGCGCACGGCACGAACCATATCCGTTCCGATATAGCCGGGCGAAACTGTATTCACCGTGACGCCCTTCGTCGCCACCTCTTGCGCCAGCGACATCGTGAAGCCGTGAATGCCCGCCTTCGCCGTCGAGTAGTTGGTCTGGCCGAACTGCCCTTTCTGCCCGTTGACCGACGAGATGTTGATGATGCGGCCCCACTGCTTGCTGACCATCGCTTCGATGACCTGCTTGGTCACATTGAAGAGGCTCGTCAGGTTCGTGTCGATGACATCGTTCCAGTTCTCACGTGACATCTTGCGAAACACGCCGTCCCGCGTAATACCGGCATTGTTCACCAGCACATCAATCTCACCGACCTCCTTCTTTACCTTCGCAAAAGCGGCTTCCGTCGACTCCCAGTCGCCGACATTGCCCTCGGAGGCGATAAAGGAGAATCCGAGCGCGGCCTGCTCGGCCAGCCACCGCTCCCGTCTCGGCGAGTTGGGCCCGCATCCCGCCACAACGGTCAGCCCGTCGGTGTAAAGCCGCTGGCATATCGCTGTTCCAATCCCCCCCATACCACCGGTTACGTAAGCGATTCGCTTTGACATGTTCTACTCCCGGTTCTTGCTGCGGTTAAAGGACCACCCTATTTTTGCCTGGTAAGTCACACCCTCGACTGCTAACGTGCTCGGTTTTTAATGCCTGTCGTCTCAATGTCAAACCGGATAACCATGCGACGCCTGGCGATTGAAAATTCGGCCGACTCGCCTGTTTTGCCGCTTCCATCCACCACACTATTTTTTCCATGACCACCGCCTTTACCATGAGAACGGCAGCTTCGCTTCCTCCCGTTTCCCCGGCCCGCCTCTGGCTCCGTTCCCAAGGCGCGGTCAATGCATGTTATCAAGCAGTCCTGCTCGTTTTCGCTTCAGTGCAAGCCTGCCAGCAGCAATACAGCGGCTGCGACGTCGTTCGTCTGTTGCGACAACCCCTTCAAACGGGGCTCTTTTCCGCTTTGCTGTTCGGTTGCATTCACGCAGCCTCACCTGTTTTCACACTCGCTAACCTTCCCTGATTGAGTACTTCGCCACTTTTGGGCGACGGGCTTGCGAGTAGGCACAGGTCTGGTCGGTGCGCTGAGTGTCCGCTCTGGTAGACGACCACGCTCTATGAACTCCCGAAGCACCTTGCCCGCAGCCGGCTTCCCGCGTTGTTCCAGTCTTCTGAAAAGGGCATGCGCAAATGTCCTCAGGTCGTCGCGTCCGTGCGAGGCCTCGAATTCCAGAATGGTTTCCCTAACCGCCGCGAGCATGCTTTGCTCGTACAGCATGCTCGCGATATGCGAGGCGCCTCTCGACAACTCCATCTCGTATTCATTCAGGCGCGGTGCTTCGTCGAACGCCCCTTTTCGTTTTAGTGCCTTCACATCGATACCCCCGGGTTCTGCGGGAACACCTGCCGTGCCGCATCAGAAATCCGCGCAGCGGCGTCATTGCGAAAGCGATGCCGACGAGCTGCGAACTTCAGAGCGTATGGGCATCAACGGGAAAGAAACTCCCTTGGCTCGCGATTCCCGCGAAATGCGAATCAGGCGACCTGAGGCTGCCCGGTGCAAAGCCAGTGAACATCGAGATTGAGAAGGGTGGCGAGACGCATACAAGCGTTCAGCGGCGGGACGGTGATTCCGCCTCGCCAATATTGCACGTCGTATTCATTCACTTCCAACCACTTGGCCGCGCGTGCCGAGCTGATGTTGCCGCGTTTGAGTGCCCTGTCAAGGCGTGCGGCCACGGCGCGTCTCAGGCGGTCATTCTCGGCACTGCGCTCGAGATGACCGATAGTATTAGTGTAACGATTCATCTTATGAAACTTCTCTCAGATATTATGTTTTATGCAATTTAGTACGCTCTCCGGCTGCCGGTCAAATCTACGTATACGTTATGACGGCCTCATGACGTCATAGTTAACCCTCGCAGCGCTGTATGGCGACCAGACTCGCACATGGTTACATGTACAACTATTCCTTCGCCAATAAACCGCTGTCAAATATAAACAGTAAATCGTTGCGCCCACATCAATCTTGCGCCCCGGGCTTCCGGTAACGAACTGTCGCGCATTCAACGCCTCTCGTCGTCGAATTCCACGATGCTCGAAGCAACGCTGGCGGATGGGCCGTGACGCTTTTGTGGCGCTGCACACATCTGACTAAAAGGTCACTAGTGACGTCCTGAGGAACCGAAAAGGTTGCTAGGGTATTCCCCTAAACTTCTGTCTCTTTCAATACTGGCAGGGCGTTCGCCCATGTTCTCACGCGCCGCTCGGCGCTGCCATCGAACCGGTGGTTGACATCCACTCACTCCCCCATAGAATGGGTATTGCTGCAGTGCACCAGCCTTTGCTGCTGATATAGCGCGATCTGATTCATCTGACTTTTCGACATTAGTCGCTTCACCTCTATGGAGTTTAGTGATGAGCAGTCTTCCCCCGGAACAAATCGTCGCTGCGCAGAAAGCCAGCGTTGACACAACATTTGGCCTCCTGAACAAAATCTTTGACGGCGTCGAAAAGCTGGCCGAGCTGAATGTGCAAGCGGTCAAATCAAGCCTCGCCGAAAATCGGGAAATCCTGCTCAAGGCGGTTTCAGCCGGCGAGCCGCACGCGTTGTTCGCACAACAGGCAAGCCACGCTCAACCCGCCATAGAAAAAACACAGTCGTACTGGCGCCGCGTTCACGAAATTATCTCCAGCACTCAAGCCGAATTCGCGGCCGTCGCCGAAGCGCAACTCAAGCAGTACCAGCAAGATGCGCTGGCTTTTGTCGACAGCCTCGCGAAGAAAGCGCCGGCAGGAAGCGAAACCGCTGCGGCAGCATGGAAAACGTTCATCACCACGGCAAGCGAGACGGCGAACACGACGTATGAAGCTGCGAGGAAGGCCGCAAAGCAGGCAGTAGAGACTGCGCAGAGCAATATCAGCACGGTGGCATCGGTTCCGGCCAAGCGGACTCGACAGCTTGCAGCACCTGTCGAAGCCAATGAGAAGTAATAGCGTCTTGTCGTAGCTCACTGAGGCCAAATCCTCCAAGCGGGCTCCCGCTCGCCTTGCTTGCGGGTCGCCATCAGTGGCGCTCGGAACGCTTGGAGGCAACCAGTGCGCCTCGCCCGCCGTCACGAAGCCCGTCTTCCTAGCCCTAAATTTTCGTGCGGCGTTGCGCAGGTCGCCTGCCCTGGCTGCATTTGATTTCGCCCGGTATCAATCACGCGAAGCGACCACATTCCTCGCGGCTGGGGCGCATCGAGGCGGGTGCCACAGGGCACGGCAACGAGACTGAAGGAGGAGCTGATGAACACGGCAGAAAGGTCCCTGCGTTCGCTGGTTGAAAAATGGCTGACCTCAACTGCGGCGACGCCGATTCGGGTGACCCGATTCGGTCGCACAGGCTCCAGCCGCGGGCGTTACGTACGCGTGGATGCACAGCGACCGGAAGGTTCGGTTGGGCTTTTTTTCTTCCGGCACGATGACGGCGCATGGCAGGTGTTCCCGCCCGGGACCGGCGGCTAACAGTATGTGCCGGCGCTAGCTCCGTGTGACCGGGTCATCGCCGCGGCCTGCCTGTTGCATTGATTGATGACAAAACGCGACCTATATTGCTACGCTTTTTATAGCAGACTAGTTAGATGCCGGCGTTCGTCCCGTACGCAGGCCGGACAGGAAAAGCAGGTAAATCAGGGCACATGCAATGACTGCCACTAACAGAACTTCGACGGGCATCAGCCCCTACACATTCCGCGATATCGACCCCGCGATTGCCCATCTCGAGCGGGTGCTGCGGGCGGAAGGAGCGGATTCTCTATTCTCCAGAACTTACTGGCGTGAGCGGGTTCTTCAGGCAGGTGCAACGCCGGGACTTTTGCCAAACCAGCAGCAACGGCTGCAGAGACTGTTGGAAAGCATCGACTCCTTGCCTGCTTGAAATACCCGACTCAAGGTCGGAGCTCCCGATGCGTTCGGCTACCGCTAGAGAGGCTCGCATATGCAGGTGGAGTTCACCTCCTCCGGCGTCGCTGCGGAGTTTCCGCCGCACCGCGACATCGAAGTCGCGAGCTGGTTGCGCTGTTAATATTTCAACGGCCCCCACACGGACTCATGGCGGGTGCATGCTATTGACAGACTTTCGGGAGCCCACGATGGCCGCAAAGCGCAAGTCTGTACTGAGCAGCATCAACCCATCGGAAGTTCCGTCTCTACGCGACGACCTGAAACCGGAGCTCGCGTTCATTGCCACCGCGCTGACGGAAGAACTCGCGGCGCTGATAGCGACGGTTCTCGATGACGCAAGAAAACAAACGCTCGACTGTCTGTCGCAGGCGCTCAGCGACGCGGTCCCCGAGCTGCTCCAGCGGGCCTTTGAACAGGAATTGCTCGCAGGCGGAAAGTCGATGTCCGAACGTCGGGCATCGCTCGTCGCAGTATTGCGCGCGAGTGAGCCGCCTCTGCCCGGAACATCTCCTGGGCAAGCGCGTGCAACTGACGAAAGTACAGACTGGCTGCCCGCAGAGCCAGTTGCGAAGTTTCAAAGCGTCTCGACTGCGCATGTGAAGAAACTCGCAAAAGCCGGCGAACTGGGTGAGGTAGCAGCGTCGCTTCGACGCTCCTCCTCCAAGGACAGCCGGTCCGCCAAGGTCAACAAAGAACCAATACCGTCATGGACACCACACTCACCGTAGAAGCCAACGTTTCAACGGACGGAAAACTCGTTGAGTTTGTCGTATTCGCCCGTGGGCGTGTGGTGCAATGTTCGATTACTCGGGATGTTCTCGAACAGTATTTCTGGGCGCCCATCGGCGCAAGCGACGCTCGCCTTCTGAAGGCTTATACGGATGGACACAAGCGGATTGCCGCGGCTGTTGAACGAAAAGTACTGAGGGGCTCGGCCGAGCCGATAAAGCTGCACGCTGCAGACTTTTCTCACTGACGGCCTCTGGTGCTACCTCAGCTCTTGAGGGGAAAGTCGCCCCGCCATTCTGGAACGCGCTTTTCACTGCATACAACCTCCAGCCGTCGTGAGCAGAGTGATATTCGCGCTAGTGTCGCGAATCCTCGTTCGATGGCCAATCCCGTTGGTATAAATGCAGCCTTGACGTCTGAGGTATTCCTGAAGCCTTTCATCTTTTGGAGGCCGATGCCACACGGGTTTTGATTCCGCCTGAAAACGTGCCCGATGCGGCCGTCGACGGCAACGCGCTTCCAAATGAGCATGCCGTGCTGAGGTTATTCCGCTGCTTAAAGTTGAAAATCCTGCGTGCTTGCCTAGTATCAATGATGTCGTCCTCCGGCAGCGGCGACGCAGTTCCGTTTGTTTTTCCAGGCAAGGAAACAGGAGAAAAGACATGAACGCTACCAGTGAGTTAAGCGCCGTCGGCAGGACGATACAGGGCTATTTCGACGGAATGCATCGAGGTGATACCGCGCTCCTTCGGAGGGCGTTTCATCCAGACGCGTACCTGTTCGGGTACTACCAGGGTCCGTTTTCCCGCTTTTCCCTCGAGGAATGGATGAATGAAGTTGAGAGCACACCGAAACCTGCGGAAAGCGGCGAAGCTTTTGACATGCGCATTGTTTCTACCGATGTGACGGGCCGCGTCGCAATGGCGAAAGTCGTTGTTCTTTATGAGGGGTTGCGGTTTACGGACTATTTAACGCTGATTAAATTTGATGATGATTGGAAAATCGTCAACAAGGCATACCATCATGAGTAAGTGCGACTCTGTCACGAGCAGCGAAGGCCCCGGAGAAATTGATACCACAACGCCTGTTCGTAGATGCTACGACGGTCAAAGGTGCGAGGCACAAACTGCGCCTCGTCGACAGCTAGCCGCACTCCGCCTTGATGCTTCTGGATGGAAACGCATATAGCAGAGCGCGCGACGCCGCTGGCAGCTACCTTCCCCGGTCCTGCCGACTGACAGTGAACTCACCGGCTACAACTTGCATGTGGAGTCAAAATACGTAGAGTTAACACTGGTTTTAGCTGTCGCGTGTTTACCGCAGAATGCTCGTTCGACATGAAATCCCAATACGTGGGTTGCCGCGCTGGCAACTGCAGCGAAGTCGTGTCGTTGCAGTGACGCGCCACAAACACTTCGGCGTGGACGAAGAAACGTGATGGAGATAACGCAATGACGGCGGCCGTTTCGACGTTACATCGAGGTTACCGACTTATCGCAAGGGCATGTCCCGCGCACAGTGGTCTGCATGCCGCAGACCTTGTTATCGAGAAGCCCGGCCGTGCGCCGGAGACGTTCGCTGCTTTGGACTACTTCTTTGACGACGAGCAGGCGTTGAGGTATGCGACCCGCTGGGGACGCATCTGGGTTGACCTGAATGCCTGAGGTCTACGTCACGCGTCAGCGCCGTGATACGCAGGGGCAGACAACGGAGAATCGAATGCGCGATGTACCACATATCGAACCGTCGTCCTACATCCATACCGAACAAAGGCTGAGGTTTCTCGCGCGCGATGCCCAGAATCCCTGCGCCGCCATCGTCTACTGGTTAGGAGCGACCGAGCCGTCGCGCGAGTCCAGTTTTTTCGATGCCATGCAAAAATTCGGCGCGCTGATGCAACTGGTTCTGCCTGACGAGCGTCCAGGCGTCTTCGTAAAACGCGATGCCGTTCGGAGCGTTACGGATTTTGGAACCGTGAAGCGACTCGTTTTCAGGGACGGCTCCAGTCTGGATGTTCGATATGCCGGGCCGTGTAACGACCTGTGCGACGAGTGAACCGTGCAGCCATGCCTGCAGTCTGTCCCGATATAGTCCGTCGCAGTCACGCGCCGGCTCTAGGGAAAAGTCTGCATCCTTGAATCGTACGATGCCCGGTCCGTCTGGCGTCGTACTTTCAAGGACACGAAGCCCAGCAGTTGAGGAGTTGCACGCAAATGCCAATCGTTTTGATGCGTTCGCCAGAGGGGGGCTTTTTGCTCGCGCGTCGGCTCTACCGCATTCCGCCGTCGAAACGGTAGGCCGGGCGACATCGTGCGTAGCTGTTCGTGCGTAATCTACTGGAGAGACTGCAATGGACAATGTTTCGCGGGACGAGAAGATTCGTGTGCGGGCCTATGAGCTCTGGGAAAAAGACGGCAGCCCCGAGGGACGCGCCGACGAGTATTGGAAGCAGGCTCGGGCCCAGATAGACGAAGAAGAATCCGCGGCCGACGGGAACGGAACTGACCCAAAGAGCCGGCTGCCCTGACGGAAACCGGACGCTGAGGAGGAGCCGCACCGTCGACCGCCCGGCGCAGCCATAACTCTTGCAGGCTAACTGGTCGGCGGCGCGATGCACGCGGCGCGTCCTTCCGTTGTCGCTGTGCGCCGACCCACGACGTGCCGGACGCTATCCGGTTTCCTCACGCTACCGCATAACACTCCTGACCGGAACTCGGCCTTGCAAATTACCCAGGACGCTTCCGCAACAGCACCGCTGTCAGTACGCCTTCTTCATGCCGCCACTGTCGGAAGCAGGTGCATCCATTCCTCCCTTCTTCTGCATCTTCGGCTTCATCTGCTTTTGCGACATGTCGCCCGACTTCCCCATCGTGTTTGCGCCCGACGCGCCAGATGGTGACTCCGTAGTTCCGTTTGCATTCGGCGTTCCCATTCCGGTGCCGCCCTGGCCTGCACCAGTGCCCCCGCCACCGCTTGTGCCCGCACCCTGCGCTAGGCGGCGCCAGACAAACTCAAAATGAATGCCGATAGCAGTAATCCTTTCGTAGCAACTCGCATGATGGTCTCCCTCGTGCGCAAAGCGACCAGTTGCGACCCAAGTCGGTGCAACCCCGCTGCCATCACCGCAACGACGCCGCCCGCGCGCGACGTTGCACCCAGCGTTGATGTCGCCGACGTCAGTCTGACCCGGATGCTGAAATTCGGCTGGCCCACCCGAGCGGGTCGTGAATCGTTGCGGCTGGAACCTCTTTCCAATTGGCAGACTGGCCAGTCCAATGTCGGCATGAGGGTCGATGTTGTGTTGGCGTCCACACCCAGGGTTAAGACGTGTTGCCAGTTCGACCATGGCCGCTGCGAAGTCAATGTCAAGAACATTGGCCCCTCGCGCAGCGGCTGCCGCTGCAAGGTAGCCGGGGCCCGAAGCGACGTCAAGGAAGCGGATGCGCCTGCGGATAGCAAGTGCGGCAAGCAATGCATCGTTCGCCTGCGTGGCGGGCGGCCATGCCGGGATGCGTCCAGGCTCAGGACAACTGCACGATGGAACCTGGGCAGCTCGACCGGCAACAACTGCAGGTCGCCAGCACACATGCGTTCGAACGCCCGCCAAACGGTTGCCCCTGTTCGGCCGACAGTAGGCGGTCCGTTGCTTGATGTAAAGGCCCACCGTACCCATTACTAGAAAGCAGGGGTATGCGGCGGGTCCATACATCAACAGTTCTATCGCACTTGCAACTGCCAATTGAGTCTTCCTGGCGTTCTCCTGAGAAAGTCAAGTATCTCTGCCTTCGGGGTCGAAAATATCGGAGGTCTCGTTATCATGGACTTCTCCGGAACCGTAACATCGTGTGCAGAGCTGCCACCGCTCTCCATCGCATTTTGGGCACGTGATGGTGGTGGACGTGCGAGACATGTCTGAAACAGTCTCGATTTCGGTTATCTGCACCTTTCCCGTCCCGCCACATTTTTCGCACTTGATTTTTCCTTGGCCACCACATTTCTGACAGGCAGTCATGGCCTCTCCTCCTGGTGGTTAGGTGTACATGACCATACTACTCCGAGCGCCTGAGAACACGAAGCCAGATGCTGGTCCCCGCACGATACCTGAAGGCGATTCAATCCCACGGGAAGCGGTCATCACCATACGCGACAACGGCATGGGCATTGAGCGCTCTGCCGGCGATGGCGGCAATGCACCCGACAGCATGACTACAGGAATGCGGGACGTAGCTGCGTCGGCCTTCAACCGCCGGCAGAACGTCACACCGTCGACACCTGGCATCATCCAGTCCGTCACGATGAGGTCCGGATGCTCGTTGGCAGTCACGGTAGCGCCTGTCTCACCGTCCCGAGCGAGTACTACACGAAACCCTTCCGCTTCCAGAAGCATCCGAAGCGGGTGCAGGATTTTAAAGTCGTCGTCAACCAGCAGTATCGTGGACACGGGCAAACGGGAGGGGAATGCTAACAAAATAATCTGGCAAAAGGCGTTCCCGGAAGGGTCGATGGTCTGTATGGTTTTGTCGCGTTGACAATAGGCGCCGCGCTCCCAGCATCTTCCCGAGCGAGGGTCGGCAAGGACAAAGGATTGCACGGTGGCGCGCCTCCCGACAGGTCTACTTGAGGAGCATCGTTGGCATGCACGTTGCGTTGATACGGCTAGCGGAGCACCGTGCAGCTGAATGCGCCTTCTCACTGGACTGCGAGGATAAAATGACCCATACCGGCGAGCAATCCTTACGTTTGGTAGTGGAAAAATGGCTTGGGTTCAATCGTCTGCGGGCCGCAAGGGTCACTGCGTTTGACCGTACTGCCTCGGGCGGAAAGCGTTATGTGTGCGTTGAGACCATGCACGACGGAGAGAAGCTCGCGCTGTTCTTCTTCCGGCATGACGACGGCTGCTGGAGAGTATTTCCTCCTGCTCCGACGTTGCCGGAGATGACCCCGGAGCATCTGGCCGCATAGCATGAATCCGGCGACGCATCACCTCCGCACATGGGCAGTGCGACCGGCACGCAATGGAGCGCAACCTGACGACGAGGCGTTGCCCGAGAAGGATTCGCGAACGTAGTCAACTCATGACTACGCGACGACGCACAGCCTGCTACGGCTCCGCCCCTCTTAATGCCGACGCACCTGCTTCGCCCTACACCCCGCGCGAGTGGGGTGTGCTCTTTGCGCAGGACTGGGGGGCGTTGCAAAAAAGATAGGTATCGGATTCTTCAGCCGTGGTGCGCCTCGTCGCAGCGAGCCGCCCCTCAGGCTTCGTACTTGAATGACAAAGATACGCGCGCGCGATACTCGACGACCTTGCCGCCATCGACCCTCATGTCCAGCTTGCAGACCTCGGCAACGCGCAAATCGCGCAGCGAACTCGCAGCGGTTTCCACAGCATTCTTCGCGGCATCCTCCCAAGAATTCGGGCTGGTGCCGATAATCTCAGTGACGCTGTAAACGCTGGATTCAGTGTCTTTCTTGGCCATGATTTTTACTCCTCTGGGTTAGGAGGCGCGATTCCCGCACCTCGGTCATTTCATCATAGGCCCCCGACGCGCCGACGGTCGATTGAAGGGGCAGCGCATCAGTGCCGGGCTGCGGGCGTTTCGGCGTCCTCGTCGTCGACCAGAAGTACGGTAGACATGGCGCGAGTGCGGGGCCAGTAATCACTGGCGCTATCGTATTCGCAACATCGTCCGCAGGCATGCGCCGGCCAATAACGCGGCAGCACTAGAACCGCGCGAGGCAAACCGTGCGTCTGGCAGGAACCACTGCGACAGTGGCGGGATTTGCTAACGCTATCGTCTTCCACAGCGTCCCCGGCATTGCGACGTCGCCGCCGAAAACAGCTACATCGCAACGTCTCCCTCGGATGCGGCGGGTGAAGCGTTCTCGCCCTCCAGTTGCCGACGTGCCTTGTCCCAGTACTCTTCCGACCGACCCGCCGGGCTGCCATCCTTTTCCCAGAGATAAAAAGCGAGTGTCCGAATCTGCTCTTCGGTGACTGGTACGTTCATTTCAACCTCCGTTAAAAAAGCTGCGCTACGATAGCTACCGCGTGATGGCTGGGACCGTCGTCGTCTATTTTGATGGCGCAATCAAATCGGCTCCGCCCGATATCCAACGTCCGGAAATTCTTGCCGATGGCTCCCGACCGATACGTGCAAGAAAGCTGAGGCGGATAAGCGCCGCCGTTCTAACCGTTAGCAGGCGTTCAGCTGCAGCCCGTTCGTTCAGACACAGGAAGCCGTCGGTCCGCTCACGTGAGGCGGCGGGACCGTCACGCGTAATGTGCAAGGTTGCGATTAGTGAGGCTCCTCTGCTCACGGCCGGCTGACAGATGCAAATTGATTTGGTGTCTGTGGGCACCATCGCGCATTGGCGAAATTCATTGGCCTATGTGGTTGGCATGTCCTTGAATTCAATTCTCCTACTCTGACTACCGGAGCGCTCGATGAAGACGGAAGACCCGGAGAAAATCGTGCATGAAATCGCTGAGTCCACTGACAATGCGGAAGACCTTGTGGCGCAGTTGTATGCAAATGCCGTCGAAGACTACAAGCGCGATGCACGAATCATGGACTACGTTCCGCTGTTCGCCGCAAGGCGCGTACGGGAAAGCTTGAGGACTCGTGCTGCTACGAAGTAGCAGCGCACGACTTCAGGCGGTGGGGTGTTTGTGCCCCGCTTTTGGTCAAAACTCTCAATCTCGCAAGCCACGCGTTTTTAATTGACCTTTGAGAAGCCTACAGATGATGTCATTTTTTTGCCCTCTACGTCGCCTGTGGCCGAGTCTCGATGCGATAGAACACGACTGGTCCGGGTCGAACTTGAAGGCATCAGGTACACCGGAACCTACCGCATCGTGGCAGGTTCCGTCATCGTCTATTTCGAGCGTGAGACCAAGTTCGCCCGACACTGTATGAACCAACCGGAGGTTGGTGCCGGTTGGCTGCTTTCTGACCTGTGTCGCAAGGTAGAAGCGAGGAAGCGCAATCGTACCGCCAGACAGGTCGAGAAACAGGTGTCCGCTGTAGAAATGCACACACTACCGCTCTGCAGTCCATGGCCGGTCTTCTGAATGAGAAGCAACTTCAAGATGGGCCGCCGCGAGACGTCAAACGAGAAAGGATGCCGGGAACCAGGGCTGCGACTAAAGTGATGCGGCTCTTCATTTTTCAAGACGATGTCCCGGTCCAGCGGTTTGCCAGCCCCGACCGTCGAAGTATGGCAAGCGACGCAGGCCCTATTTGGCTCGCACGCGTGCGAACTGTCTCGATTTTCCCTGCCAGCGGCACTTCCAAACGCGCGGATTGCAAGTGTCGGCTTTGCAGGCAACATATAAGCCGAAACGTTTGTCCGAACCCAACATCGAGTCGTCCTTTCGTCCCCTCACGCGGGGCACCCACAAGCCAGACAGCCCGGCTCGCATGGCAGCCCGGAAACCACTTTGTCCGTCGGCACGGTCGTTGCAACTGACGGCTGCACCAACGGGAGATTGCCATCATGAGTGTCTTGGGTTTCGCTAATTTTAGTCCAACGCGTGCTTCTTCACTTGTCGCCGTCGCTGCTATCTCTGTCATGGTGGTTTGCGGGACTGGCATCGCAGCATTTGCTGGGTTGCTGCCCGCGTCAGGTGACGTAGCCGTCGCAGTGCTTGTGACACCGTTAATTGACATGCAAGTCGACGCTTATGTGAAGCGTGTCGCAACCATCCATTGAACTGTCAGCCGCAAAACAAGCGAGACGCCGGGAGATAATCGCTCAACTCGTCGGTCATCAAGGCTTGGACACATCAGTGTGCGTCATCGCGAGCATCCCGTTTTCGAATCCAGTCGCAAGTATTCCCCGTATATGCGGTCAGACCCACCCAATTACGCGTGGCAACTCTGGGGAACACACCATGAAGTAAAGGACTATGTTCGTCGCTATCGCGCTGTCTGCCGCGTAAGCGCCTCGCGAAGGCCGTTCGCAATACGGGGCGCACGTGAGGCATGATGGGGTATCGGGCGCTCGGGTTCGC